>JAYZXX010000232.1:0-5370 GCA_036140815.1 Bdellovibrionota bacterium | reverse complement strand
TCACCAATCACTACTTCGATTCCAACGGCTTGGGCACGAGTTTGTACCACTTCAATACTTTGTGGGTGACAGTATTTATCAACGAAATACTTAGTTTTATTTCTACCCGCAGAGGCCTTAGACAAATTCATGGCTTCTGCCACAGCAGTTCCTTCATCAAGAAGAGATGCATTGGCAATTTCTAAACCGGTAAGATCAGTAATCATAGTTTGGAAATTTAAAAGTGCTTCCATTCTTCCCTGTGAGATTTCAGCCTGGTAAGGAGTGTACTGTGTGTACCACCCTGGATTTTCTAAAATATTTCTTTGGATCACACTTGGAGTGATGCAGGCATTGTAGCCTTGGCCAATATAAGAACGGTATATTTCATTTTTAGAAGCGATACTTTTTAAAAGTTCTAAGCCATCTTTTTCAGAGTAAGCTTTACCGATACCTAAAGGAGAGTCATCATAGATACTTGCTGGGATCGTCGTTTTTACAAGTTTTTCTAGGCTTTCAAATCCAATTTGATTCAACATTTCAGATTGCTCAGTTGGAGTTGGGCCTATGTGGCGAGGAACTAATGAGTTTGTAGATTGATTGAATAGATTGTTCATACTGCTTTCTCCTTTTAAGCTACGAAAATGCCCCTTTACTGCTTCATTCGCGGGCTTGCTGCTTACTTCCATGCTTTCCTCCAAATCTGTGAATTTACCATATTTTGATAACATAAATGTCGGCTGGAGTTGATAGATTTCACCGAATTCCATCAGTTTGTGCTTTGAATTATTTTAGCTAGCTGCACGGGCTAGCTTTTCGACATGCTGCCTTTAAAATTGGGTAGAATGCTTTCGCAATAAATTTGTTTTCTAAGTAAGATTTGGATTCAAAAATTTCCTCTTTTGCGCCCACTCCCGAATAAAGTTTTTTTAAATGCGCAAGATAATGGCAGTAAATAGGCCTTACTTATTGAAAAGATTGAATCTAAAGGCTTTGATGGTAGGCTTCCCTCATGGGAAATCTACAAATACAAGCAAGTTTCATTGATAGTGTCGAAGTGTTTTTAAATCAAGCCGTGGGGATTGTTTGGGGGCCTCCGCTGGTAATACTTTTAGTTGGAGCGGGACTTAGTTTAAGCATCGCCCTTGGGATTGTTCAAATCAAAGGCTTTAAACACGCAATTGATGTGGTGCGAGGGAAATTTGATGACCCCAACGACCCAGGAGAAATCAATCACTTTCAAGCTTTGTGTACAGCCTTATCAGCCACAATCGGTTTAGGAAATATAGCGGGTGTTGCCATCGCAATTAGCTTTGGTGGGCCAGGAGCCGTGTTTTGGATGATTGTTGTGGGATTGGTTGGTATGGCAACAAAATTTTCTGAGTGCTCTTTGGCATTGATGTATCGTCATGTCGATGAAAAAGGAGAAGTGCATGGTGGTCCTATGTACTATATTGAAAGGGGCTTAGGAAAAGCTTGGAAGCCAATGGCAGTATTTTTTGCGATTGCTTGTTTGTTTGCAACTTTTGGTGCCTCCAATATGTTTCAAACCTATGAAGTAGCCACATTGATGAATAGTCAGTTTCAAATTCCAAACTTTGTTACAGGCTTAGTGCTTGCTGTTTTAACAGGAATTGTGATCATTGGGGGAATCAAAAGAATTGGAAGTGTGACCTCAAAAGTGGTTCCTGTTATGGGGCTTATCTACATTGTGGGTTCTTTAATTGTTATTTTAAGTAATGCATCAGCGATTCCAGGATTGTTGATGATGATCATAGATGGAGCTTTCAATGGTACGGCTGCAACAGGTGGATTTGCTGGGGCTGGAGTCGCTACTGTAATTACTTGGGGCGTGCGTCGAGCTTGTTTTTCAAACGAAGCAGGTGTGGGCTCATCACCAATTGCTCACTCTGCGGCGGCGACAAAAGAACCTATCCGTGAAGGGGCGGTTGCCTTGCTTGAGCCATTCATTGATACAGTGGTAGTTTGTACGATGACAGCTTTGGTGATTTTAATTTCAGGTGCTTGGACAGATGCAGTTGATCCTGTGACTGGAAACAAACTTACAGGGGCCTTGCTAACGGCAAAAGCCTTTGATTCGGCAATTCCAGGTTTTGGTAAGTTTTTTGTTCCTGTGGCCGTATTCCTTTTTGCCTACTCGACTTTGTTAAGTTGGTCTTATTATGGTGAGAGAGCCTTAGACTATTTGACAGGTGGAAGAGGCATCGTGTTTTATAAAATCGTATTTTGTGTTGTTGCTTTTATCGGTGCCATGTGGACACAAAAAGTGATTATTTCTTTTTCTGATCTGATGTATGGATTGATGGTAATACCCAATGTCTTGGCCATCGCGATTTTATCACCAAAGCTTTTGAAAGAAAGCAAAAGCTATTTTCAGAGATTGAAAGATGGAGAATTTGAAGTAAAATAAATCCATGAAAGAGGGCATTGAGAACCAAGAGATTATTGTATACAGGCCATTTTTGCATCGCCTGTACTACTCTGCCAATATCATAATTTGGTTGAGCATTGCTGTTTTGTACCGTTTGAATCATGAACAAATTGAAGAGCTTGGGTGGTTGCAAGGTGGATTTAAGTTGATCCTTGCTTCCTCTGTTCCTCTTGGAATATGGATTCGTCTTTATATTGTTGTAAGGCCAAGAATATTTTCTAAAATATGGATTGATGGAAATAGTCTTTGGATTCAATTTAAAAAGAAAAAATCTGAAATTCATTTTTCGCAAATCAAAAACCTAAAGCCAAGCCTTGTTCCGCCCAAATTTATGGGTGGCTATCAAGTAGAGCTACACTCTGGCAAAAAATTATTCTTTGGTTCTTTATTGAAAAATGACTTTCTAATACTACAAGCAATCCGAAAGTATAGTCCTAATCTACTGGAACATAGCAAGTTTCAACTGTTGATTAGTCGTACACAAACCTGTGATGAATATTGGAATCGAGTTCTACGCAAGCTGGATAATAAATTATATCTAGCTTACAAGTTTCTAGTTTTACCAATCTTAAGTTTTGCACTCTTCTTTTTAGTCTTAAAGAATGAATGGATTCATTTTAAAGGAAACGACCCTCACTTCGAATACATTTGGTATTTTTGGCAATATCTAGCGATTCTTTCGATTCAAATCCCAATTTCCATAATATTGAGTCATTTTTTTGATGACCTGTACATTCGTAAGAAAAATACGATGGTATTGAGTGAAGAGAAAACCAATAGTTTTCACAATCGTCTGATATACGTTGCAGAGTTTTTAAATCTGATTTTCGCTGCCCTTGCTGGATCTCTTTGGTTTGCTTGGCGCTTTATGGCAGCGGTTTAATTTCGTGTAAATGCACTGGAAATTGATTTAAGGCGTAGTTAGGGACTTCTTCGGAAAGACGTCCTTGCCTGACTCCTCGGGCATTCAGATGCATTAAAATTTCCTGGAAGACTTTCATTTTATAGCGGTTCCAAGAAGGTGCTATTAATTCGTCCCACCTAGGTGCTAAAGCCCCTAAACGATGGACTGGAATATGGGCCTTTAAATGGTCTAAAAATAGAGCGCATTTGCGGGAATACTCTTCTAAGCTAACAGGTTCGAACATTCCCTTTTCATAGAGAACTTCTAAGCCAGTATTTTTCAGTACATGCAAATTATGTAATTTTACATTATCCACTGGTAGAGAGTTTGTGATTTTGGCACTCTCTATGATCTGCTCATCGGTTTCATTGGGCATACCAAAAATAAAGTGGATGCCGATTTCCACTTTTGGACAGGCCTTTTTAATTTGATAAATGGCTTCAATGGATTTTCCTGCGGCATGACCACGTTTTAAGAATTTTACTTGTTCTTCAAAAAAGCTTTGAACCCCTAGCTCCACAGAAAAGTAAGTTCTTTCAGAGTACTCTTGCCACAACCTTAACAGAGCGGGGGATAGGCAATCTGGTCTAGTCCCCACAATGATGCCTTTCACGAAAGGATAGCTTAGTGCAAGTTCGTAGTAGCTTCTTAGTTTCTCAATTCCGGCAAGGCTATTTGTATATGCTTGGAAATAAATTACGAAGTTCGTGGCATTATACTTTTTGCTTAATTTATCGTGGTAGTTTTCGATTTGTTCTTTTAGAGTCTTTTCAAAAGAATCTTCGTAAGCGGCAGAACCCCATTCATCACAAAAGATGCAGGTCTCCATTTTTTTTAAGCCCATTCTATTTGGACATGTGTCCACGATACTTACCGGAATTTTGAAAACTCTGTCTCCAAAAGTCTTTTTGTAGTGGCGGCTTATTGGGTAGTATGTGTCTTTGACCTGATCCATAGAACTCCTAGGCACTAGATTTGCCCAGCTCAGGGGCAAAAGGCAAGGCCTTTGTAAAATAATGAGAAAAGCCCTTAGTTAGTTTGTTGATTCTTTGAAAGATTTACTCTTGTTGTATTTGTAAATTCTAGGAATAAAGACTCTTTTAAATTCTAGGTAAAGCGATAAAAAATCGTCCCTATAGATCGGGTAATGCTTTTCATAAAGGACTTTGTTGCTACTATTATCATTTGGAATATTCTTCACCCAACGATCATGATTTTTTGTAGCCATCGGCATAATGATGGTCATGAAAGATGGTCCAAAAGTAGAATGAATCCAGTCATAGAACGAATGGTCATTTTCGTTTAAACTTTGATGCTCTCGAACCATTTTTTGTACTAATACAGGCGCGTCTTTTGTTTGAATGTAAAGTTCATTTCTGTCGATTGTGCGACCATCGATTAAAATTTCAAGATTAGGGTCAAAGAGTCTTTTGTAAAAGCCACTTACTTGGTTATTGAGATGATGGACTGTACTTCCTGTTTTTATTTCTTGAAATCCTGTGATTAAATATTTGCCCTTATAGCTAGATAGCAGCCAATAGTCTGCGTGAAGATTATTACCAATTGTTATTCGGTCTCCACTAAGCTTTAGGTAGCTAGAAAAAAGCTGCAGAGCGATTTCGCCAAACACACCTCGCAGCGTGATGTCTGTGTTTTTCAAGTTTATCTCATCAGCATCTTTAACTTGTTTAGCAATGCTAGCTAGACCAAGGAAATCGGTGAGTTCTATGCTATCAAACTCTGAACCAAGTTTTTTACTAAACCATTTACGTATCTTGCCTGCTTTTAGGAGATTCTCGGAGTACTCTAAGTTTTGGGATTTAATATCAACAGCAGTGCTTGCACACAAGCGAATGCTTGCTTGTCCCAATGATAAATAAAATGTTATCCCCAAAAACAATAAGAATCGTTTCAACACAGCTTCCCCTCAAGAAAGCATAATAGCTTTTCAAAGCATCTTGCCTAGGAAAGCTTGTATGTAGTGAAATTTTGACAGGACTTTTTTGCTTAAAGAGCGAGCAAGAAAGGCAAAGTA
>JAYZXX010000231.1:0-7516 GCA_036140815.1 Bdellovibrionota bacterium | reverse complement strand
ATTCCACAGATGATAGGTCTTGAAAACTATCGAAGCGTATATTCTTTAGTCAGTAAATACATTAAAAATGATTACCTTCGTCAGGTGTTTTCATTTGAACCTCTTTTGGTTGGTGGAAATCCAAATTCGATCACGAGTATTTATCTTTTAATTCACTGGCTAGAGAGAAAGTGGGGAGTTCATTTTGCAAAGGGGGGAACTGGAGCCATCATTAGTGGTATGAGAAAGTTAATGGAAGAAGAAGGAATCACAATCAAAACTTCTTTTTCCGTAGATCAAATTGAAAATCGTGGCAAGAAGGTTTCTGCCGTTGTGAGTAAAGATGGCGAAAGACTGGATTGTGACTTAGTAATTTCCAATGCAGATCCTGCTACTGTTTATAAGAAGATGATTTCTCCTGATATACTGAAAAAACATGCTCCAAAGAAAGTGGAGAAACGTCATGCATCTATGAGTTTATTTGTTGCTTATTTTGGTACAAACAAAGTCTATGAGAACCTAAAGCATCATACCATTGTGTTAGGGCCTAGGTATTTGCCTTTGTTAGACGATATTTTTGAGAAAAAGGTATTAGCTGATGACTTTAGCCTTTACCTACATGCACCGGCTAGAACCGATAAGTCTATGGCACCAGAGGGTAAGGATGCTTTTTATGTTCTATCGCCTGTGCCGAATAACTTGAGTAATATTGATTGGGACATAGAAGGTCCTAAGTATATGGATAAGATATTAACTCATCTTGAGAATACTCATATGCCCAATTTAAAAGAAAACTTAGCTACCTCTTTTTATATCACCCCTGATTACTTTGAAAAGGACTTACAGAGTAAAGACGGTGCCGCTTTTGGCTTAGAGCCACGCTTTACTCAGTCGGCTTACTTTCGTTACCACAATCGTAGTGAAGAAGTGGAAGACCTATATTTTGTAGGGGCCAGTACTCATCCAGGAGCCGGTGTTCCAGGAGTATTGAGCTCGGCAAAAGTTCTAGATAAAATTATCCCGCAAGGAAATTAATTTTGGCCATTGCTAGAGAGAATACCCAGGTATTAAAAAAACATGCAAAAACCTTTTATATGGCATCTTTGTTTTTACCAATCCAGGTGGCCAAGGATGCGAGTAGTTTATATCGCTTTGCTAGGGAAGTGGATGATATCGTCGACGAAAATCCTGAGAAAGAAGCGAGAGAGCTATTAGTTAAAGTAGTGGAAGACTACCGTGAAGAAAAGGGCGCTTACCCCTTTGTAAGTGATTTTTTAGTCACCTCGAATCGTTTAGATATGGATAAGTCTTACGCTGAGGAGTTAATAAAAGGGGTAACTTGGGATTTAGATCACGACACCATTTATACCGAAGAAGATTTCTATCTTTATTGTTACCGAGTGGCTGGGGTCGTAGGTTTGATGATGTGTTATATGCTTAGGATCAAGGATGCCAAGGCCTATCAACATGCAACGGATTTAGGTTTAGGAATGCAAATGACCAACATTTGTAGAGACGTAATGGAAGACTTGGAGCGAGGAAGGATGTACCTTCCTGAATCTTGGGTAGATGGCATCCGTTTGAATAAAAAGAATATCCAAGTGATCTCTATTCAGAAAAAGGTCTTAGAAGTGGTAGTATCCATATTGGAGCGGGCTGAAAAACATTACGCTAGTGCGGATCTTGGGATGTGTTATATTCCTTGGCGTGCTCGTTTTGCCATTTTAGTAGCGGCAAAGGTTTATCGTGCCATTGGATTAAAAATTTTAAAGAATCCGCAAAGCTGTTTAGAAGGAAGAGTCTACGTTAGTAAGCTTGAGAAACTCGGCTGGTTAATTTATTGTTCTGTTTATTTCCTGCATCCCAAAATTTGGAAAAAGCCTAGGCAAAACTCAAAAGCCGTACTACACGATTCTTTGTGCGGATTACCAGGACTTTAAAAGCATTTCGTAAACTATTTTAAGACTTATTTCGGGTTTTAGTTGATTGATTTATAATGCTTTTTATCAATATTCATAACAAAAGAAAAAATCCAACAATGATTTTATGTTAAAAGGCTGCCTCTAAAAAGGCAGCCACAAGAGGCTTTATTTTGAAAACTCAACCTCTAGCTTGCCACAAGTTTTATTGATTCTTTCATCGTAGCAAAATTTAATTATTTTTTGAGTCATATAGGCAATGCTTGATTGAAGAGCTTCTTCATAAGCAAACTCACTATTTTTAATTTCCTGACGAATTTCAAAAAGCTCTCTCGCTGATTTTTTACTAGATTGATCTTTGCCTAAGACTTTTCCAATTTTATAATCTAGACTTTCCTTGTCATAGAGATCTACATTCTCGAGGCATTTTTCAATTCTTCGAATTTTATCCATCATAGCGCTGATCTCTGGATACTTTTCTATATAAAGTTTTTGCTCTTCTGAGTTACTCTGGATAACTATGTTTTTTTCACCTTTGTAGTCTAAAAATTCTTCTTCCGTCCCAATATGTCTAGCTTGCCATGTGCTGTTTCCTACTTGTTCATATATAAGTAAAAGTGGGTTTACATCGCGGATCGGTTTCAAAGATTCTAAAGTGCAAAGGTTTTCTGGTTGCCAGTTTCTAAGGTATTCTTGTGCAAAAGGTATTAAATAAGGAGTAATTAGACTTGAATACTTAAGAGTGTCGTATTCAATGAACTTCCATCGAAAATCAGTTTCTCCCGTATTTGTATATTGGTCTAAGTCCGAAATCTTATTAATGGGTGAATATTGGAGAAAAAACGGCAAAAGAAATCCACGGAATAAAATGATTCTAAAGTAGTACTTTGAATCTTCATCCGTATATTGATCCGATGTCCAATGCCGGTATTCTCTGTTTGTCGTGTAATTTAATCCATGGAACTCTTTATAGTCTATATTTCCCAAAGAGTCTCTCTTTTCACCTGAAAATACATCGGCATCTAGCCAGAACAGGAAGTCATCTTTAGTAATTCTAGAAAAAATTTTGTAAATTTCTTGTTCTTCAATAGAAGTTGCCGCTGAAGCTAATTCTGAGATGGAAAACAAAGTTTCACGGATACTTAAGTATGTGGGCAGCAACTCACTAAGTGGCTTTTTGGAGTTTTTAATGTTTAAAAGATCTCTCAATTTTTCTAATTTCTCTAAATTATATTGATCACGCCCTCTAAAATTGAAATCTTCAGATAGATATCGCATACGTCCTTCGGATTTTAGTTGCTGGATAAATTCAATTCTAGTCTCAATATCTTCATCAATCCAGAAGTGATACCCCATTTTTGCCGTTTCAATGAGGAAATCCATTTTTGAAATTGGCTCTTTTCTTAGGTTCAAAAGAAAGGTGCCTAGTTCTAATTTGGTGGGAACCGATATTTTCTTTTTAGTGTACTTTGTTCTTTTGCTATAGGGATGCAGTAGCTCATGAACAATTGAAAATGCCCGTAACTCGTCTGCTGTGTATCTTTCACTATCAGTGTATTCATCCATTTGTGGGATTGAAACATAGATTTCATCTCGGTAGTAACCAGCTGCTTTATAATAGTCTACGCCTAATCCGTCTTCGATAGGGTAGTCTTCTATTTTAAAAGAGATGTTTGAATCTAAAAATACAAAATCCGTAGATATTGCCGTTTTTTTCATGCCAAGTGCAAAACCTTTGCTGAATGATTCGATAAATTCAATCCATCGATCTAGTTCGGGAATGTAGTTTCTCTCGAAAGGATCATTTAGCTTGGTTGTTCTCGGTAGCTTAAGGTAACCACGATAGGATTTTTTTTGTCCTGAAACAAATTCCTCAAAAGGAATTACTTTACCATCGGTGGTTCTGACAGAAAGTTGACCATTACCTTTTTCGGCCCCTGAAAAGGCTTTCAAACAAAAAAGGCTCATAAAAATTGATATTAATATTAAATTATTTTTTTTCATTGGTGTTCTCCTCTAACACGCTGAGTGGGAAAAATTGGATTGATAATTGATAAACGTCCTTTTTTTCTCCATCTCTAAGCAGTGCCAGCATTTTTTGGCGGAACTCTCTAATAATGGATTTCACCTCTGTGATTTTACTAGGGTCAACAGCCATATTGACCGAAGAAAAATCACGAAACTCTAAAGGGATCTGTTCTAATTTATTACTCGCTATTTCTAGTATTTCTTTATGGGATTGTTTCAAGGCTGAGTTGCTAACATCCTCTGTTGTAGATATGTTTTCATGAAGTCTGAGGTAGCATGATCTTGTCACATCGTATTCTAACAAACCAGCATCCAAAAGGTTTTGTAAAACCACTTCTGTTCGATTTGATGTAATACCTAGTTTTTTCGAAACCCTTTCTTTAGTCACTAAAAAGTCATCAAGGTCAAAAAGTTCCGTCACGGCAAAGTGTTCCCATTCGGCTAAAACTTTATGGTGAGTATTTTTAACGATAAATGACTTTTGAACGTCACTAATATCTATGTCGTCGATTTTGGTTTTACTACGGTAAAAACTATTTAAAAACAAAGTTCTTTCTTCTTCATTTAAATCAAGAGCCTGAATCACCGATTGTGCTTTAGAAAAAGGTAAGTTTCTTTTTCTGTGAATGACCTGACTTAAGGAGCTTGAATGCATACCAAGATCGCGAGCATAGGATCTTAAAGAGTAGCTAGGATTTTTTCGTTGCCGAAGGCTTAGCTCCTCTTTGATTTTTTGTATGTAGTAGATCTCATTGCTTTCCATGAATGCTGGTATAGCAGCTTTTGCCGCACAAGCGAGGCAAAATGGTAATTAAATGGGGCAAGGATTTGCCTCATGGAAAATATACAGTATTTAGTGAATGTGCTACAAAGTATGCGAAAAAATCAGACATCATTTGAATGAGTTGCATTTCTACAAGCCCAGATAGCTTAAGGAGAGCGCGTTGGATGAAGGCTCCCGTTTTACCAAGTTATTGATAGGCACTGATCATCCATATTAAATTCCCATAGCTTTAATAAAATATACTAATAGAAAGAGTATTCATTTTACAGATTTAGTAAATCATCCTCACTTAGTCATTTGATTGGTGGTAAAAGCGATTCTTCTATAAAAATTGAGTGAGGGGAGTTTAAATTGCTTAAGCCATTATGGGGTTTTCTACTTTTAGTTCTTTTGGTTTTTAACGAAAATATTTTTGCTGCTAGTTGCGAACAATCGGCAGAATCATTTTCATCTGGCCCGCAAGCGTCTGGAAAACTTTCAAAATATTCTGCTCACGATTTGGTTCGTGAAGTAAAAAATATGAATCGTCGAAAAGATCAAACCATCCGTTTGGATAGAATCACTCCTGATAATGTGGAAGCTGCCTACGACATAATGCTAGTCGAGCTAGAACAGAAGATTTCGGAATTTGAAAACAAGGAAATACAACCAAATTTTCGAAACACTATTTTAAAATTAGAATATATGTTTAAGGACTATGATCAGTTTAATAGTGTAACTAGAAGTGTTTTTTCAAACCGTACCAAAGAGTTTGAAGAAGTCGCTGCAGAAATTGCAAAGAAGAATACGAACTTTATGGCAAAATATCGGAAGAATAAAGTTATCAGTGAACGTGTTAATTTTGTGATTCGTTCCTTAGAAAATAGAAAACTTTCTGAGGAAACAAGAAAATTAGTAGAAGCCTACAAAGATTTATTTACAAGAATGGATGAAGCCAGTGAAGCAAGGGTGGTGGAGATAAATCTAAGGTTGAAGGAGCTTAGTGATTCTTTTGGAGCAAATGTATTGGCTTATATGGAAAAGAGCTTGGTTGAGTTTACGAAAGACGAGTTAGATGGTCTTTCGGATTCATTATTGGCAGTAGGTAAGAAAATAGCGAAAGCCAATTCAAGCGAACATTATATGTTCACGGCCTCTGAAGTTTATACACCGGCTTTGCTAGGTAGTTTAAAAAACTCAGAAAGCAGGAAGAAGATTTTTAAAGCTTTTTCTCAAATTGGAATTACTGAAGATTTTGATAATCGACCTATTATAACAGAGATCTTGCAACTTCGTCAGGAGTTAGCCACCATAAAGGCTTTCGACAATTACGCAGAGTATTCTGTGGACAAGAAAGCCGCTCCCTCTTTAGTGGAAGTAATTTCTTTCTTGGAAAATTTAAGAGATCTTTACTATTACAACGCCAAAAAAGAGATTGCTGAATTACGTGATTTTAAAAAGAAGAAAACCAATAGTTCAGAGCTCTTTCCGTGGGACTTTGCCTATTGGTCTGAGCTTTATAAAGAAGAGAAATTGGGATTTTCCTCTAATGAACTAAACCCTTATTTTGAATTTAAAAGATTTCAGATAGCCTTCCATAAAGAAATGGAAAAATATTATGGCATTGAGCTTAAGGAAAGAAAAGATCTCCCTTCTATGGTCGAAGGCGCAGAAACCTATGAGGTTTTAAGAGATGGTAAGACCTATGCTTTTTTGTATGTAGACATATTCGCCAGAAAGGGTAAGCGGGGAGGTGCATGGATGTATCCAGCCATCCGTGGTTACCGTGATCGCAGGGGGCAAAGAAGAATCCCAAGTGCTAGCATTAATCAAAATGTAGTTAAACCAGTTGATAGTGAACCAGTTTTGTTGTCACCAAGAGAGGCAAAGACTTACGCTCACGAATTTGGTCATGGTCTGCATCTTATTTTAAGTGATACTAAGTTATTGGATCAATTTGGATTAAAGGTTCCTTGGGACGTAGTGGAAGTTCCTTCGCAATTTAACGAAAACTTTTTGCTGAATAAAGAATTCTTAAAAACTTTGAGGCATTACGAAACCAATGAGCCTTTGCCTGATGAGTTGGTCGATGGTTTTCTTGCTAACTCTAATTTTCAAGCTGGTTATGCCGGTCTAAGACAAACAGCCTTTTTAGGTTTGTTAGACTTAGAGATTCATCGTTTGGCTGCGGAACAAATTCATGACCCAGTGGAGTTTGAGAAGAAATTTGTTGAGCCGTATGGACTTTTCGATCCAGTTGATTTTCCAGTTTCGACACTAGGGCGTTTTTCTCATATTTTTAAAGGTGGGTATGCGGCAGGATATTATTCTTATAAATGGGCCGAAATTATTGAAGCGGATGCGTTTAAAAAATTGCAGGAAGCCAAAGATCCAATGATCATGACAGAATCTTGGATTCAGAATGTTCTATCTATCGGTGGTAGTAGAGATTTTAATGAAGGGGTAAAAACCTATTTAGGGCGGGACATTGATCCGAAGGCATTGGTCGAAAGAAGTGGTTTGGAGATTCCTGAGTAGACTTTTAGATTTGTTTTTGGGGGATGGGAGCACTTTCTTTTTTTGAGGGAGTGCTTTTTTATTTTTAGTAGATGCGGGTGGGGCGCTCAGTCGCCGCTGGGCTCTTTCTTTGTTTTTTGGGATTGCTTGGTGGTGAGAGCCGCAAAATCTTCGTAAAATAATTTGGTCCATGCTCAAAGATTCTCGCTAGGCTGCGAAACTCATATGGACGACCGCTAATCAAGTAAAACATTTTTGGATATTGAGTTTTCTGAAGCTTCTATACTCATATTCGCGTGCTGGTTAACGC
>JAYZXX010000230.1:0-16467 GCA_036140815.1 Bdellovibrionota bacterium | reverse complement strand
TTCAAGGTTTCCTCCTCTCGAAGCTTAATTGCTTCGTTGGGAGGGATAATACCTCTAATCTGCGGCTCAGCCATTACTCAGACCTCCACCAGAGGTGGAGGTTTTAGGGATTTAATAAAAAAAGCCTCTTTAAAGAGGCTTTTTAATCATTCTTTCTATTTTTATTTTACACTTGTAATCGCTTAGGGCTTAAAACATTTGTCATCTTTGACAACAAGCGAACTACCAAGAAAAAGCCTAGGTTTGCAAAAAACAAAAATTTAATCTCTTCGGAATAGGCGAAAGACCCAACTTCAATGCTAGAGGCAAATACAGCTAAAATACAAATTACATAATAGCCTGCACAAAAACCTAAGTACTCTCTGCGAATTGTATCTTTCCAATCGAAAGAGTTTCTAGGTCTTTCGAAGTTTGCAAATTTTGGCCAAAATGGAGGAGTGTTTTTCGACCACTCGTCATAAGCTTCAGAGCCAAACTTTTTTCGTAAGAACTGTTCTTCTGCGAACATGATTCTCTCGTAATACAACCAGTAAGCCAAAGTACAAAGAAGTACGAATTCCCAAGAGCCAACAAACAGCAAAGTTCCTAACCACATAAAGTAGTTCCCCAAATAAAGTGGGTGACGAACCATTGAGTACATCCCTGTTTTATTAATAGACTCCGCAACCTGACCCGCAGATGTATTACGACCAGATGTACGATCATCTGAGTATCCAATTGCATAGGCACGAATAAATTGTCCTAAGAAAATAAAGGCAGAACAAATTCCAATCCACAACCATTGATTTTCAACAGGAAACTGCATTCCTTCTAAATAGATGTAAACAACCCCAGCTAAAACAAATAGTGCTGGAATCCAAGAGCGATTACGAAAAAGCACATTACCTTGCGCTTCCATTTCATGAACCAAAGCCACAAATTCTCCTTGATTGGTTTTTGAAGTCAGGATCTTAATACAATTTATCGAGAAAGGAAACCTTCATACTTAGGTTTTACAGGCTTTTCCTAGAAATCAAAGCTCATCTAAAAGATTGGACCGAGGGATCTCAATTTCTAAATTTCCATCAAATTCTAGCTGACAACTTAGGCGCTCGTTAATAGCAAAGGCTCTTCCTCCAATTGCCTCAGCTTCCACTTCATTGGGTTTTTTTAATAGGGATAAATCGGAATGCACAAATATACGGCATGTTGTGCAAGTCCCCATACCTTCACAACTATTATTTATAGGTATTTTATTGGCTTTTAAATTTTCTAACACACTGAGCTGTTCGTCCGCTTCAATCTCTATTTCCGTATTTATAATCTTTATAGATTTCAACAACTTATAACCCCTGACCTAGAAAGTTTGTAAAAGTCTTTTTGAAAACTTGAATGACTTAAAACTCTTAAGTAATACTAATAGTATGAAATATATCGCATTCGACTTAGAAACAACAGGCTTTCTACCTGGCGTAGAGCAAATTACCGAAATTGGAGCTGTAAAGTTTGAGAATGGAAAAGCCATTGCTCGTTTTGCAACCCTAGTAAACCCGCAAAAATCCATTCCAGCTGAAGTAGTGAAGGTTACCGGAATCACCGACGATATGGTGAAAGACGCTCCTTTAATTGAAGACCTTCTTCCTCAGTTTGCTGAATTTTGTGGCGAAGATTTAATTGTGGCTCACAATGCTGCTTTTGATGTTCAGTTTTTAACTGCAGACATAAAAAAATACGAGGCTGCAGCACCGAAAGGCCTTGTTTTAGATACTCTTGGAATTGCAAAAAAAGTCATTCCTGGAATGGCGAACTACAAATTAGGTACTTTGGTTCAACACTTCGACATTCAAACTACTGATTTTCACCGTGCCGAAGAAGATGCTGGATATTGTGGGCAGTTGTTTTGGAAATTAATCCAAAAAATTTCCGATGGAGAAAAACTTCCTGCCATCGAAAATCTAATCAGTCTTTCAGGAAAATCTTTAGAGTTTCCTCAAATTGAAAGACAGCCTAAACAATTAGGCTTAATGGATCTTTTATAAAATTGCAGCGTTGGTAATAGGGAACCTTCTCCCTGTTCCAAATGCGTGTTTACTAACACGAACAATTGGAGCCGCTTGCCAACGTTTAAATTCATTTCGATAAATCAATTTTAAAACTTCTTTATCTACTTTTGTTGTAGCGGGTTTACACTCAACAACAATTTTCTCTATGCTACGATCTAATACTTTATACGGCGGCAAAGAGTCTTCATCCTTTTGATCAGGTCTAAGCTCAGCACTTGGCGGACGATCTATGATTCTTTTGGGAATCAATTCATATTCTTTGTTATAGTATTCACTTAAAGCAAACACTTCTGTTTTTAATAGATCTCCTATGGGAGCAAGACCACCATTCATATCTCCATACAGAGTTGCATAACCGGTAGCATACTCACTTTTATTTCCTGTAGTTAGCAGCATAGAATGATGACGGTTGGAATAAGCCATTAAGAAGGTTCCACGAATTCTTGCCTGTAAATTCTCATTCATTAAACCAAAATCTTCCTTGCTAATATTCTCTTCGAATGAATTTAACATCGCCTCATAAGGATCTTTGATCGGAATAGAATAAAACTTTGTCCCTAAGTTTTCAGCCAATTGCTTTGCTAAATCATAGCTTTCCTGGTGATTAAACTCGCTAGGTAGTGCAATGCAAGTTACATTTCCTGGTCCCAAAGCATCCACAGCCAAGCAAGCAACTAAGGCTGAGTCGATCCCTCCACTTAAGCCAAGATGCACTTTCGTCATTCCATTTTTACCAACAAAATCTCTAATTCCTAGAGCAATGGCTCTTCGAAATGCTTCGAGGTCTTTATCTTTCTTTTTAAGAGAAGTTAAATTATGAGGACGTAAGCCCCCTTCTAGAGAGTCGATGTCGGCAACATTAATGTCTTCTTCAAAGTAAGAACTCTCAGCAATGATTTTACCTTTTTTATCGACAGCAATGGACCCACCATCAAAAACCAACTCATCTTGGCCACCAACCATATTCACATAGACCAAAGGACACTTCATATATTTAGCTGTCTTTTGCACCACGCTTAAACGACGCTCATCTTTCGCCTTTGAAAATGGAGAAGCGCTTAAGTTTAAAACCGCATCGAACTTTTCAGCTCTCACAGCGCGAAAAGGATTATTCACATAGCGGGTACCTTCCCAGGCTTCCCCCCAACCCCAAATATCCTCGCAAATACTTACTAATAAACGCTTTCCTTTAAACTTCAAAACGTTCTTTGCCAGCTCCCCTTCGGCGAAATGTCTTTTCTCATCGAACACTTCGTAAGTAGGAAGTAATTCTTTGTGGAAATACTTTGGCTTTTTATTTTTTTGTAAAAATACGGCAGAATTTCTAAAATACTTAATGTCTGTTTTTTTAGCGTGAGTTACCGCACCAAACAAAACTCCGATTCCTTCAGGAATTTTTTTTGCCAATTTTTCTAGTTCTTTATCTTGGGCAGAGACGATACTGGGTCTCTCTAAAAGATCAGAAGTCCAATATCCAAAAAGAGCTAGCTCTGGAAACAAAACTAAATCACAGTTTCTCTCGAGAGCTTTCTTTGTGTACTCAATAATTTTATCTGCATTTGCAGAAAAATTTCCTAAATGACTATTTATTTGGGCCATACCAATGCGCATAACTTACCTCGTAAAAAGGATTTATAACATTATGCTAGCCCAGGGAAAACCTTATTCGGAAAGAGCTGAGTGATTTGACAGCTCTTTGTTGAAAATATTGAACAATTTAAAAAGGTGTATTTATTTATAGCTGAGGATCTAAGTTAGGCACCACATCCAAATGCTTCGGCTTTTGGTCAATGGGAATTCTACCAGTAAAGCCTTCTGAATATTTGTGCCAGAAGTAAATTTGTTCTTCTGGATACTTCCAACAATAATATCCATCGCCACTATCAAAATCTGCTAACCACAAGCCCTTGGTTTTTCCACCAAGTTTTTCAATTTTGGTTTGCCAAGCTATAATAATACGATCGATTTCAGTTTCTAATGATTTCGCCAAATCTGAACCAGGAGCCACATCTGTTAAAGAATATAACTGATTTAAGAGCTCATCCGCTTCTGTTTTTGCGCTATTTGTGACTTTTAAAAAGACAGGAACAAGACTGTTCAACTCATCGAGTTTAAACACCTTCTTCTTCTGATTGAACGCGATAACTTTTGCCAAATCTCCCCCAACATATAGGCAAAATGATCAAGAGCTCACCCCCCAGTGGTCCCTTCATCTGCTTAGCGGTAGGATGCAGGCGCTAAACAATAGTTTCAACATAAAAGATTATAAATATATAAAATCATTGGAACTATGTAGGATTTCTAGAACTTCTTCCAAAATGCTGTGGAAAAATTTCCGCGCAAAGACGCAGCAAAACTTTTAACGTTTATTTGCGATGCGTCTTTTTTAATCCATTGATTTAGTGATGCTCTGAATTTGACCACCTAAGAATAAAATTACAGCTACTACCATACAAAAGATAACTAAATACCTCATAAAGTTTCCAAAAGACATCTCTTGTACTTCATCATCATTACTTGCAGGCTTACGCTCAGAAATTGGCACTTTTTTATCTCGACCGCCTTGTCCCGCTACACCAGCTACTGCGTTTGAAGATGCATTTGGTCCACCCTCAATATCACCACCTTCAGTCTCAGAACCATAGGATCTTAAAATTCTTCGACTCCTTAATCCACTGCCAGAACCATTTGCTCCAAGATCGGTATAGGTATTTGCCGTTGGATTAAATGGCACCTTTTTGTTCTTGTTGTTTCCAAAAGCCCCGTTGTTTCCTTGCCCTCCTACGGAAACTCGATTCGTTCGACCACCTCCCAGAGAGCCACCTGAATTTCCTGAAGAACTACCTGGACCTCCACTTGATGCCCCCAAGTTTCCGGAAGAACTACCTGCACCCACAGAAGTTCCTGGAGCTCTTCCAACCGTTGTGCCAGAAGAGTTTGGATTTGATCCACCATAAACGCCTCCCCCTCCAACATTGGAATCTCCTGATGAACCTGATGCTGAGTTTGTTGAGCTACTATCAATAGGCCTTCCATTGGCTAAGCTGAAAGCTTGAAAGGACGAATTACAAATGCCTTCGTCATCACCACCCAACTGAGGAAGTTCACCTGACTCAATTAAACATTGTAGGTAGTCGCCAAAATAACTATCTGTAAATGCTTGGAACGCAGAACTAAATTGGTAGATAGAACCTGTCAAAATAGTTACCACTATTACTAGTAACAAAGTGTATTCCAGTATCGCCTGTCCAGACTCTTGCGCCAATTTCTTAGCTGAGAACTCCCTCAGTTTAAGATGAGAAATTTTTCCTAGGATTTTTCCAGGAAAGCATCTTAAAATAGATGGGATGCGAAATGTTAAATACTTAAGTCTAGTCATAATGTTTATTCTCGGCAATGGCCCTATTCTCTTATCGGCAGAAAAAGACCAGGCTAAAACCAACTCGGCCAAAGTCGAAACTAATACTGAGCTAAAAACTCAGAAAAAAGCTGTTGAGAAAGATAAGGCTAAAGCTAGTTCTAAAAAGGCCAAGTTGGTTCGAGTGGATAAAGAAAAGTTAGCAAAAAGAGCTAAACTCATTCGAAAAAAAAATATTGCGATTTTAAAAAAGAAAATTGCAAAGAAACCTTCAAAAGATTTAAAACAAAAATTAGCTTTATATCTAATGAAAGATTCTCAATACAAGGAAGCAATTGAAATCTACCGAGAGCTTTTAGACCCAAACGATTTGCAATCTTATTTAAACCTAGCGGAAGGGTATCGAGCTAACAAAGCCTGGTTGGATGAGATACGGGTATTAAATCAAGTAATTCCAAAGTGGCCAAATTATGCAAACCTATACTTTCTGCAAGCCAACGCCTTTAAAGAAATTGATAAATTAGACGACGCCACGATTAAATACAGAAAGAGCCTTAGTCTACAACCCAAGTTTGAGGATGCATACTGGGGTCTTTACGAAATTTTTAAATTGAAAAAGAATAACTATGAAGGACGAATCATTCTACAAGATATGATCAGAATTTTTGGTGAAAAAGCTGAATACTACACAGAATTATGCCAGAACTATACAGAAGACAGTTACTTTGAAGAAGCCTTAGCTGCTTGCCAGGTGGCAGTTCGACTGTCCCCAAAGACTCCCAAAAACCACGTCTATCTTGGATTAACACAACAGTACAAAGGCAATAACGTTCAGGCAGAAAGAATTCTAAACAATGCTGCCAGACAATTTCCTGAAAGTGCCTTTGCTCAAGAATCTGCAGGTAAGGTAATGCAAGAGAAAGAAAACTATGAAGTTGCAGCCAAGTTCTTTCGCCAGTGCATTCGAACAGATCGCTCGAAAGTAAATTGTTGGAAGGGTTATGCACAAACCAATTTTCAATTAGGTAAGTACAAAGAAGCTTTAAAGGCTTACAAAATTGTTTGTGAAAAGGATAGGACAATTTTAACAGAATTCAAAAAGCAAGCTGCCATTTTAAGAATAAATGGAAAATCGAATTGGTATGATCAATACACTGAAGCAGTTACCTCCTGCTACTATTAGGTTTCTACTATTTATAATATATGTTTTCTGATAGTCTTTATAAATATAAAGATCCTAGTGGACACAATACTAAAATGAACATTAATTGCTAGTAAACACGCCCCTAGATAAAGCTGTCTAAATTCAACGCAGCAAGCGACAAATGCCCTTTACTCCGGGATTTACAGGCCTTATGATGTGCCCAATTGGAGGTATTTATGAAGTTAGGAACTTTAAAAGCAGATTCTAGAGATGGTGTATTGGTTGTTGTAAGTAAAGACAATAAAAAGGTTGTTAAGGCCACGGGCATTGCTGACACCCTTCAATTTGCACTAGATAACTGGGAACAATGTGAACCAAAACTAAAAGAACTTTCTAATTCCTTAAATAGCTCGAAAGTTGATGGAGAATTTGATTACAATTTAGCTGACTTTCACTCTCCACTTCCACGTGCTTATACATGGATGGATGGATCTGCATTTATTCAGCACGTTAAACTAGTTCGTAAAGCAAGAAATGCTCCTCTACCAGAAACATTAGAGACTAGTCCTTTGATGTATCAAGGGGGAAGTGATTGTTTTTTAACTCCAACACAAGACATCCCACAGGTTGATTTTAGTCATGGAACTGATTTTGAAGGGGAATACATTGTAGTTACCGGCGATGTTCCTTTAAACCCAAGCGAAGAAGAATGCGCAAAGCAAATACGCTTAATTGGAATCTGCAATGACGTTTCTCTTCGTGGGCTAATCCCAGAAGAACTAGGCAAAGGTTTCGGATTTGTAAATTCTAAACCTAGTAGTGCCTTTGGCCCTTTGTTCGTAACACCAGATGAATTGGGAGAAGCATGGGTAGATGGAAGAGTAGAATTAAACCTCGACGTAAAATACAACAACGAGTTTTTTGGTAAAGCCAATGGTCGTGAAATGTTTTTTAGCTTCCCTCGCCTTGTTCAACATGCCGCAAGCACTCGTCCACTTTGTGCTGGAAGTATCATTGGCAGCGGAACGGTTTCCAATGAAGATGAAAGTGTCGGCAGCAGCTGTTTAGCAGAAAAGAGAATGCTAGAAAAGATTAAAACCGGAGAATTTGTGACTCCGTTTATGAAGGTGAATGACACCATTGAAATTGAAGTTTTTAATAATGAAGGCCACAGTGTTTTCGGTAAAATTTCTCAAAAGGTAGTAAAGGCATAAAATGGCAAGTTTGTTTAGTTACTTTCGATCTAGTTGTTCCTTCCGTGTAAGAGCGGTTTTAGCTTATTTAGAACAAGATTACGATTATCGGTCTATCCACCTGCTTCACGCTGGCGGGGAACAACACTTCGATGACTACAAACTTTTAAATCCAATGGCACAAGTGCCCACTTATCTCGATGAAGACATTCAGCTAAGCCAAAGTGTTGCGATCATTGAGTATTTAAATGCCAAATTCCCAGACAAAGAAGTAATACCAAAAGATATTTTAAAAGCGGCAAAAGTAAGAGAAGTAACAGAAATTATCAACTCTGGAATTCAACCTCTGCAAAATTTAAAGCTACTTCAAACGCTAAAAAAAGAATTCAATATGTCGGATGAGCAAAAATCCGCTTGGATCATTCAAGTGATTGAAAATGGCTTCAATGCTGTAGAGAAAAACTTGTTAATGAATCAAAAGTTTTGCTTCGAAAAATTTAGTATGGCAGACGCAGTTTTGGTTCCTCAGGTGTTCAATGCAATACGCTTTGGAGTGGAAATGGAAAAGTTTCCTAAAATTCTCAGTATCTACGAAAACTGTATGGAACAAGATTATTTTAAAAAAGCTGCACCAGAAATGCAGCCTGATACCCCTAAAGATTAAAAAGAATATTTATGTTTCTGTAGGAAGCGACTTCTAATTGACGGACTTACTTCACTTGGTTTTTCACTTAGCTTTGAATTTGGCCTTAGCTCTCCAGAAAAATAAGAGCTTTCATTTTGGAAATAACTAGTTTCGCTTTTAAGGCTTTCCCTTACAACAGACCTTGTGAGTGGATTAAAAAAGCTGTCTAAATATTCAGTAAAAAGTAATTTGAAGCCTTTCATATTACAGGCCTTTGGAAGTTCTTCTATTTTTTTCAACAATGAAGGATATGAGTCTAGTTGCTGATAACTTAAATTACAGTCCCTCAAAATGCTCGCAGAAATCTCAGAGTCTAATCTAACGAAATCGAGCGCACAAGAAGAATGCCTATTCTTTCCCTCAGATTCTAAAAAGTTTTCTTGATCAATTAGTTCTAAGATCTGTAATCGTTGAACGCTCACCAGCTTATACAGTTCTAGACCAAGCTTTTGCTGAGAAACAGAAGCATAGTCGGTTGTTTGATGAGGACTACGGCCAAGACCATCATCTAAACAAAATGCGGCCAAGTTTGAGGCCGATAAAAAAACACAAACTACAAATAGGCTTATTTTTTTCACTTTCATCAAAGAAATATTATTGCAAAACAGGTTCCAGTCTTCACCTGCAGAAAAACCTGTCATCTCTAAATAATCTTGGTTTCAGAGCGTGAAATTAAAGGCTTATCTAGTAAAGAACATTGTTTGTCACTGGACCGTATAGAAAGTTGTCAGTTCATAGTTAACGATAGAACTGTGCCCCAAATCCTTTGGAGGAGCATATATCTTACCGAAATCACGTAATAAATTACTAACTGCAACTGCCACATCTCCTTAGTTAGTCTGTATTCGTCGAAGAAATTTTCAACGTTCCATTTTGAAACGTAAAAAGACTTTTTACGTCTAAATCTTGGTGAAAAGCCTAGACCAAAGTATAATGTAACTATCTCTAGCTTACGTTTGCTCTTAACTAGCTAATTTTTTTGGAATTTTGTTAATCAATTTTCCAGACCTAGACTTAATTCGGAACAATAGATCACCGATAAGATTTTATAGAAGGCCCGGATTGGCCTGAACTATTTTTTAACAATGGGGGAAAAATGGAGAACTTAAAACAATTCACAAAGAGACTGATTAAAGAAGAAGATGCACAAGGCATGACCGAGTACATTTTACTTCTAGTTGCTGTAGTTGGAATTGTAATGGTTTTTAAAAATCAAATTACTGCACGAGTAGAATCTGCTGTTGGTACTCTTGGTGACAAGATCGGCTCGGCTCTACAGTAAGGTAAATTGATATGACTACAGAGCTAGTAATTCTGCTCAGCTTTATTGTTGTAATCATGCTTTCTGTATTACAGAAGCTACCGTCAAGTTTTGAAAACTCTGCCGGTTATTTGAGTGCAAGAATTGAAAAGCAGATTGAGACAGGAGGTGGCTTTGTTAAAGCGGATACAGATACAGAATGGATTGCTCCGGATTAATTGAGAGGAGCAATAAATTGGGATGGAGGACATGGAACAGTTTTTAGTAGGCTCATTATTAGCGGCAAGTGTCGCAAGTGATTTAAGAACACGTAAGGTTAGAAACTATCTAATCCTTGGTTTTCTTGTTTTGAGTCTTGGCTATTTTACAGCTGTCACCCACTTTTCTATTTATCAATTACAAAACATTGCCATTGTTTGCGCGGCCTGTTTGCCCCTAGTTTACCTAAGAGCCTTAGGTGCTGGTGACTTCAAACTTTTATTGGTTGTTTGTATGTTTTTAAATCCAACTCAACTCTATTCTCTATTGTTTTTAAGTCTATTCTGGAACGCGGTTTCGGGAAGCCTTAAGTTTTTTGTAAATAAAATTACGAAGTCTCAAACCAACAAGGAAGCCCTAAGGTTTCCATTTACGTTTGGAATTTTATTAGCTTGGTTTAGCTTAGACTATATACCGAAAGGATTATTTCCATGGTGAAGTCTCAGTCTGGTCAAGCTTCTGTAGAGTTTATAATTATTGCCGTGGTTATGGTGACAATCTCTATTGGGATTATCAAAGCACTACGGGATAGAAATGTATTTCCAACAATGGTAAGTGGTCCTAGCGACTATTTACGAGGAATGGTGGAAAACGGTGTATGGAAACCTTATCAACAGGGTAAGGCTTTACACCCTAGCCACTTAGGGAGAAAGGTAGCGATTAAACCAAGTAATTAATCTGGGGGAAAATGATTAATAAAGGGAGAAACATTCTTAAAGACGAATCAGGGAGCATTGCCGTGGACTTTACCTTCGGTTTGACGCTTGCTATTGTCTCTATGGGAGTGTTCTTTGCCATTAGTCTGACTCTCTCTATGGTTGAGCTTACCCAATATGTAGCCTTCGCTACTTCAAGAACCTATCATGCCGGTCACCTAAGCCAAGCGACTCAAGCCGCCCGTGGTGACAAAAAATTAAGAAACCTATTATCGACAGAGCCTTTTAAGACCATGTTAAAAGAAAGTGGTTGGTTTGAAGTTAAAGTAGAAGACTCAGCATTGGGTAACTATGCTACTGAATTTAATGCTGCCGATCCAAGAGGAAGAGATATCTTTGAAGGAGCTAAACTGACTTTCACAGCGGATATCCTAGATATGAGCTTTCCGATTATAGGTGGTAATTCCGATGGTCCATTTACTACAAATGTATTTAGCTTTTTAGGTAGAGAACCCAGTACACAAGAGTGTATGGAAAACTTTTTTAAACAAAAAACAAATTTGATTCAGGGCTTAGGTTACACCTACCCTGTTAATGCAAGTGCAATATCGGTGGTACCAGACAATGGCTGTTAATAAGTTAAAACAACATTGTAATGAAGACGGCTTTGCCACCATTGAGGCATTGACCATGGTATTTATCATGGTTGGTTTAATGAGCTTTACCATTGGCAGCTTTGGTGTGGTTCATACTGGAATCGTAAATAGTATCGCATCAAAAACTTATCTTTGGGAAATGATGGAAATGAGGGCCGATGTATCCTATCACCGCTCAAACCCAGGTTATGATGCTGCGAATTGGAACGAAAGCATGAGAAGAAAACCAGGCTTCCGTTATGGTGGTATTGCTTCTGAAAGAAATTCTGGATCAGATAATCCTAGATTTAACGCTACTGCTAGAAATATAGATTTTAGAATCGCTAAGGACAATAGTGGTCGATCTAGCGATAGTGCCTCTAAACATAGTCAGACAAGAAATTTAAATTTAAACGAACGAGCGAGTATTTCGGTCGACGACGTTTGGGTAAAAACAACTTACGGCATATGTTTGAACGCATCTTGTGGAGGTGTTGAATGAACCCGAATCCAACCAGAACTTTATGGATTTCCATTGGCTCTGCCCTTTTTGCAGTGTTCTTTGTGTACTCCTATTCCCAAGGGAAAAAACAAGAGTACGATGATAAGTTTGGAACAATGAAACAGGTTTTGATTGCCAAAAAAGACATTTTAGAAATGAGCGATATCGACGACACAATGATTGATATTGTTGAAAAACCTGCGGACTTCGTTGAGCCAGGTGCCTTAAGTAATCCAGAAGAAGTAATTAGCTTGGTGGCTGCTGTACCAATAAAAAAGGGTGAGCAAATTATCTCCACCAAAATCTTGAAGCCTGGACCAAATACAGGGCTGGCCTTGCAAGTAGCCCCTACCAGAAGAGCTGTAACTATTCCAGTTGATGAGTTTAGAGGGGTAGCAAAATTAATTCGCCCTGGTGATAGAATTGACCTTCTTGCCGTCGTAGAACAAGGCAAAGGCTTGGATAAGTCTTTTAATGTCAAAACGATTCTTCAAGACGTCTCTGTTTTAGCGACAGGGGTAAGAATCACGAATAACATTCCAAGAAAGTTGGATGACGATGGAAAGTCATACACTAACCTAAATACATACACAGATTTTTCAAGTATCACCGTTGAGCTCGATCCACAAAAGGCACAGGAAATTATTTTTCTTATGGCGACAAACCCTGGCTCACTTTATATGACTTTGAGAAATCCTAATGACCGCACAAAACAATCACTATCAATGACGACGCAACAAAGCGTTCAAGGATATGCAAATATTAAAAGAAACGTTGCGCCAGTACGAAGACCTACTTCTGTTGTGACTAAAAAACAAGTTACTCCAAAGCCAACGCCTAAGAAGAAAAGTAGGAACAATGGGCCTTTTAGGGAAATTAACTAGAGATGAAATGAGGCAGTAATGGGAAAAAGGGAAATTTGGAAAATGGGGGTAATAAGTTGGCTACTGCTATTTGCGGTAGAAAGCTTATATGCTAAAAACCTCACTCGAAAACGCGAATATATAAACCTTTCTGTCGGTCTTACTCACGACCAACCGGTGGCATACATCCCTGCAGGAGCAAGCTACACAGGAAATTGGAGAAAATGTACGAAACTTTCCGTGGATGGTGCATCAAACACCATCCGCTTCGATCCAAAGGCTGAGGGAGCTTGTACATTAGTAATTTTTGATAATAAAAAAAGAAAGGTCTATGAGTTTTTCTTAACCGTTAAAAAATCAAATTTAAACCACATAGCTAGGGAGATAAAATCCTTGGTAGGCGATATTGAGGGTATCACGATCAAAATCATTAATAACAAAGTTATTATCGACGGACAGATCCTATTGCCAAGAGACATGTCGAGAATTTTTAGTGTGTGTCAGGAGTATGGCAATAACTGTTCTAGTCTTGTAACTCTTAGCCCACTTGCACAAAAGAAATTAGCAAAATATATCGAGCGTGATATTAACAATCCAGAAATTAGTGTTCGTGCCGTGAACAACAAGTTTATCCTTGAAGGACAGGCAAATGATGATGCCGAAAAAGCAAAGGCTGAAATTATAGCTAAAACCTATGTACCAGATATCATTGTAGACAAGGCAGAAGCTGGTGGAGTCATAAAAAAATATAAAGTTAACCAAGTGGTTATTAACTTGCTTACCGTAAAATCAGCACCCGCTCCAGAGCCTGGTAAAATCATTCAGTTGGTTGTTCATTATGTTGAGTTAAAGAAGGATTACAACAAATCCCATCGCTTTCAATGGACTCCAACATTAGGTGATGGTTCTTCTCTGGCCTTCCAAGGTGGTGGTAGCCGCGGAGTGGCTGGTATTGTTTCTGAAATCACTGGAACAATCAATAATTTACTGCCTAGATTGAACTGGGCAAAAGCTCATGGTTATGCCAGAGTTTTACAAAGTTCTAGCATTATCGTTCAAGATGGTAATAAAGGTAGTTTAAAGTCTATGACTCGAATTCCTTACGTTACAGTTACGGCAGAAGGTATGCCCAAAACAGATTTTGAAGAGGCCGGGATTAATACAGCGATCACACCAAGAATTATGGGTGCAAGGTCTGATACCATTCACTTAAACATTAGCTTTATCATAAAATCACTCTTAAACATCACAGATAGTGGTCCAGTGGTTTCTGATTCAAACCTAAATACAGTTATCATGGTTCGCTCAGGAGAGTCGGCAGCGATTGGTGGACTAGTACAAAGTAGTACTAGTACTGACTACAACAAACTACCACAAAACGCTCCATCTAATCCACTATTTAGCTTATATAACTCGAAGTCTTTTAGAAAGGACCAAAGTCAGTTCGTAGTGTTTATCACTCCAGTAATTAAAGCATCTGCCAGCGAGGGTGCAGACCGAATTAAAAGAAAAGTTAGGTTGTTAAACTAAAAAATTTGTTTAAAAAATTTACGATATTCCAAAAAGAGAGCTATCACGGCTCTCTTTTTTCAATTTAAGGCCTTGGCATTTCTAGGCTAATCACCGTCTAAGTTTGTCTACGTAATAAGGTCTAGTTTCTAGTCTAAATGTCTAATTTCCCGACGATTCTTCCGATAAAGATATGAGGGTATTATATGTCATTACATCCAAAATGTCATTTGATCGCAATTAGTGGCGGGAAAGGTGGTGTGGGAAAGTCAGTTTTCACAGCCAACTTTGCTATGTCATTAATTATGGATGCGAGAGCTAAGGTTCTTGTCATCGATTTAGATCAAAACTCTGCTGGGGATCAAAACATCATTCTTGGTGTAAAACCAGAAAAGACTGTGAATGATCTTGTGAAGTACACAGGACAAATCAACCCTCAAACCATACAACAAATGGTAAACAGACATCCAAGTGGCTTAATGTATTTAGCTGCTGTAAAAGCAAGTGAAGAAAGATTGAACGTTGATCCAAGCACCCTCCAACGACAACTTTTTCAAATAAGCCCGATGTTTGATTATATTCTTTGTGATTTAGGTTCACAAATTGAAGAAGCTCAACTTGCAATGTTAGATGTTGCTAGTGCCGCTTTAATGTTAACTACCCCTGAAATCTTAGCGGTTACACAAACCAAGCGACTAATCAATGAATTAGTAGCAAAGACATTACCTCGTGATTTATTTCAAATTGTTGTTAATAAGAGCAACAAGACAAGTATGCCACCACAGAACATTCAGCAAATAACGGCTACAAGAGTACTTAGTGTGATTCCGCAAGATGATATTACAACCGCAGGTTCACTAGCTAGATCAACCCCCTTTGTAAACCCTCAAGGAAACACACCAATTGCAAATGCAGTTAGAGGCGTATTCAGAAATCTTTCTGGCTCTGGCATTTTGCAAAAAATGAAAAGTACACAAAGACCATCTCGCGCCCAAGAAAACTCAGCATCGACTAAGTCCATTCCAGGCGCGCAAAATATGAATCCAAAAAACTTGCTTAAGCTAAGACTACACTCTGGCTTAATCCAGGAAATGGATATGAAAGATGGAATCACAGATATTGATCAAGACCCGCAAAAACAAGAAGTCTTGCGCAAAAAAACAACTAAAATTATCACTATGCTAATCGACAGAGAACAGCAGAATTTTTCTAGAGATGAGCGCGCACAAATTATCAAAGAAGTATTGGATGAAGCTTTGGGTCTTGGTCCCTTAGAAAACCTTCTTGAAGATGATGATGTTACAGAAATCATGGTAAATGGTCCTGATCATATCTTCGTTGAACGTAAAGGAAAACTGACTTTAAGCAAAGTGACCTTCACATCCAACGAACAACTGGTTTTGGTGATTAAGCGTATCGTTTTCCCTCTTGGAAGACAAATCAATGAAAGCCAACCTTATGTGGATGCAAGACTAGCGGATGGTTCCCGTGTAAATGCAGTGATTGCACCTATCGCTCTCGATGGAGCTTCTTTGACGATTCGTAAGTTTTCAAAAGAAACAATTACACCGCAACACTATATAGGTTGGGGATCAATGACTCAGAGTATGATCGACTTTTTGAAGATCTGTGTTGAGAATGGGAAGAATATTGTAATCAGTGGTGGTACTGGTTCTGGTAAAACAACTCTTTTAAATGTTTTAAGTAACTTTATTCCACCGACAGAAAGAATCATTACGGTGGAAGATGCTGCCGAATTACAATTAAACCAAGAGCATGTTGTACGATTAGAAACTCGCCCGGCAAATATGGAAGGGACTGGTGAAATTGGGATTCGTGATTTAGTCAGAAACACCTTGAGAATGCGTCCAGACAGAATCGTAGTTGGTGAGTGTCGAGGTGGTGAGGCATTAGATATGCTTCAAGCAATGAATACGGGTCATGATGGTTCACTAACAACCACTCACGCCAACTCCCCTCGTGAAGCCATTGGCCGATTAGAAACTCTTTGTATGATGGCTGATGCTGGTTTGCCATCCACCGCCATTCGTCAACAAATCGCTAATGCAGTACATTTGATTGTTCAGGTGTCTCGTCTGAGTGATGGTAGTCGTAAAATTAAAAGCATTACCGAACTGGTTGGAATGCAGTCTGAGAACTTTACGACACAAGAAATTTTTAAATTTAAAGAAACCGGTTTTGATAAAAATCGAAAAATCATAGGTGAATTTCAAGCCACGGGTAGTATTCCTACTTTTATTGAAGAGTTTGAGAGAAAAGGAATTCGTATTCCAAGAACTCTTTTCTCTAACAACGCCAATCATCAAGCCAATGCATCGACTACTGGTGGAGCTCCTACGA
>JAYZXX010000229.1:0-30593 GCA_036140815.1 Bdellovibrionota bacterium | reverse complement strand
ATTACAACAAATTTCGCCAAGTTTATTACGCAATTTGTATACTGACATACAGAGACTAGATATATCTGTTTTTGGTGAAATGATTTCTATATCAGGACAAGTGGTTGAGCGCTTAGAATCTAAATTGAGTTCCCACCAGTCCATACTTGCCAAGATCGGGAGCTAAAGTGAGAGTTATAGTCGCTTTTTTTCTTTCAATTAGTTTGATTTTTAGCCCTAATTCTTTTTGCAAAAGTAACGAACAAGAAATAGTTGAGGAACTGGCGAAGGCCTATGCCAAAGGCTATGTGGAATCCGCAACTCATAATTATGTGAAAAACTGGACGGAAGATCAACTCAAGGAAATTTTTCCAGACATACCTTTAGAAGAGTTGAACGTGGCAATGACCTTTATCAATATGTTCAATGGTTTAAATGACATGAATAATATTGATGATGATGATCAAAAGAACTTGGCTGGTGCAAATGTGATTGCTGACGCTATAATGTTGGCGAACCCTGCCTTGGGTGGCATTGTTAAAGGTGTTTTGTTCGTTGTCGGAATGCTACTATATGCCATAGATCACTCTCATATGAGAAAGATGTTGGAGTACCAAGTACGAATAATGAAAGCTAATAATGAGGAAGTGGCCGAAGTACAAAAACTAATTTTGCTTGAAATAGAAACAATGACTCAAGTTTTGAGTAGGGCGAGTTTTTCCTCGTTAGAGGCTATGAAAGACAAAAATTTCTATAATTCTAATTGTCGAGTTCTCAAAAGTTATGAAGGTGCGGAGTTGATCCATAAGTGTACTTTAGCTGCCAAATCTTATGTCTACAATTTGCAGATGTTCCTATTAGAGATATCGGCCTTACTTGAAATGCAAGTAGACTATGTAAGCTTAGAGGCTGTAATGAAAGCTCTCGACCAGGATCTACAAAAAGTAAAGATGGAAATAGTGGATCAGACACGAAATTTAGAGGATGCTCGTGAAAAAATTGACTCTCAACTAGTGGAACTACAGGAAGCTTACTTGGAGCGTAAGTGGGGAGAATTACAAGTTCGAGCTAGCCTGAGCAGAGTCGATACAACGATCAATTATTGCTACAGGCTACTTTCTGATATCAATATGTCGATTCTCAAAAGCCCAAAGCTTTCACTTCAAGAGTACTCTGTCGGATCAAATTCTATTCAGAGTCCTTATCCCAGTACAAGACTAGCATCTTGTGTGAGAGCAAATCAAACTTTCGATTCGCCGATTCTAAATAAACAGATTGACTTGTATTTAAGTCTTAATCCAGCCGCGAGAGGATCCTTATTATGACGTTCCTAAAATTATTTATTCAACTTTTGTTGCTAGTTGCATTTGGTATTGCCAATCAGGCAGCCACCATTGCTGTTAGTCATCCTTTATCTAATGGTCGAACGGTTGATATACCTGAGGATATGGCTGAGCGTTTCCAGCAACTGTATACCATAATGCAAACCGAGAGTGCTTTCGCTGATCATAAGGTAAAATTTCTGATTAATGGGTTTGAGTATACGGCCGTCTTGCTAGGATCAACAGAGGATCCAGAAACAGGTAAAAAGATCCACCATGTTTCATTTGATCCACTTGACGTACGCTTTGTTGAAGGGGAGAGCTCGGATGAAGGATTTTACATTGCCGTTGTGAGTCCTGAGGGCGAAGTAGAATTTGAAGAAAACTTTGAAGTAAGAAATAAAGAAGGTGTTTCAAAGCCTGGTACAAACGGGTCTGGAAGGCAAAACAATGCTGGTACTAACAGCCAGTCTGGAGCCGGAGGTTCATCGACGGCTAAAGGAAATAGTCCCCTTGGAAGCGCGCACGAGGCAGGGAAATCCGGAGGTGCTAGTGCCGCTGGAGCCAAAGGCGTACAGTTGCTATTGGTTCCGCCTAGTATGTTAAAAGAAATCCTAGGCCTTAAGAAGGAGATAGAGTTTCAGTCCAAGCTTTATGAAAAGCGTGAAAAGGAATTTGAAGAAGCTCGTAAAAAAGAAATCAATGAAATGGTGGCTGTAAGTATTCCAGCGCTACTGCAGTTAGCCAATATGCAAGAGGTCTCAATCGGTGATGTTGAATTCGAAGATTCAGAAAAATTTCAGTTTAAATCAGCAGACCCAGAGTTTCTTGCCACGTTACAAGAGCTAAATGAAACACTAAGTTCGCACCAGCCAAGAAGTCAAGAGGAGTATTTGGTAAAAGATATAGGCCTTGCTGCAGTTCAGATGGCAGATCATAGTGCGTCTGTCGACCAAAGCGTTGAGGCCGAAGCCTACAAAGAGATCGCTATTACCGCCGCCGATGTTTTAGTAGGAATTGATCCTTTCACAGGAATCGCACGAGATTTTACTGAGTTTTACAGCGGTAAAAACATGATAACAGGCCAAAGCTTAAGTTCCACGGAGCGAATACTTTCAGGGGTATTTTTCGTAGCTGGCTTGGGTACTGGTGGTCTTGCAAATTCAGCAAAAGGTATTACCAAGGCAGCGGTCACTCTTGGACGAAAAGTATTGGGTGGTGGTAAATACAAAGGTCTTTTCAAAAACTTTGGAGAATTTACAAAAAGGCAAATGGATCTGGTCGAAGTGGCGACCTCTTCGGTGGACCTCAGTAACGGTTCTTTAATTCAAAAAAAATTAGCCCAAGATTACACTGAATTGTTTGAAAGTATGGGCCTCAATAACAAGAAGGATATGGAACGGCTTGTAAATATAGTGCAACAGGTTCCTGGTTCTAGATCTGAGGTACCAGCTTTCGTTGCTAAAATGCTAAATAAATCGAGTAGCGTGAACCCGAGTAGAGGCAATGAATTTGTTAAGCAACTACCAGATTTGAAAGGTTCTCACAAAGATGCTTTTGATGGTCATATATTTAAAGGCGAGTACGAACCGGGAGAGATTGTTTTTCAGGCTCAGAGGACAGACCAGATTGGTCAAGGTAATTGGTTTTCTTCTATTAAGCCATTGGACGCTCTACATGCTGAAGACCTATTGAACATAAAAAAGTGGGGTAATGATGCTGGGCAATTGAAAGCATTTGTTGTAAAAGAGAGAGTATCAGGCTACGCAGGAAAAGTTGCTGGTGGTGAGGGGCATCAGTTTTATGTTCCAGAAGGCACACCAATAGACGAAATTTTTGAAGAAATAAAATTTTAGGGACAAGTATGAGTACAGACAATTGGCAAAGAACGATTTTGGATGCAAAGTTAAAGTTAAAACAAAAAGATTTCGACGCTGCAGAAGCATTATTATTACCGGCAACAAAATCCAAAAATGTTTCGCTTCAAGCTTCTGCCAAACGAGTTTTGGCTGAACTGAAGAGTTTTCAAAATGATATGAGGTCAGCTCTTGAAATCTTGATGTCATTGCCGAGTGAAGAGCTTGAAGTTAGTGACTTTGTTAAACAGCTTGAACTATGTCGAAAGCTTAATGATGATAAAGTATTGAATGAAGTCCTAGCTGAATTCGAGCAATACACAAAAACTACTTTGAAGGACGACAGTCAAAAAATTAGTACTGCTTTTGTTATTCTCGAAGAACATATTAGATTGGGTAATGTTGAAAAGTCGAAAGATTATTTTGAAAGACTAACTGAGAAATATAAAAGCTTGGGTATTTATGATAATCACTTTGTTAGCACTCGATCTTATCCTTTTTTATATAGCTTTTTGTTACTAGCCAAATCGTATTTTGATACTTTTCATTTGCAAGATTTTAAGCCGTGGTTGGACCAGTTTAGTAGCTCCTTAGATGATTTTGGTAAAACCGAGCTAGCAAGCTTTGTAAAGAATGAATTGAAAGACTAGATATTTAGAAGAATTAGGCTGTCGTGCAAAAGCTTGTAGTTGGAACGGGTGTAATTAGAAGATATATTAAATCTCTAATTTTCTAGGTAATTGAAAGTGGGCATCGTAAAAAGTAGTGACCTAGCCGAGCAAAGCCGGTCCAAGTATTGTGTTTGACTATAGGCATTAGGAAACTAGCTTATAGCCCGTTTCCGAAAAGACAATCCCGATTCTTGTAGCACTTAATAAAGAAACTTAGCCTACAAAGCTAAGTTTTCTTTGCCTAAAACAAGATATAAAATCGCTAAAGAGAATCAAAGCGAGTAAGCGGCCTTGCCAGACCTACACATCTGATGAGGCAAGTCAGCCAAGATGGCTGACTTAGCGAGCGAGGTGGCGGTCTGTAGGAAAACGATTTAAACTAGTATTTAAATTAATCCGAAGAGCCTAAGTTTAATTGTTTTGGAAGGGGAATAAGGTCTGGAATATTTTGAAACCTCTTTTTCCAAGTATCCATATTTACAAAATCAAGGTCTTTTCCATTTGATGCTATGTAGGAGTTTTTAGCGGCGCCCCATTGCACTATAGGAGGAACGGGAAACTCTTGGTTAAAGTCAATATTATCAAAAAAGAGATGATTTCCAATGCTCTCATACCAATCTGAAATGTTAGTAGAGGCACTGAGGTTATTTTCTAAGGCTGGAAAAAACTTTTTAACTAACTCGGGTTTTGATTCAAAAATAAACTTTGTAAATGCAATTGTTCGATACAGGCTAGATGCGATTCTTAAACTTCTTTCGTAGCCTGAGCCAGCCATGTTTTTTCTTTTCCAATATTTCTCAGCCAAAAATTCCCAGCCCAATTCCGCCATTGTATTGAAGTTTAGCTCTCGTGCGGCAAAATTATTTTCAAAATGAGATTTAATTTCTCTATCATTATCGATAGTATCTTCTATATCCAATAATAAGCTGACAAAATCTGGAAAAATCACTTTATCTCGATTGAAAAGTTGGTAATTGAGATTTTTTTTAATCTCAAATAAATAGTGAATTTTGTTAAAGCTTTGCAATACTTCTGTTGGAAAATGAATCGAGCTGGCGGCTTTGGCTTTGTTTTTGAAAAGTGATTTTATGCAAGTTAGAAATTCTTTTCTTCCAGCCAAATTATAAAAATCTGCCAAAATCACAGACTTTTGCTCTTTTGATGGAATCTTCTCCCATGAACTAGGAATACATTTTGGAGGTGCTGAATTTCCTCGGTAAATAGCGTAGACGATGGGTTTTGCTTTTGAACACCGGTTAAATTGTAGCAAGTTTATTGAGTCAGCTCTAGAGCCCAGCACTCGATCTTCTTGGTGGATTTTTTTTGATAAGTTCAAAAGATCACCAGCTCTGGTATCTACACCAAGAACTAGAGTATTAATGTAACATTCTTTGTCTTGCACCCTGTTTAAAGCATTTGATCTATAGAGTGATTCGGTAAATGCTAAGTTTTGTGGTAGGTTTAGCATTTGCGGTTCAAGAATGTTAATTCCTTGCGCGGTCCATACTACAGCTGGAATTTTATAACCATAGTCGTAAATGAAGAGGTCTGAGTTGGATTGCTTGGAAAAACTCTGTATGGATAGTAGTACTAGTGCAAGGATGAAAGAAATATTTTTAAAGAAGTTATCAGTCATATGTATCATGACCTGCAAACGAAGTGCCTAATTAAACTGAATACATTTGACATAGATAGAAATGCAGTGACGCTTTTGTTTGAAACGACAAAAATTGTTACTTTTGACTCTGTTACAAGTCTAGGGCTTAAGATAGGGTATATTCGTTAAATTATGTCTTCCCCAACCATAAACAAATCAAAGTTCATGCAGAAAATTTCTTCGCTGGGTGCCTCGCCACTAACGGTCTGGCTTTCTTCAATGAGATTTAAAATCATCTTTCGAATTTTAATGGCAGTGCTTTTATCAATGATACTAGGTGCAGTGAAAAAGACTTCTGACTCTTTGGGTTTTCCTTGCTCCATTCGTTTGATGGCTTGTATGCGCCAATTTTGATGATGGCGATTTACAAGAGGGGAGTCCGAAGGAATATGTGTACTGGTTCCTTTCCAAGAATAGGCTTCATTGGTTTTTGCAATTAGATCATGTTCTTGTAAAAACAAAAGTGCGCTGTTCACTTTATCCAAAGGTAAGTGAAGTTTTTTTGAAATACTTTCTGGAGTGGAAAAGTTTTGATTGTTTACAAGAAGGCGAATGGCCACCATATACCAATTGGCGTAGTAAAAGGCTTTGGCTTTGTCATCAAGCACCTTTTTTTGAGAGACACGATTGCGAATTTCAGAGAGTTGTTCTTTTAGTTTGTATAGTTTAGCTAAATGATAGTCTTCCAACTGCTTACTACCAGCGCGGTCTACATTGACCATTTCTAAAAAGTACTCTTCTTCAATATTTGATAGGCCCAATTCTCTGGATGTTGCTAGAGCTTGCTCCATAGAAAAAGACCTAGTTCCTCCAAGTACCTGGCTAATAATCACTGGGGAAACTGAAATTGCCTTAGCCAATTGCGCAGAAAAGCCCCTTCCTTGCTTGGGAAGACTAGCAATATAGGCCTTAAGGTAGTCTCTGTAATCGGTGAAATCGCTTATGTTCAATTTTAAACCCCTGAAATAACTTGGTTTTTAGTATATTAGCATAATTGCTAATAAAATGCTTAATAAATAGCAATCTTTATATGGAATGCCGCGTAAAAAACGCGCATTATCTGCCTCGTAGACAGGAGGCAAAAATGAAAAACTTAATACAAATCACCCAAATCGTACTTTTAGGATCATTCGCTTGGATTCTTAACTTTCAGGTTCTTTCAGCTAAGGCAGAGATGAAAGTAGAAACAATGACAAAGCTGGCCCAGGTTCAAATTCAGCAGAGCCCGGTTAAGAGCAGTAAAGAGTTTCTCACTTACTCTCAACGAGTGGATAGTTTGTACCAGTGGATTGATAAACAAAATAGACAAGATTTAGAAATTTTGAAATCCCAGCAAATCTTCATCGCTGATCAAAAGGACTAAGAGTAAATATTACTTGGGCTGTCTAACGTTTTTCGCAGCAACCTTCTGTCTTGAGCTCAAACTACATTTAAAAGCAGTAAAAACAGTTCTTTAGGGGAACATTTTTTGAAAAGGATAATATAGATGGAAAAGTTAAAAAAAATCAATTTTAGACGAATGGGAGCGAGCTTAGTTGTGGGACTAAGTCTTGTGACGGGAAGTCTAGCTTGTAAGGACAAAAACGCTCCTTCAATAAATAACGAAAAAATTGTCGTTGATAACCCACAAGGACCCTCTGAGTCTGGTGGAGCAATTATCAACGATCTGAAGGCAAAAGGCCTTTATGATATGTTTAACGAACATATTGCGGAAATGGATCGTAATGCTCATGTGTATGTGGCCCATTTAACCTTTTTGTTGGAATACTTAATTCTTGCTGAGGAAAAAGGGAAAGAAGAATTTGAAGAAATTAACCAACATCCCATTTTTCTGCAAATTGCTCAGTCGGAGGAGGCAAATAAAGTATTAAACCCTGAGATACTCTTAGAGATCGCAAAAGACTTGGATGGTGGAAAGAAAATGCAAGCGGCTCTTGAGCGATTGGATCAAGCGAAGGTATTAATTCACGAGTCCTGTGAAGCCAAAGAGTATGTCGATGGCAAAGAAGTTAGGGTTGAAAAAGATGCTAGCGCTGACTATGAGGACCAAATATGTTTTAGTGCCACTCGAATATTAGCAAAAACTTCGATTTCAAGCTTATCTATTACATTGCGCTCTCTATTCATGCACGAACTTACCCATAAAGCAGGCATTAAAGATGAACAAAAGGCTCAGGCTATTGAGGCATTGTTCTGGTTTTTAAGTGTCGATAAAATACAAAAACATTATTGGTATGTAGGCTCTGTCGATAGCGATCTTAATTTAATTACTACTTACCTTCAAAATATCCTAAAGGATATTGGTCAAGCTCAATCAAGAATTGACATATTGAAAGATAATTATCTAAAAAGTATAGAAAATAGTCCGTATATGAAAGCGCTAAGAGCTAGCGAAAACGTAGAGCTTCAGCCATCTAAATTGAAAGAACTATGGATTGAAGCCTGGAAATCAACCTATGAAAAAAATTGGGAACACAAAGTTAGCCTGGAGGAGGCAGCTGATATAATGCTTATTCATAGTTTACGCTTTGATAGGTCAAAAAAGCCAGACTTACCTCAAACCCTTCTATCGGTTTACGATATTCAAAAAAAACTATATGACGAGAACCAGAAGTTTCAGAAATATCGACTCGATCAAGCTACAATTGACAAGGAAGAAGCCTTTAAAAATGCTTATAAAATCCCAGAAATTACTAAGATAGTGGATAGTACCTACCTAAATAATGAGCTTAGGACCAACGAGAGAAAAACTTTGGATGCTTTGAATTGGGTTTTCCATGACCTTTACCATCTTTATCAGTTTAGTGTTAAAAACTCTAAGTATGTTGATTATGATAATTTTATAAAAGGCGATAAATTCGAATTTTGTAACTATATTAATTCCCAAGCGAAGGAACGACTCTTTTACAATACAGGACATATTAATAGAATTTGTTCTGATCTGTTTTTAGATGAAATTGAAACTACTGAAGAGGGAGTTTTATTTGCGCTGAGATGGTTAATTCCTTACGCTGAGGCGAGTATCTCTGAAATTTTCGAAGATATTAAGAAAAGAATAAATAACCGTCAGGTGTTTGAATGTTCTGTTTTTGCTGAAGCAAGATGCGAAGATATTATAATGGGAGACCGAAAGGATGACGATTTTTACTCCCAGGTAGAAGACCTAAGATCCTTAAAACGTAAACCATCTTATGAAAAGGTAGTTTCAGTATTTCAGAACAATTTAAAATGGGCTATCGAATACTACAAAGCCACTTACGTTGAAAACAGAGGGGGGAAGAATGAGTAAGCTTTCAAACCTTTGTCAAAAAATCAACGGTCAAATATTTGGGAATTATAAATTAATAAAATTAAATGGTGTTAAAATGAAAAAAGTAAGCTCAATTAAAAATATAAGTTTAAGTGTTTTATTATCAATCAGTGTTTTAGGAATAGCAGCTTGTAAGGAGAATAATTCACCTTCGGTTCAGGCCGATAAAATTGTTACCGATCAAGCACAAGGACCATCAGAATCTGGTGGTGGCGATCCAAATAAAATTATAATGAATGGAATGTATGATCTAATTGAGGAACAAATCCTGCGAACTCATATCTACGCTAGGTCTTATGTGCAAACTTATAAAGAGGCTTGGTCTACAATGTATGTCTTCAAAGATCACATAAAGGAGTCTCCTCTATGGTCCCAAATGAATGAGAACCCCCAATTATCTGAATTGATCAATGTGGATACACTGATCAATACAGGGGTTTTTCTCCATGGGGGCCAAAAGCTTTTTGATGCTTTGGCTAAGTTGGAAACTCCTTTGATCTTGAGGGATGAGCCTTGTATCGATAAAAAAACTAACGAGGAAAAGGCAGCTAGTGCTACTTACGAAGGTCGAATTTGTTTTAGCTTGAAGAAGCTATCAGAGCTTACAGAGTTTAACCAAATTGAAGCCACAGTGCGCTCTATGCTAATGCATGAACTGGCCCACAAGGCTGGTATAACCGACGAGAAACAGGCCCAAAGCATTGAGGCTTTGATGTGGTTGTTCGGAAAACAGATCGGTTTTGACACGGTATATTTAGGGAATTTACAGAGCAAATTATTAACTAGTCCGGTTTGGAAGGTAGAAAGTGCTCTAAGGAGCTTTGAGAGTGGTGTATTTAAATACGTAGATGATAAAGAATGGTTAGAGAAAAACATTAACGAAGATCGTTTTTTTGCAGCCATGCAAGCTCGTGAAGACAGCAGCGTAACTTTTGATGAACTAAAAGAGCTATGGAGAAGTGCTTGGATGGATTCCTATGCTGACGAAGAAGCTTTTTTAAATTTTGATTTAGAAAAACTATTAAGCGCCTTTACTCAAAAAGACTACACTCCAATTCAAAAACTATATTCTATGCGTGATGTGCCCAGGCCCATTATTAAATTTTACCAACTAAAAAGCGAAAGTTATCAGAGGCATTTGGATCAATTGGAAGCCCTTGAAAATAGAAGCCCAATGCAGCTGGCTAGAAAATTTGCTGATACTTTGAGTGAGGAATACGATTTTGATCTATTGGTTCAAGAAGATGAATTTAAATATGAATTTTCAGATACTAATAGGGATCTGCTGATGGCAATTTCAGATTTTTCAAACGGGATTAGTCGGGCAACGTCTTATTTTCCCCTCGAAAACTTTGGTAACTCTGAAAATAAAAAATTCTTAATAGGAGACAGACTAAATATTTGTGGACTAATTTTGAATGAAGAGCCAAATAGTGAAACACTGGCTAAGTTGGTAAAGGATTTTTGCGAGCAAAGCGATTTCCAAAGAGGGATGCCTTATTCAGAACAAGCGTATTTGGAAATGCTACCAAAGGCCTCTCAGTACCTAACGGGAATAGTTAAAAAAGAAAGCCCAAGAATTTTGAATGAGCTAACAAATATTCAAATTTATCAATGTGCTTTTCTTAACGAAGACGACTGCTCGTATCCAGAAAATCCAGAATACAACTATACAGAAGACAGTAAGCTTAAAATTCAACAATATAAAAAATTAAAAAGTCTTAAGAGGGCTCCTTCTCTAGGAATGGTCCATTTTAAATACAAAGATGACCTCACAAAGGCACTAGAAGATTACGAAAAACTACCAGAGAATTTACCAACTATTAAACAAGTTAAATAATTGATGATTCGTATTTCAATAAAACAATAGGACCCAAAGGGGGAGTTTCCCCCTTTTAAATCAGGAAAATAAGATGAGAAAAATAATTAGTATATTACTAAGTTTGGTCTCTATGAGTGCATTCTCAAATCAAGAGATTCCACATATAGAGCCTTTTAGAGAAGTAAGTTATTTGGATGTAATTCAGTTTGAACGAAGTGAAGACATTGTGCACAAGGGAAATGAGGAACTTTTTTTTGTATCTGGTGAGCTGAGCTTAGGCTCTTTGGACGAGAACACAGAAACAATGAATTTTGATGCTAAAAGTTTATCTACTAGCTTTTGCGAAATGCATTTATTTGAGCCCTCAGATGATGAATACAGGATTGCCAAGAACGCAACTGCCCGAGTGATTAGTTCCGGAAGTGATTCTAGTGGTACTGCTCGTTTGATTCTTCGAATTGGTTTTGTAGACTATGTATTAAAATGTGGTCGCGTTACTAGAAATTGTAAGCGACAATATCATGAGGTATGTATGATGCCGCAAATCGATCGTTTGAATTCTAAAATTGAGCATGGTTTGCTGCGCCTTACACTTGGAGCAAGCTCAGGTGTCATCGAATAAAGTAAAGGAGTAAAAGTGCAAGTTTCACTACAGCACATTCACATAGTTGCCCAAGATAAAATCCAGCTGGCCAGATGGTATTGTGAGAATTTAGATTTTGAAATTTTGGGCGACATTGAAGAGTTGGGAGAAAAAGAAGGTCCAATCTTTATTTCAGGGGATGGCGGCAAAACCGCTCTTTCTCTTTTTCAAAGGAAGGAGCGTCACAGAGGTGTAGGTACCAATTGTATTCCTGCTTTTGAAATAAGCCCCGAAGATTTTTTAAAGCTTTTTGATCGCTTTAATTCGGAAGAAAATACTCTAGAAGTTTTCGATCACTATTTATTTTTAAGCTTTTATACTGAAGACCCCGACGGCTCAAAATTGGAATTCACAAGCTTAAAGCATGAAAAGTTAAGATCTCTTTTAAATCAAAGAAATATACCTTACAAAAACATTAATCCAGCAGTTTCTGAGGATTAATATTTAGAAAATTTAAAATAAGACATTAATCATTCCGATACATTTTTGTGACTTGTTTAATAGACTTCATCTAGTAAGCAAAAAAATGTAGGCTTTAAATCTTTTATCGGCGATTTTTTTAACAGCTATCTTCGTAGAGTTATTGGCAACACAAAAAAGGCCAAGCCAATTTAGGCGAACTAAGAGGCCTTTTTGGTCAATGCTTTGGTATTGAAAATTCTCTGTAAAGAAGAGTAGCGATGGCCTTAGATGGAGTATAGGGTATAATATTCATAATCTTGTCAACCACTTAGGGGGTAGAGATTAGCAATCAAGATGGTTTTTCCTTAATTGAGCTGATGGTTACGGTGGCAATTATTGGTGTGCTGGCGGGGATTGCCATACCCAACTATTCACTTACCATGCACAGAACTAGAGTGAAGTTAACTATTTCACAATTGGTTCAGCTAAGAAATGGGATTATTGGATTGCGAGAAATTGAAAATGACATTTTAAGTGGAATTACGGGCACCGGCTGCACCTATTGCGGTTACGCTAGTATTGGCACTTATGCTAATTCGTGGTCCCCAGATGCTACGGCAATCGCTAGATTTAATCGCGCCGGTTTTTCAGGAGCACAAAGAGATGCATGGGGAAATTATTTTTTGTTAAACGAGAACGAAAGGGAATATGCCGATTGTCGTCAGGATATGATAACCTCCGTCGGAGGAAATGGCTTTTGGGATGGCACGGGAACAATGACCGTTTATAGTTATGCAGTGGTGGATGATATTATGATGCTAATACCATTTAAAACGAATATGCCAGGCTGTACCGAAATCAAGAATGTTCTTGTAGGGCCAAAAACGTTTGAGCTTCCAAATTAAAAGATTGCAAATTTTGAGTTGTTTTTGTGGAGAGTTTGTTTTTTTAAAATATGTTAATAAATGATTCGCTAGAGATACAATTAAAGCGATTAACGAATAAGAAGCCAGGAGAATTAGTTATAAAATTAAATCAAGATGGATTTTCCTTAGTAGAATTAATGGTCACGGTAGCAATCATTGGCGTTTTGGCGGGAATGGCCATACCTAACTATTCACTTTCAATGCACAGAACTAGAGTGAAGTTGACCATTTCACAGATGATTGCTGTACGTAATGGAATGATCGGACTTCGTGAAATTGAAGACAAAACTCTAAGAAACATTACGGGCACGGGTTGTACAAGATGTCAATTTGCAGTGGTGGGTAGCTCTGCCTCTTCTTGGTCATTAAATGCGACAGCGATTTCTAGAATGAATAGTATCGGATTCTCAGGTGCTCAAACGGATGCGTGGGGACAGGTTTTTCTGTTTGATGAAAATGAAAAAGAATTTGCAGACTGTAGACCAGATGTGATTATGTCTGTTGGAGCAAATGGAATTTTCGACGGAGTTGATTTGCACAGTCTGGTAGTGTTGGATGATGACATCGTATTGCCCATACCCTTTAAATCCAATATGCCAGCTTGTACCAAATATCAAGGTGCTTATGTTGGTCCAACGACATTTAATCTTCCGAATTAAACGCTCGACGGCAAAAGCTTTGTTATTCTTTTAAGTGGCTTTTGATCAAAAAGAATAGGTCTGATTAAATTGACATTGGCTGTAATAAAAATAAAATACATATTCTAGATAAACTGCCAAGGAGATATTTTAATTATTCAGAGAGAAAGTGGTTTTTCATTGATTGAGCTGATGGTAACGGTTGCCATTATTGGTGTGTTGGCGGGAATGGCCATCCCAAATTATTCACTAAGCGTACATCGAACTCGAGTGAAACTGACCATTTCGCAATTGATTGCTGTTCGAAATGGTATTATTGGGTTAAGAGAAATCGAAGATACAACACTTAAAGATCTTACAGGTACAGGTTGTACAAGATGTGCTTTTGCAGCAGTTGGAAGTGATGCAAACAGCTGGACAATAACACCGACCACGATCACTAGGATGAACAAAGCCGGTTTTTCAGGAGCGCAAAAAGACGCCTGGGGCTATGTATTTGTAATGGATGAAAATGAAAGAGAATATACTGATTGTCGGCAAGATATCATCCAATCGGTGGGGGCCAACGGAATACTCAATGGACTATCCTTCACTCCAACGGTTTCGGTTAGTACAGATGATATAGCTCTCTTGGTGCCATTTAAAACAAATATGCCTGCTTGTACGGATCTATCAGGAGTTTATGCAGGGCCTAGTACATTTGAGCTGCCTAATTGAGTCAAATTTATTTGGTTTTTTAGCTAAATTTGCTAAATTTAAAAAAATTCTCCTCTTGAAAATAAGATACAAATCATAGACTGAGTAGAAATGTCCTATTTTTTATGCTAAAGCTATGGCTCTAAAATGAGGTAGTGATGGCTGAAAAAATTGATCTAAAAGCTCGATTGAAAGAAAACCCTTTTATTCTAGCGCCCATGGCTGGAATCACAGATAATGCTTTTCGTAATTTTGCGAGTGAAATGTCTTCTAGTGTGGTGGTTAGTGAATTGGTTTCGGCCTCAGGTTTACATTATGGTAGCCAGCAAACTTTAAAGTTGATGAAATTTGAAGAGATGCAAAGACCAGTAGGTATTCAGCTTTTTGGAGAGACACCTGAAATTATCGCGCAAGGGGCAAAGTTTGTTCAAGAGCAAGGGGCTGACTTCGTAGATTTAAATTTTGGTTGTCCTGTAAATAAGGTGGTAAAAAAAGGTGCTGGTTCTGCGGTATTAAAAGACATGGTTCAACTACGTGATATTTTAAGGTCTGTAGTGGCAGCCATCGAAATTCCTCTGACGATTAAAATCAGAACTGGCTGGACCTATGAGTCAAGAAATGCGGTTGAAGTTTGCCAAGTTGCTCATGATGAAGGAGTCGCTTGGGTAGCGATTCATGGCCGTGACAGAAAGCAAGCCTATACTGGCCAAGCGGATTGGGATTACATTGGTGAGGTTAAAGCAAAATCAAAGTTACCGATCATTGGAAACGGAGATGTTCTGAGCGCTGTTGGAGCGAATAGACGTATTCAGGAGACAGGTGTTGACGGTGTAATGATTGGTCGAGGGGCTTTGAAAAATCCTTATATATTTCAAGAGTCTTTGGCCTTGTACAAGGGTTTAAGTTTTGATCCAGAAGATCGCGATTATATGAAGGCCTTTCAACGCTTAAGGTATTACCTTGAGCGTGATTGTGATGAAAGAATTCTTAAAATTCAGGTGAGAAAATTCGCCTCTTGGTTTTCCGCAGGATACCCAGGCTCTGCCAAGTTTAGAAAAAGTCTTTTTCAAACTCAAACGGTGGATGAAGCAATGGACTTAGTGAATGATTTTTATAATTCTATCAAAGGTGTTTTGCAGGAAGATACCTCAGGAGATGGTTTTTTAATGGGTGGTCATGGTTGAAATGTTCTTTTTTAGGTAGACTTATGATTAGTGTGGCATTTGTGTTTGCGACAAACGCGTACGCTTTAAACTGTAAAACGGTTTTGTCAAAATACAAAGTTTATCAGGCTAAAAGTTTCCCCATCCCATCTAAAATTTCTAATCAGGCGAATGCTTTGAAAAGAACGGGTTGGTTAGATCATAAAATTCCCAAGTCAAAAGCGGAAAGTGTTTGGCAGCACACAAAAAAGTTAGAAAAAGCTGCCCTTATTTTATTTAGTAAAGCTAAAGAGGAAACACGAAACAGGGCAGGCTTAGTTGCTTTAGTTCATGATTTGGGAGAAGTAATCGCTGGAGATTTCACCCCCTTTGACAATATTACTAAAGAGGAGAAGCATCAGCTGGAGAAAAAAGCGATAGAAACCTTGGCTCCTCAGTTTGCTGAGAACCAGGGTCGACTTTTACAACTTTGGCTCGAATACGAGTTGCAGACCTCAGCAATTTCTCCTTATTTAAAAGATTTGGATAAAATAGATGCCGCGATTCAGGCGATGGTATATTTGAAACAAGGCTACAAAGTGGAATCCTTTCTGGATTATGCAAAACAGGTTATTAAAACCCCCGAGTTAAGGCGAGTCTATGATGATATACTCATGGAGTTTTCTCGTGATAAAAACATCAGCCCCTATAGGGTCTATTATAAAGCTCTAGAGGACATTTCTGTTCATTTTAGTGCTTTTTAAACGCTTTTGTCTTAGGCAAACCCAAATCATTTCCTCAATAAAGAAGCCACTTACTGTCAAAAGCTCTTTAAACTGGGTTTTTCTTTCTAAATAGCGTCTTCAAAGAACATTTTCTTTTCCCTTATTTGCAAACTACTGTATATTCGAGGCTCAAATTTATTAGGAGATAAAATGAATATTCGCAATATCGCAATTATTGCCCACGTTGACCATGGTAAAACCACTCTTATTGACCAATTGTTAAAGCAAAGCGGATTGTTTCGTGACAACGAACATACCGAAGATCGAATGATGGATTCTATGGATCTTGAAAAAGAGCGTGGTATCACAATCTCCGCAAAAAATGCTTCTTTTACTTATCGCGACACAAAAGTAAATATCATCGATACCCCAGGACACAGTGACTTCGGTGGAGAAGTTGAGCGTATTTTGAATATGGTGGATGGAGCTATTGTTTTGGTGGATTCTTCTGAAGGTCCATTACCACAAACGCGATTTGTTCTTTCAAAAGCATTAGAGCAAGACATTAAAGTAATAGTTTGTGTGAATAAAATTGACCGTCCTGATAGACGAATTGATGAAGTACTTGACGAAATGTTTGACCTTTTCATCGATGTTGACGCAACAGATGAGCAAGCGGATTTCGAAACACTATATGCTGTTGGTCGTGATGGTTGGGCCACTACTAACCCTGACGAAAAAACAGAAGATTTAAAAGTGATGTTTGATTGGATTATCGACAAGCTTCCTGAGCCTCGTGTAACTCCTGAAAAAGCACTTCAACTTCGTGTTACAAACATTGACTATTCTGAGTACGTAGGTCGTTTGGCATTAGGACGTATTCAATCTGGTAGCATTTCAAAAGGTCAAGATGTGACTTTGATGCAAAAAAATAAAAACGTAAATTTCCGTGTATCTGCTTTGTACACTTTTGACGGTATGAAACAAGTTCCTGTTGAAAAATTAGAAGCAGGAGACGTTGGTGTAATCGCTGGTATGGAAGAGGTTGAGATTGGTGATACCATTGCAGATCGTGAAACTCCTGTAGCTCTTGAGCGTATCGAAGTAGAAGAGCCTACGGTTTCCATGGTTTTCTCTGTAAACGATGGACCTTTTGCTGGCTTAGAAGGAAAGAAAGTTACTTCAAGAAACATTAAAGACCGTCTTGAAAAAGAGCTTCTTCACAATGTTGCGATTAAAGTAGAAGAAACGGATACAAACGATGCTTTCCGTGTGATGGGTCGAGGTGAATTACAAATGGCTGTAATCATCGAGCAAATGCGTCGTGAAGGTTTTGAGTTATTGGTTAGTAAGCCTCAGGTAATCATCAAGAACATTGATGGAGTTAAGTCTGAGCCAACTGAAATGGTAACGATCGATGTTCCTGAAGAGCACGTTGGTGTTGTAACTGAAAAGTTAGGTATGAGAAAAGGTGTAATGCAAGACATGAGTAACAAAGGTTCTGGTCGCTCTCGTGTTAAGTTTTTAATTCCTTCTCGTGGTTTGATTGGTTACCGTTCAGAGTTCTTAACAGATACTCGTGGTACAGGTCTAATGAGTTCTGAGTTTGCTGGTTGGGCTCCTTATGCGGGTGATATTTCAACTCGTCGTAATGGTATTATGGTTGCAGACCGTAAAGGTGGTGTAACTTCTTATGCTCTTGCTGCATTAGAGCCACGTGGTAAGTTGTTTGTTTACCCTGGTGTTGAAGTATACCAAGGTATGGTTATTGGTGAGCACTCTAAAGAGTCAAACCTTGAAGTGAACCCATGTAAAGAAAAGAAACTGACTAACGTACGTGCCTCAGGTACAGATGACGCGGTTCGTTTGTCTCCAGTTAAACCAATGAGTCTTGAATATGCTATGGAGTGGATCACTGACGAAGAATTAGTTGAAGTAACTCCTGAAAATATTAGAATTAGATGTAGAGAATTGGATCCTAATAAACGAAAGAGAAAATAGTGTCAAAAAACATCATCGAAGCTCGCAGTCTGGTTAAATATTTTGGAAGTCAGGCGGTAATCAACGGAGTCCACTTAGAGATTCCAGAAGGTGAGAGCTTCGTGGTGCTAGGATCAAAAGGGGCAGGTAAGACCACACTCTTAGGTTTACTTGCTCATTTCTTAACTCCCAGTGCGGGAGATCTTTTCATTCAAGGGCAAAACACAAAAGTGGTTGGCGAAGCCGTTCGTAAGAAGCTGGGCTATATTATGGATAAAGACCTATTTGATCGCCAATTAAATGTGGAAGAAAATCTATGGATCTACGCCCGTTATATGGGGCTTGGTTCTGCGGAAGCTAGAAAACGAATCACTGAGTGCATGCGTTTTTTCGAAATAGCAGACTACCAAGATTCTAGCATTGAAAGTCTGAATACTTTTGAAAAAAGATGCCTTCGTGCTTGTCGTTCAGTTTTGCATCAACCAAAACTTTTAATTGTAGATGAGCTTCTATCTGGCTTAGGCTTTTTGGAGCAAAATTTTCTAACGGATCGTTTGTTGGATCTAAAAAAACAGGGAGTCAGTATTATTTTTAGCACTGACTCAATGATGGAGGCTGATCGCCTTGCGGATAGAGTTGGTATAATATCAGCTGGAAAACTTTTGCTTGAGGGCAGTCCCAGTAAAATCATTGAAAATGAAATAGGCTTTGAGGTGGTTGAGTTTGACTGCCGAGAAGATGAAGTCGAGTATTTAGTTTCTAAAATTTCTAGTACTTACGAATATAGAAACCGAGGAACTAAAATTTACGTGTACATTCGTAGTGGGCAAGATAGTCGTAATGTTTTAGATATGATCTCTGGAGAGGAAATGTCTTTGCGCAGGGCTCGATTAAGTGACGTGGTTACCAAACTAGAGTTGTCTCATTAAAATTGGATAGGGGGGAGTTTGAGTTTACAAGCAATCAAACCTATTTTTCGTCTAAGTGCTTTTAGTCCGAAAGCATTTACCAGTTTAGAAAAAAACTTTCATATCTTTTTACAAAGATGGTTTTTAAATTCATTTGAAATTGTAGTGCAGCCGGTTTTATATTTCGTTGCTTTTGGTTTTGGACTACAAAAATGGATAGGAAGCATTGATGGTTTGGCTTATCCTACTTATGTTCTGACTGGAATTTTGATGGCAACGGCCATGTCGACAAGTATATACGAATCGGCCCAAGGAGTTTATCAAAGATATTTTATTGGTGATCTGTATCTATTGTTAAAAACCTGCCCTGTTAGATTTGAGCATATGTTGTTTGGCGAGTTCCTATGGAGTGTCTTTAGAGCGACATTAGCATTTTCCATTTTATTGATTATTGGTAGCTCTCTGGACTTGATTGCAGTGACAGATTTTTTACCTCTTATCGCCATTTGTATTTGGCTATGTATTTTCTTCGCTAGCCTTGGCCTTCTATTAACTTCTCTGGTTAAGACTTATTCTCAAGTTTATCAATATTTGCCATTGATTGTGATTCCACAGTTTTTGTTTTGTGGAGTATTTTTTCCCATTGAAAGGCTCCCTGAAACGATCGCGAAAATTTGTTCTGTACTACCAGTCAGCATTGCCGTTGATTGGGCTAGAGATGGCAGTTTTATGGATAATCCAATTTTGTCTTTTTCTTATGTTTTACTTTATTTGTTATTTAGCTTTTTTATGTTCAATATCGCAAGCAAAAGAATCAGTGAAATTTTAGAACGTAACTCTGAGGTGATGAAGTGAAAGTATTAGTAACTGGAGCAACTGGTTTTTTAGGTGGAGCACTTTGCAAAGCCTTGGTAGAGAAGAAATATGAAGTTTATGCATTGAAACGCTCTAATAGTGATACAGAGATGCTTGATGATTTGTCGATCCAATATGTCGCTGGCGATGTCACTAATAGAGAATCGGTATTTAAGGCTGTCGAAGGTATGGATATGGTGTTTCATTTAGCTGGTCTGATTGCTTATGAGCCGAGTAAGCGTGCATTGATGGAAAAGGTAAATGTCGAAGGCACTAAAAACATTGTCGATGCATGTGTTGAGTACAAAGTCGGTAAGCTTTTATATGTGAGTTCCGTAGTAGCCATTGGAGCTAGTTTTGATGGTGAACCTTTAAATGAAGAAAGCGAATGGAATATCAATCATTTAAACCTAGGATATTTCGATACAAAAAAAGAGGCAGAAGAATTAGTGGTCAGTGCGGTAAAAAACCAAGCTTTGAAAGCTTATATGGTAAACCCATCGACTATTTATGGGCCAGGAGATGCCAAGAAGGGTTCTCGTGGTACCCAAAAAAAGGTAGCTCAAGGAAAGTTTCCGGTTTATCCACCTGGTGGAGTGAATGTTGTCTCCGTTGATGATGTAGTCGAAGGTATTTTTCTCACATTGGAAAAAGGGGAGCCAGGTCGAAGGTACATTTTGGCGGGTGAAAATATAACCTTGAAAAAACTATTTGAGATCATTGCCAATGAGGCAGGGGTACCAGCACCAAAGTATCCTTTACCGAAAGCATTGATGGGCAGTCTTGGTAGAGTAGGTGATATGGCCAATCGTTTTGGTTTCTCTTTTCCGCTTAATTCTGAAAATGCTTGGACAGCGCAGCTATATCACTGGTTTGACAACTCTCGAGCTAAACAAGAGCTAGGCTTTCAACCCAAAAACGCCCAATACGCAATTCACCAATCCATCGAATGGATGAAAGAAAAAGGAATTCTCTAAGAAATCAGTCCTCTCTAGAAGAGTTGATTTTTGCAAAAGGGTGGCAGCCACCCTTTTGCAAGCTGCGTCTGAAATTCGGACGTTTATTTCAATAAAATGGCACTTGGCCAGCCTCCCTTTGGTGGAGTAAGTCATGTGTTTCCCACCACCTTTTGGGATTTTTATTCGAATTTATGAAGAAAATAAGCTTCAGCAAGTTTTATTAAGTCTTTCTCGAAAAAAAACATCTGGATTTTGCGGAAATGTGCCAGTCAACTTTTGGGAAATGGTAGGTTTTGCCTAGACGAAAGTGTTCTAGATCTTTCGTAATTAGTTTCTTCATCAACTAAGTAAAAAATCAAATATATCCTATACTTAGGAGAATTGCAGCATGGATAGATCTAGTCTACTTGGAATCATTATCGCTTTTGGTGGAATTGCCCTGGGTAATTTTTTAGAAGGTGGCCATTTTGGAGCCCTGATACAACTTACCGCAGCGATCATAGTTTTTGGTGGAACTCTTGGTGCTACTCTCTTAAATTCCACCACTAGAGACCTTCGGGCCGCCAAGAAAATGCTTCGCTACGCTTTTCGCGACGACCATGTTCCTAGTAAGCAAAAGTTAATCGAAGAAATCGTATCATTGTCAGTAGTGGCAGCAAAAGAAGGGCCTGTTGCTTTAGAAAAAAAACTAGGTGCTCTAAGTCACCCTTATATGAAAACCGTGTTCCGTTTTGTAGTTGATGGAATTGATCCCATTCAAATGAAAGAAATTATGGAAGACCAAATAAGTATTGAAGAAGAGCAAAAGCTAGCAGGGGCAAAGGTATTTGCCGATGCAGGTTCTTACGCTCCTACGATAGGGATTTTAGGTGCGGTTTTGGGCTTAATTCATATTATGGCAAATTTAACCGATACAAGCTCATTGGGTTCAGGAATCGCTGTAGCATTTGTAGCGACAATCTATGGTGTAGCCTCTGCCAACCTATTGTTTTTACCGATCTCGAATAAAATTAAACGTAAGGTCTATGAAGAGTCTAATATACAAGAACTGATATTAGCTGGAGCTTTAGGGGTAACCCGAGGCATATATCCTAGTCTTTTAAGGGAAAAGCTTTTTGCATTTAGAGCAGGAGAGCAGATTGCGTAGAAGAAAACATCAGGAAGAAGCTGAAAATCACGAGAGATGGTTGGTGTCTTATGCTGACTTTATCACTTTGTTATTTGCTTTCTTTGTTGTGATGTATGCGATTGGCCAACAAGATATTCGTAAGGCGGAAAAGTTCGAAAAAAATATTCGTAAACAGTTTAAAGTGCTGGTTGCAAAGGTTCAGGCAGGAGGAGGCCAATCTGGTTCTGGAGGTGGTGCGAGTGGACTGGCTAACCCCAACGCAGGTCCTCAAGAGCTTGGTGGTGCAATTAATAGCTTTTTAGAAGGAGAGATGTCAGAGAGAGAAAGAACGGAAGCGATAGAGAGCTTACGTGCTGACCCTGATGGTGTGAGAATGAGCCTACTTAGTGCAAATTACTTTAATGAAGGCTCTTTAAAAATAAGAACAGAAGCTTTACCAGCTCTTTTAAAGATTGGAAAAGTTTTGGAGAACAGCAGACGAACGGTCATCATTGAAGGACACTCAAGTTCAACGAAAGAAGGATTCGGCAAAAACGCATGGGATGTAGCCGCTATTCGTGCAAATCAGATTTTAAAATATTTTATAAAAAATCATGGTGTTGCTGAAGATAAAATTTTGAGTGTTAGCTATGGAAAGACACGTCCTGTGGTTAGCGGTAATGACAAAAAGAACGATCGAATAGAAATTTTTATTTTAACAAAAGATTTACAGCTCTGAAAAATGGGGGCCAATCCACCTGAAAATTGGCCCACTCAAACTTATTATAAATCTCTAATGGAAATAAACAAATCAACGGAAAGGAATTTTTTCCCAAAGTTTTAGATCGAGGCTACCCAGTTTCAAGATAATGTTTAGTTGTTTTTGAGCTTTAAGAATCAGTCTTTCCATAAGCTCAATTCGGCCGTGATTCAAGCTGCAAACACCAGCCTTTTTTTCGGAAGGCAGCTTCTTCAAGATTTCAAAGCTATCTTGTATTTTTCCAAGCATGGATAGTTCGCGTTTTTTTAAGACTGCCAAAATCACCTTAATTAAGTTGGGGTTTGCTTCATAGGTCATTGTACAGGAAGGACCTTTTCCAGCTTCGATCACTACGTCATATTCTAAAAGGTCTTTTAAAGTGATACTTACTAAGGCTTTGGAAATACCTAGACGAGCCATAAGGTCTTTGGCATCAAGTGGCTTATTAGACAAATAGATATGTGTCCAGATTTGCCCATGAATTCTTTTGAAACCCCAGTATTGAATGAACTTACCTACTTCAAGAGCAAAGTCGTTCAACTCATCGGGTGCGATACAGCCTTTAGCTGTGGCGGCCGTACCTGAGCAATCAGATTGTTGGTCTAAGGTTTCGTCTGTTTTCATATTTTTATTATTATTGATTTCCTTGTAATATAGCAAGTTTGCTAAAAATATAAAACAAAATGTTTATGAATCATTTATCTAAATCATTTAGAGTGTTTCAAATTAATATGATTTAATTTTTAAAAACAGGTTTTCATTTAGTTTTCATTTTGTGTTTTCTCACAGTCTTTATCGGCATTCTTTATGGCTTACAAAACCATTTTTTTGATGAGTCCTAGTGTTTCACCTATTAATTCACCGTTCAGAGTTTCTCAAATTTTTTTAATTTACCGATTCTCCAATTTATTTAAATTACAAAGGAACATGCCTCTTGATAATCTAGAACTGGCTCCCGTATTTGCGGTTAACTACAAATCAAGAGATCGAAACCATCATCTATAAATGCTTATTGAACAAATCTAATATCAGAAAAGTATAAAATTGAAAAATTCGAATAATTTAGCGGGTCTTATCCGCCGTTTATAGCGCTTATTATAAATAAGTACGTACTGATCGACTGGATTGTGGATTCAGTGGAGCAAGCTAAAAATTTCGATATTTTTTGGGGCATCTATGGATTAATTTACTAGTAACTTATAGTTCCACAAAATGATTTCAAGGCTGAAGCTATTGCTCATTCACAAAGTGGCCTGTTTTTATTTAATATAAATTGGTCCACTTCATTACGGATAGATCGATTCACATTTTTGGTACTAGATTTCATTTCTTATATGTCCAAATTTCAAAATTACTGTTGAAAAATTCCCAAAAACAATTAAGTGGTTCATAAATACCTATCCGCAATGAAAGGGACCTCTTTGGTTCCAATCAAACAAATTCGAGACTTTATTCCCAGAGCTCAATTTTGTGTTTATTTGGACGGAAAAAGTGAAGTCCCACAAAAATTCCTAATTAGTGCTGGGGGAGGTCACAATTAAAGGCTTCAACTGATGATTTCTTGCCTACAGACTTCTCTGACAGAATTTATCCCAAGTAGTATAAAAAATTGAAATAACTTTCAAACCCATATTAAGTCATAGGTTTCAATTTAATATAGTCGCTGTGGTTTAGTTTGTATCAAAACAAGATGTTAAGCTCTCTTAATACAATTCAAAGCCTTTTGTTTTATCTCGTTGTTTTTCAAATATTTTAAAATTTCTTTGTTAAAATGGAGAAGCTTATAAAAGGGAGTATAGTTTTGAAAGTACTAGTCACAGGCGCCACTGGTTTTGTTGGTAGAAAAATTTGTAGAAAGTTGATTTTGGCAGGACATGAAATCGTGATTACAACTCGTTCAAAATCCCGAACGCAAAAGGATTTCCCCTTTCCCGCAACAATTATTGAATGGGATTATTCTTCGCAAGAGTTTGAAACAGGATTTTTAGATGGGGTGGACTCTGTGATTCACCTCATGGGTGAAAGCATTGCTGATGGTCGTTGGACCGAAAAAAGAAAAAAACGTCTTTATAATAGCAGAATCATTTCCACCGAGAAAATCGTTAATGCCATTCATCAAAGTTCGTCGGTAAAAAGCTTTCTTTCGGCAAGTGCTATTGGCTATTACCCGCTTTCTGATACAGAAGGTTTTGATGAAACAGCAAAACCAGGAGAGAACTTTCTTGCAAAAATTTGTGTCGATTGGGAGAAGGCTTCAGAAAAACTACCAGCTCATATTCGCCGATGTGTCTTTCGACTTGGAATGGTATTAGGCCATGGTGGGGCCATGGAGAAATTAGAAAATTTATTTTCATATGGAATCACAAGTCCACTAGGTTCAGGTAAACAATGGATGAGTTGGATTGCAATCAATGATTTAGTAGATTTGTTTTTCAAAGCTTTAAATGATGAAGCCTATGAAGGTGTGTACAATGCTGTTTCTCCGCATCCTGTAAACAATAAAGAGTTTCATAAAAGTCTCGCCAAAGCCTTTTCAAGACCCTTGCTACCGAGCACCCCTGGCTTTATTTTAAAGGTAATTTTGGGAGAGATGAGTCAGGTAGTTCTTGGTTCACAAAAAGTGTTACCGAAAAGGCTTTTGGAGCAGGGTTTTAGTTTTCGCAATAGAACCTTAGACGAGTGCTTTCAGGCCATGTATCCCCATGGAGCTTTTACGAAAGTTGTGGAGAAAGACCTATTTTTAGAGGGGCATGATTTATCGGTTTTTGATTTCTTCCAAGATGAAAAAAACCTGGATCAATTAACACCAGAGTTTTTAAATTTTAAAGTCTTGGGTAAAAACACACCTGAGATCAGAGAAGGTACTGAGATATATTATCGCCTGAAGCTAAATGGCATCCCCTTTAGATGGAAAACATTGATTCGCCGTTGGGAACCGCCCTATTTGTTTGTTGATACGCAAGAGTCGGGCCCATATCAGGTTTGGGATCATACCCATACATTTGAAGCCACTGAACGTGGAGTAATGGTGTCTGATAAGGTTTATTGGAAGCTACCTATCCCATTTATCAGTTTGCCGGTTGCGGGTTTTAAAGTGAAATCGGATGTGAAAAAGATCTTCGAGTTTCGTAAGCAAAAAATGGAGGAGCTCTTTGGACGATAAAATTCGAATCGGAGTAAGCTCTTGCTTAATGGGGTTGGGGGTTCGCTATGATGGAAATCATAAGCACTTTCCATGGCTAACTAGAGAGCTGGCTAAGGCCTATGAGCTTCAAACTTTTTGCCCTGAGATGATTATGGGTTTAGGGGTTCCAAGGCCTACAATCGGTCTATATATCAATGAGAAGAGCTATGAACTTCGTCGTAATAAAGACATGGAGAAGCTTTCTGAAAAGGCTTTGATGGCATGGCAAGATCTAAGCGAGGAGTTCTTAAAGTTAGATGCATTTATATTAAAAAGCAAATCACCAAGTTGTGGTTTGAACAGTGCTTTTTATGACAAAATTGATGGGGATCAAATAAAAAAAACCCACCACAAGACGGATGGTTTTTTCGTTCAGTTTTTAAAAGAAATTCATCCAGACTGTTATTTGATCGATGAAAGGTCTTTAAAAGATGACGGCCAGAAGGGCCTATTTATAGATTATTTAAAATCATTAAAATAAAAATCTAAGCTTCCAGGTCCTTTAAGGTTTATAAAGAGCCACTCTCAATTGAGTGGCTCACACCTAAAAGCTTAAATTATTATCCGCAGTTACCAATACGCTCAGCGATGTTCTCACCAAGAATCTTTGGAAGTTCAGCTTGTCTAGCAGCTCTTAATGAACTGTGTTGACCGGCTTCAACACTTGAACGAACCATTTGCATACCAGCAATAATCCCGTCAAGGTTTTCGAAAGTTCTAGCAACTTCTAAAGGACCGTATCCTTTGTTAGCGTAAACCATAACCATACCGTTTGTGTAAACGTTAGCTGGAGTAGTAGATGCAAAGTTTGGAACACTGTTTGAAGAACCTAACTCAAGAGTTAAAGCCAAAACAGCCTCTTGTAAAAAGACTTTAGCGTCTTTAGACTCGCCTCTAACTTCGTTAGCAGCTTCTAATTCAGCCAAAAGCTCAGGGCTTCTTAGAGTCGCAATTGCTTCTGCTAGGAAAGATACTAGGTATCCATTTTTAGAGTTTTCAAGATTACTTTTTAATTGTTTAGCAAAAGCACCTTTAGACAATTCTTTAGTGCCTAAAAGAGTAGTGAAGCTTTCACCCAAGTTTGATTCAGTAATAGTAGCTTTAACAGCATTTGTTAAACCTTTTACACTGATTGAGCCAGACTTCGTAACAACGCCTCTCATACCTTCAAGAGCTCTAACAACACGCTGATCTTTGAAAGATTTAACATTGTTAGTAGCGTTTCTGTACTGAGCCATGTCTTCTTGAGATTTTTTAGCCATAGCTTCAGGCGATCTCATCGCTTCAACGGCATTAGTTCTCTTTTCAACGGCCTTTCTTTGTGCGTGTGCTGTGCTAAAAGTTAAAGTAGCAACTGTTAGTCCTAATAAGATTTTTTTCATTAGCTTTTCCTCCTAATAATTCAAGCTTTAAGGTACATTCACCGCACAACTATAGTGCAAAAGGAGTACCGTTTTTTTTGCTTTAGATGGCCCTATATTAAAGCTATACAAGCATTTTACCTATCGAGAATCAGCGATTAGAAAAATTGACAAAAATGGTTAGACACTAGACAGATTACGGCAAAAGCCCCTAATAAACCGTCAATTATTTAGCGATTTTAGAAAAAATTTTATCAAATTTTGCATATTCTGCGGTCGTAAAAATGTGACTAATACGAATAATAAGCATAGCTTAGTAGGGGAATTTGAAATAATTTCTAAAACCATATTTATAGGCAAAAAGAAAACTTAGGTAATTTCAATATTTGACATTTCTAAGCTTCAATTTTCCTGCCTTTTTTGTAGATGGTAGAGTGGTTTTAGTTGAAGGGGTTTTCCTGGTAGAACAGAGCTTTATTATTTGCTACCCACTTATTGGTTCGTGATTGGGGATGGCGGTTTTTTACATTCTAAATATCGTTTGTATTTGTTCTTTGGTTTAATTACTTACAAACTGGCCACCAAAGTTCTTTGTGATGTACTTAATTATTTTCCTCTAATGGCCAACTTTTTAGACTAAGTAGGTTTCTAACCCATTTGGAAATTTAGCAGTTAGGTAAAAAAAATCCCTCTATCTAACTGAAGAGGGATTTTAAAAGATTTTTTAAGTTTTAGTTGAACCAGTTCTCATACCCAGGGAACCATTTCCACCATAATTTTGAGAAATGATTGCTGTAAGCTCCATCATATTTCTCTTCTAGCTCAAGCTGGTTACGAATTCTATCTCTCCAGTACTGTGGAATATCTTCGTCTGATAACTCATAACCTTTATTGTTTTGGCGGCTCATCTGTCCGCTAAACTTTTTAGGAAGGCTCGATAAATACTTGCTCCAGTAGTTTTTCAAGTCATCTTTAGAGATAATGTATTCAGGATCATTACAAAGACTTGTAGAGCTTGCTAAATCGACCGCTACTCCGTTATCTAATGTGTAGGCTGCAGCAAGTTGTCCACGAATTTCACATAGTCTTAAAGTAAAGCTATCTAACTGGCTATATCCACCACTTACATCATCACCATACTGTCTGAGTTTCATGAAGTACTTCTGGTAAGTTGCACCTTCAAGGTACATAGCATCTCTAATGATTTGAACGCTCTTACTTGCGATGGCCGTTCTCATACTGATGCGTGGAAAAGTAACGTCACTACTTTGAATTCTGATCTTAGATGCATCTAACTTTTCAGCGACCATGATGTTTTGAAGCATTAGCTCAGCATCACTTGGTGCTTCGTTTTGCACATAGTCTTCAATTGCTTCGTCTCTGATGTAGTCATACATAGGGCGGCCACGCTCTTTTAAGAAAGGGTGTCCCTCGAGCATTTCGTGTCGAACTGCACTTTGTGCATTTGCTTGTTGGGCAGCCATTACAGAGAAAGCCCCTTGAGGATTTACTGCTGCAGTTGTCGGCCCTATGACAAGTAGATCAAATATCTTACCAAAAAGCTCTTGGTTGCTTTCGATATTAAATTGTTTTTGTAGTGCTTCAGGACTAGCTGTAGCAGGGCTTAAGGCTTCTTTACCTTCCGCTTCGAAATTTTTTACCCATTCATTGAGACCAATTTTTTCAAGTTTATATGGGATATCCGTATCTTTTTCTTCTGCTGCAATCGTTTCCATTCTGTGTTGAATTTGATCTACGTCACACTTATGGTTTTTCTCGATTTTTGTGTAAACAAAAACATCGTCCTTCTTGTCGTATCTACGGTAGAAGTGATCTTCTCGGTTGTTTAAATTGATTGTAATTGTTCCATCCGCCTGACCGTCTGCCGGCCCTGGGTTTCTTCCATGAATATAACAAATGGCTGCATTATAGCTTTTTTCAATCTTATCAATCGCTTTATTGATTTCCTCTGAATTATGAGCTCCACCTGTGGCTTCCTTAGCGGTGATGTAATCAATAAAGTTCATGGTGATTGTGCTATAAGAGTCTTTTAAAAACTTAGCGTATTTTTCAACACCATAAGCTTTTGCTCTGGCATATTGCTCAGGTTCCGTTTTTGGATCGTAGTCTGAAGGGCGTGGCAAAATAAAACTAACAAATCCAGTACCAACAATGAAATCCTCAATGACACTTAAAACCGGGCTCTCAGCACCGATATTAATGTCGGCAAGATTTCCTTTGGCATAGGTTTCACTGGTTTCTAAACCGTCACGGGTGCCTTTTTCACTTTCAATTGTCCAACCTAAAGTGTCCATGATTCCCCAATTAGGTCTCAGGCCATTAAAGAATACAGAGTTCATAGCATTTACGGCGAGACTAAATTTTGAATTTGCCTGATGAGATTCTCTGGTGAAAACAGGTGCCATGATATCACGGTAGAAGCTTTTCATATTGTGTTCTGCTTCTTCGTAAACACTTTCCATTGAATCCGAAGAACAGTTCTTACCAAAGTTTTCTGGATTTTTTGCATCGGATTTACAAAAAACCTGTTTGGTCAGATAATCGTTAACAGTAATTTTAGCGTAGTCACTATTTGGATCACCGATTTCCCAAGCTAGCTCAGAGCCTCCACCTAAGTGTAGTTCTGGTCTTTTAAATCTTAGGATAATTTCAAAAATGCTCATCAGTTCTGTTTTTGTTGGTTTACCAGCAGCATTAAACTCTACTGGAACTCTCCAGCGAATGCTAGTTAGTGGGTGGTAGTAGGCATTGGCGCCATATGTTGGTTTTCCGCCATGGTCTGTACCTGTTATTGCCGTGGAAATACCTTGTTCAGCGATGTTCATGTCTAATTCCATATTGCGACCAAGTTCAGGATCAAAACCTAAGTTGTTGATAGTCACACGAGGGTATTCAAACTCTGGAGAATAGCCCCAAGGTACATTAAAAACATCGCCACTTTCTGGGCTTGGACCGAAAGCCATGCCATATAGCATACGCTCGGCTGCACCATTACGGAAATAGATGAAGTGTTCATCTTTAGGATTATTGGTTAGTTGTTCTGGGGACTTTATTTTGAAAGCAAATGCTTCGCTAGAAAGTCCATCTAGGTTGTGTTGACCTAACTCAGTTTGCCACTCCATGAAATCAAATTCATCAAAGGCTGAAGTTCTTCCACGCTCCGCGGTGTTTAAGATACTTAAGTAGTTATCAAAAATATTACGAGATTCTTCATGTAAAGCGTAGTAGGAAGGGTAGTTTAAAAGGTTATAGAAAAACTCATCGGTTAGAGGAAGGTTTCTATTTTCTTCTTCTGCTAAAATTTGTCTGTCTCTAGCGAAATCCATGAACTCTTCAAAGTTTCTATACATCTCCTGTGTACTTACATAGTTTAATGTAAACTTATCCATAAATCTGGATAGGCCTTGGTAGTTGTTGTTAAAGTTCTCTAATTGTACATAGCGATATTGAAATTTTGCATCCCCATAGTCGCGGAAGATTCTATAAAAGTCTTCAAGTTCACGAGTATCACGGCTATTCCAATAGCGTGACATAGCAAAACCCAAATCCACATTGGATGCAGCACCAGAGCCACCACCAAATACAGATTTTATCAAGGGCTTTGCAATAGACCAAAGACGGCCTGATTCTGAGGCAAGGTCCATAGTTAAGCGATTGTAGTTTACCGG
>JAYZXX010000228.1:0-4793 GCA_036140815.1 Bdellovibrionota bacterium | reverse complement strand
TTTTCGCTGCCTGTAGCGCAGCTGGAAAGTTGCATCTGAAAACTCTTTTTTACATAGTTTACAGCGATATCTTTGAATTGGCGTCCGCAGGCCTGCACGGACGAAGTACCCATTTCGGATATGATTGTTAGAATTTGATTGGCATCGGGGGCAAATACGCTTCATAGCCAATGAAATTGCAAATGTCTTACCACTTCAAAAACTTAGCAAATTCTATCCGCAATTAAATGGGCCAGTTTGGAAATCTTACTGGCGCGCCGGGAAGGATTCGAACCCTCGACCCTCAGATCCGAAGTCTGATGCTCTATCCAGCTGAGCTACCGACGCCTGGTTTTTGGTAGTCTTAAATTAATATATGTAGTGGAGCTTGGCAAATTAATGCCTTGCTTGGTTATGTTTTGCTCTTATTGCAGGCAGAAATTAGAAATCTATTCGTAGGTGTTGTCTAAAATTTTTGGCTTCGATCTTTTTACCACTGCTGATTAACTTTACTAACCAAGCTTCTTTTCTGCGAACAGCATCGTAGATTGGCTTTGTCCAAAGTAAATATTCCAAGGCTTGGTTACGATTGATCGTGGAATCAGGAAATTTCACCTCTACAGTTTCGTGATTTCTATTCCACTCAATGAAATAGCCCTCTGTACTTTGTTTCCATTCATCAACACTACGGTTGTTTAGGATCTTTAAGGGCTGATGTAAGAGGTATTTTAAACTATCAATTTCATATCTTTGAGTCGTTAATTTTGCTCTTTGTTTCGAAGAATTCCATTTATTACGGTTTTCTTTCAATAGAAAACTCATGATTTCCAAGTACATTAGAAAGTCGATTTGACTTAAGTCTCTTCCATCAAAATGCAAATGAAAACCAGCGTAGTCCCCAGGTTCCGCACCAAAAGCATCAAGAATTTTAAAAGAGTTCAACAGAATTTGGGTCTGACTCCAATCTGTCATAATAGGAAATGAGATCTCGGCTGACCTGTAGTTGTCACGAGTGGGAAAGTTTTCAGTAGCAAAGATTAGATGCTTCTCTTTTCTGTTTATATAAAAACTTAACTCTGGGTCATTTTGTATACTATCGGGAACAAAATGAAGCTTTTTAACATCCATAGAATGAAGCATGTTTTCGAAGGCCTTATGAAATTCACTTTGGCGTACAGTGTTTGGCAATTCAAATTCTATATCTGCGCCAAGGCGGCTATAGGATTCAAGCTTTGGAGCTTGTAGCCATGCCTCTGCAATTTTACGATCAATTTGTTTTTTCCAAGGCGTGAATCGACATGACATAGAGGCCATGGCTTCTATAAAAATAGAGCTGATGAGAACGGAAAGTAATAGAATTTTAAACATTGCGTTAGCTTTATCCCAAAAATGGAAATTTAGGAATAAAATCGTATAGTTAGTCAGTGCTTCCGTAAAAATTTCATGCTCTTTGAAAGAAATAGCCCCTGTTGAAGGTTTTAAATGCAGCTTATCTCTAAAAGATAATAGGATTCTTCCTGGGGGAAAAATTAAACTTATATATTCCTTAGCCCAAAATATGGAAAAGCATTTGTCTAATAGTTACGACTAGAAATGAAAACTTAAATGAAAAGTCATTATCTGGTATCAAGCTGACCCTAATATTTCTGGCACTAGCCTTGCTCTAATAAGATATGTCCAAATTAAGGGGGGATATAATGAGCAAAATGCCACTAGTAAGTATCATGTGCGGTTTACTGCTTAGCGCATGTGCACAACAAAATGATGCAGATGATATAATTCAAACTCCGATGAATCCAAAGGGTACACAAAAAGAAGTAATCAGTGAGGAAGCAAAGGCTGAGCTTTTGATCGAAGGAAACTGGTTTACTCGTGATCCAATTTTAAATGGAGAAGAAGGGGTTTCTTCTGATAAAGCTATTGCTGAATTACAATTGCCAGAAGTAAGTGAGGTGATCGTAGCGGTGATTGATTCTGGAGTCGATACTGAACATGAAGATTTACAAGGAAAAATTTGGCTCAACCCAGGGGAGTCAGGCCTTGATGAAAATGGCAATAACAAAGCCAGTAATGGAATTGATGATGATGGAAATGGTTATGTTGATGATATTCATGGTTGGAACTTTATCGGTGGAGCCGATGGCAGTCATATTGATTACGAAACCTTAGAGATGACCCGTGAAGTGGTTCGACTAAAATCGAAAGTTGCAAGTGGAGTAGAGCTTAGCGAAGAAGAGAAGGTTTATTTTGAAAAGGTTCAAAAGGCGGTTGCCGACGAAAGAGAATATGCAAGTAGTCGAATCGAAAAGTATCAGCCAGTGGGGGATAAAATTGAAGCTATGAAAAAACTTTTGCAAGACAAACTTGGCTTAACGGAGTTTACTAAATCAAGTCTTGAGGCGATTTCAAGTTCTGATGAAGAAGTGATCGTGGCCAAAGATCATCTTTTAGAGACCATTGCAAAGTTTGGTTCAGTAAATCGAATTGCAAGTGCACTTGAATATTACCATGCGGTTTTAGACTATTATACAAACGAAAGTTTTGATCCAAGATCACAAATTGTCAAAGATGATCCTTCCGATTTTTCTGATACAAACTATGGAAACAATGACGTTAAAGGCCCTGATGCAGGTCATGGTACTCACGTTTCTGGTATCATTGCTGCTGTTCGTGGAAACTCTCTGGGCGTTGATGGTATCGCTCCCAATGTAAAAATCATGGCCCTACGTGCAGTGCCTAATGGTGATGAAAGAGATAAAGATATCGCTCTAGCTATTAAGTACGCAGCGGACAACGGAGCTAAGATTATTAATATGAGTTTTGGAAAAGCCTTTTCACCTTACAAAGAAAAAGTCGATGAAGCCTTTATGTATGCAGCTGAAAAAGGCGTTCTTATTATGAATGCTGCTGGTAATGATAATGCAAATACAGATGTAGTTAGATCATTTCCAAATAAATATTTAAAATCCAGCGCTTATTCGGTAACTGAAGTACCAGCTTTTTTAAGTGTTGGGGCTTCTAGTCGAGTGAAAGGATTGGCTTTGCCTGCGAATTTTTCAAACTATGGAAAAGAGTCAGTAGACTTCTTCGCACCAGGGCACAGAATTTTGTCAACAACTCCAGATAACACTTACGATACTTATTCTGGTACGAGCATGGCTTGTCCAGCGGCTGCTGGTGTAGCAGCCCTAGTATTGGGGCATTACCCTGAGCTGAGTGCTGTGCAATTGGCTGAAATTTTAAAGCGCACTAGTAGGCTCTATAGTGGTTTAGAGGTTAGACAGCCAGGAGCTGCGCAGTTTGATTTACCCGTTGCATTTGAAGCCTTGTCATTAACAGGTGGAGTTGTGGATGCGTACTCTGCTCTTGAATTTACTAAATACTTAGCCGAGCATTAATATTTAGAGAGTTTTTTGATTTAAGTAGTAAAGGAGCCTTTTGGGGCTCCTTTATTTTTTACTGATTTAGTCTCCAGAATCAAAGCTATCAAAACTACTAGTATCTACTTCGATCTCTGGAACTTCCACTTCGATTTCTGGAGCCTCCACTTCAATCTCTGGAGCTTCAGAGATTTCTAGTTCTGGCCTTTCAATTTCCAATTCTTCAGAGTTTTCCAGCTCAGGTCTTTCAATTTCGGATAGAAGTTCTTGGTTTTCTAGCACTTGCTCACGAAGTGCCTCTGAGGCATTTTCTAAATCCATATCTCTAATTGTGTCAAAGTGAACAAGCTCGTTCGTAAATTCTGCCATGTCCATTTCATGCGTACCGAAGAGTCCTTCGCCAACCATTACTCTTGCTAGTAAACCATATGGATGAAACCAAAGAATCGGATTATCTGGCCAAATCATTGCCTGTGTGTAGTAGTAGAAAAAAGAGTCAACATCATCAATTTCTTCATTTTCCCTGATGCGATTAAAGTTTTCTTCAATGGCTGCAGCTTCAAGGCCTTTGGCTCGCATTTGTTTTTTTGCAATATTTTTGAAATGAAGGTAAGAAATGGCAAGTGGAGCGGGCTTGTCAGAATCCACTGACTTGAATTGTTCAAAGACTTCGACTCCTTGTTGGACTTCTTGGGGACTAAAATTATTTTTTTCCATATAAACAGCCAAGCTAACAATTCGTCGGTCTTCTGAGTTCTGCTCATAAACCTCTGCTACCTTGGTCATACTGCTTTCAAGCTTCTGTATGTTAAAATCCTTATCGAAGATTTTAGATAAAAGAACTGACAAGTTGTAGTCTCTTTCATAGTCTTCGATGTGGCGAAAGGCTTCAATTACTGTGTTGTAGTGAGCTTCTCCTTTAAGAGCGATTGCTAGTGTTAATGGAGCGTCGTAGGCACTTTTAAAACCTTCGGCGGCAACTCGGTCGTAGATCTGCCTTAGGCTTTCAGTGCTTAACTTTTCATTGTAAGTCCATGTTTGAAACATCAATTTGTAGTTTTCACCACGAAAGGCTTTGTAGATTTCCATATATTTATCAATGTATTTTTCGTAGTCTTTTTCTTTGATGTTTCTTTCAAAGAAAAAGCTAGTCACTGCATAAAGATCTTCATAGTCAAATCTTCTTTCATTACCAAAGACTTTAACTTTTTCTAAAATTTCACCGTAGATTTTCAATTGTAAAAATGGGTTTGGTCGGGCCATGACAGACTTAACGATACTTGGGTAATTGCTTCTATATACGTTATCAGAAATGGAAGAGTTTTTATCGACCTGTGCATACATTTCTTTGATGTCTCTAAAAAGGATATCTGATTTGGTGTCACTAACATATTCGCTAACTTGATTTTTTAGTCGATTTAATTTTTTTAATTG
>JAYZXX010000227.1:0-14237 GCA_036140815.1 Bdellovibrionota bacterium | reverse complement strand
GACTATCTTGATCTCGCAAATCATTGCAAGTCAATAGATCAGGAAATTCGCTTCTGCATTAACAGCATTGGAGTTTTGGAAGGTTCTATTCTTGAAAAGCCTGAGCGTAAAATTTCCGAAATTGATATTGAAAAATTGAGCTATAGCTTTCAAGTAAATGCATTACCAATCTTGCTATTAACTAAATACCTTTTTCCTTGCTTAAGAAAAAGTTCGTCACTAAGACTCATTCAAATTTCAGCAAAGCTGGGAAGTATCCAAGACAACGAATTGGGGGGCTGGTATTCCTATCGTTTATCTAAGGCTGCGGGAAATATGGGACTAAAAAACATAAGCATTGAGCTTAAACGCTACAACCCTAGCGCGGTTTGCATTTCTATTCACCCCGGAACCTGCGACACAAAATTTACCCAAAACTTTCTTGAATCAGCAAAAAGTAGATATAAGGTACATACAGCTACAGAAAGCGCAAATAATATCTTAGAAGTTATTAGGAATTTGAATCCTTCCGACAGTGGGCAGTTCTTTAATTGGGATGGTCAAAAATTAGATTTTTAAACAAAGAATCCTTAGTTTTTTTATCTCTAAATCTTCACATTCGTGCCTCAAAAAAACATTATGGTAATAGTTCAGTGATCCGTTTTGGTAATTGAAAATAATCTTAATCTATTCAAGTGTAGTTTTTTGTTAATTTCTAAATGGCTTTATTGTTGCTTCCGATATACCTAATATGAAAGTCTTAGTAGCGCTTCTTCTACCTTTACTGAGTGCATGTTTTGCCGTTAATACTAGCGGTTTGGCAAGCATTACTGAATCCAAATTAAAAGTTAGCGTTTCAAAGATGAATTCGGGTAATTACATATTTAAAAGCTCTGATGACTCTAATGATTGTAGTTACTATCTGATTAATATTCCCGGTGCCTGGGCCCCTAATACTTTTGTTTACAATGGAAACGTATATTTTCATATGCCATGCAAAAATGGAGATGCTGGAGCTCAAGGGTGGCACTATGGAATCGCCTACTGGGTACCAGGGAACTCTAGTATGATATGGCAAGACGGTGATTCAAGTAGTGTCGGTGACCAAGCACAATTTGTAATAACTGATTTGGATAAGAATGGCTATGAAGTGTCCTACTCAAAGTTTTCAGAAACCATCGAAGTGGATGGAAAGCAAAAAGGAATGCTACTTAAATACTATAGGGCATCCGCCTACGGTGGAACTAATGGATATTATTGGTCCCCAGTAACTTTTGACACTCCTGACACATTTTCTGCAACTGACATCGATGCGGATTACCGCGGTGGCCTAAACTATTCAAATAAAGACGGGAGCTTTAAAGGTTTAAGCCTTTCTCACCTCGATCTAGTCTATGACGAATCCGTTTATTACGCCTATATAACAACTAGAAATGATCCAGATAAAGACACACACTATATTACTTTGCGAAAGTCTACAGACCTTTTATCATGGACCGATCCCGACGAATATTTATTAAAGGACTACAAAGAAGCCCATCTATTTAAGTACTCGGACAAATACTATATGATTGCCATGAACTTGCTAACCAACAAATGGCAGTTAATTCCTGCGAATAACCTAGAAGACTTTGATACCAAAAATGCTGTTAATTTAAATATCGGAAGTCAAATTTATGGCCAAGGAGGCTGGGATGATACTCCGTACTTTACACCATACCAAGAATACCAACCTTCAATAGCAGGTGTTGAGGTTATAAACTCAAAGATTTACCTTTTTTATCTTGCAGGAGGTTTTGACCAACTTACGACGGACCCCAATGCAGTCTCCCCTGCTTATGGAGCACCATACAATGGAGCTCGCGGCATAGGAGTTATGGAAATTGAGATAAAATAAAAGCTTCCCTGGGGAAGCTTTTATAATATTCTATATTCTTATTTTTTACTCTACTTCTTCAAACTAAAGTTCTTAAAGAACACATCACCCATACTGTTTAAAAAATGGTTTTCAACTCGATCACTCACCATATAATTTAAACTTTCGTTAAACAAAGGAATGATCACGGCGTCTTTTTCTAAAAGGGCTCTCTGAGCTTTATCATATAGTTCTTTACGCTTTGAACGATTCAACTCTTCCGAAGCCTTTCTCACCAAAGAATCATACTGATTATTTTTCCAACGAGTGTAATTGTTCCCACTATTACTCAAAAACAAATCCATGAAATTATGCGGATCTGGAAAATCCGCTCCCCAACCTAAACGATAGATTTGATTTGCATCCTGACGCATTTTAGAAAGGTAAACCTTCCACTCCATACTTACCACATCAATTTGTACGCCCAGAGTAGACTTCCACATAGCTTGAAGAGCCTCTGCTACTGGCTTGTTATAATCTCTCGAGTCGTAGGCCATATCGATTCTTGGAAAGCCCATTCCCTTCGGATAACCAGCGTCTGCTAAACTTGCTTTTGCCTTTTCAGCGTCAAATTTTAAACCAATATCAGCATTGTAGGAAAACATGCCCTTCGGAATCCAAGATGAAGTTGGCATCTCTCCACCTTTTAGAATCTTCGGAAACACTGCTCTATTTACAGCTAAAGCAAAGGCTTTTCTTACTTTCACGTCATCAAACGGCTTTTTCTCAACATTGAATGCATAGTAATACCCTCTTAAATAAGGTACATCGTGAACTTTGCCTTGTTTTCTGAATCGTTCTGTATCCTGCCCAGGAATTTTTCTGAAAAAATCCAATTTTCCTGACTCATACAAACTAACTGCTGTAGCATCTTCTGTAATAATTAAAAGAGTAACTTTGCGAATCGCTGGTTTTTCACCATAGTAATTTTCGTTTCTTTCCATCACGATTTTACTATCATGCTCCCAGGCAGTTAACTTATAGGGACCAACACTGGGGAAGTTTCCAGCCTCAGTCCACTGGTCCCCATGCTTTTCGATAATATCTTTTCTTACAGGATAAGTAACCACGAAAGCTGGAATATTTAACCAATAACTAGCTGAGGATCTTAAATTCACTTTTAAAGTGTATTTATCAATGGCTTTGACACCAACCTTAGAAGCGTCTTTTATTTTACCTGTATTATATTCCTCGGCATTAACCAGGTCGTACAAAAAGTAGGAATATTCAGCCGCTGTTTTTGGGTCTAGCATTCTTTTCCATGCGTATTCAAAATCTTGAGCAGTTAACTCAGGGCCATCACTCCATTTCACTCCCTTGCGAAGATAAAAAGTGTACTCGGTGGCGTCCTTATTTACTTCATAACGTTCCGCTAAACCAGGAATTGGGTTCATCTCTTTGTCTAATGACATCAAGCCTTCATTTAAATTTTGCATAGGAACCATAGATACATGATCTACTTGCTTACTTGGGTCCAATGCCGGTGGCTCAGCCTCAAGTCTCACAACGATAGCATCTTTTTCAACCTCGGTTGTCGCCTTTTTCTTTTTAGTACATGATACGTTTGAAATCACAAGCCCTATGGACAAAACTGCAAGAATCCATTTTTTCATATTTCTCTCCTAATGAACTTTAACTACCACCACTACCCCTAAAAAACAAGGCAGCCCTTTTAGAGCTGAAATAATTTAAAAAATCGTAAACAGTTAAAAGCCTTTCTGAAGTGCCAATACACCTGGTCAACACAAAAGTTTTCCACAATTATTGTGGATATCCCCATCCATAATTTTTCATGATGGAAGCCAGCTCAACTGCCCTATTAGAATCCATTTTTTAGATTAAACTATTAATGATAGAAATTTTGTCTGTTTTTTAAGTAGCGATTTTTTTGAAGACCTAAGCCACTTCCAAAAGCAACTCATACAATTCCTTCAAAATAACTTTGTTCACCAAAATTTAAATTCTGCTACCTAGAAGAAACCTGAATGGAGGGACTAGGCACTGCCTATAAAGTAAGAGAATTTCTTATACTATTTTCTTGCCTTGGGATCAAAAGCATCACGTAAACCATCCCCCAACAAATTAAATGCTAGCATACTTAAAAACAAAATCACGCCAGGACTGATAATGATGTGAGGATAGGTACGGAGACTTCTCCAACCGTCAGCGGCCAAGGTACCCCAACTCGCATAAGGAGGTTGGATTCCTAATCCAATAAAGCTCAAAAAACTTTCAAACATTACGTTCGCAGGAATCTGAAAGGTCAAAGTTACAATGATAGGCCCTAAAATATTTGGCAAAATATGTTTCGTCAAAATTTGATGAGAGGGAACCCCAATGGAAACTGCCGCTTCAACGTAAAGCATCTGCTTTTCCTGTAGAACCTGTCCTCTTACTAGACGAGCGATGTTCACCCAACCAACAATACTCAGGGCCACAAATGTACCATAGAGAGCTTTGTCCTTAGGATCTAATTCTGTGGCCAATGAGTTAAATAAAACCATAACCAAGATAAGTAAAACCAAAGCAGGAATGGTATACAAAATATCTATAAAACGCATCATAATAGAGTCGACACGTCCTCCAAACCAACCAGAAATAGCACCATAAATTACCCCCATAACCAAGGAAGCAAGGGATGTAAAAATACCTACGGCCATCGACATCTGTGCACCATAAATAATACGAGATAAAAGATCACGCCCTAAACTATCGGTACCTAACCAGTGCTCTGCACCTGGTGACAAAAGAATTTTAGAAGCATCTTGCGCTTCAAAGGAATAAGGTGCGATCCAATCGGCGAAATAAGCACAGAAGCAAACGATCATTAAAAACACAGCAGAAACCACCGCAGCCTTATTCTTTTTAAGTCTACGCCATGAATCATACCAAAGAGATTTTGATTTTTGTTCTTTCACGTTTCGCCTCAGTTTGACAATCGAATGCGTGGATCAATCACTGCATAAAGTAAATCTACAATTAAATTCGCTAAAACCAGAAGGGCCGCATACAATAAAGTCACGCCTAAAATCAAAGGATAATCACGATTGGTTACACTTTGCACGAAGTGCTTTCCCATTCCTGGAACGGCAAAAATTAATTCCACAACAAAAGAGCCTGATAATATATTTGCTACCAATGGCCCTGACATTGTTACTACTGGAATCAATGAATTTTTCAAAACATGCTTAAACAATACTACACTAGCGGATAGCCCCTTAGCCTTAGCTGTTCTTACAAAGTCAGAGTGTATAGTGTCTAAAACACTTGATCTAGTTAATCGAGCTATGATCGCCGCTGGTCTCAAACCAAGAGTTACCACAGGCATAATGTAATGAACTGGTGACTCCCAAAGAGCGGGAGGCAACAAATTCAAATAGAAGGTGAAAAACAAAATCAACAAAGGCCCCACAAGAAAGGACGGTAGCGCCACCCCTGAAATTGCCATGAACATTGCACTGGTATCCCAAATCGTATTGTGTTTTGCACCAGCTAGGGCTCCTAATGGGATTCCCAGAAGAAATGCCAACAACAAAGAATAAAGCCCAAGCTTTAAAGAATTAGGTATGCTTTCGGAAATAATATCGGTAACACTTCGACCTATGTACTTATAGGATTCTCCAAGGTCACCTTGTACAAGATCCCCAAGGTAATACATATATTGTTCGATCATTGGTTTATCTAAATGGTATTTTGCTTCTATATTGGCTAGTACCTCTGGAGGTAAAGCCTTATCAGAATCAAAAGGACCACCCGGCATCAAACGCAACATCAAGAAGGTAGTTGTTGCTATGATAAACAAAACGAAACTCGCGCCCATTAACCTTTTTAAAAAATAATAAGACATTTTTTTGGCGAAAACCTGATAAACAAATAAGCCAATAATTCCAAATACAAAAGAGAAATTGGCAAAATCCACGATAGGTCCTTCAAACTCTGATAAATCAAAAAAGATCATCAGAAGTCCCATAGTGAGTACAAAATAAAATATTTTTTTAAGATGCAAAGACTCTACCTCTAATCGAAAAAAACAAAGAAAGCTATTATAGCACTTTAGCCATTAAACTTCCACAATTCCCCTTTGGAATGCTCCTCAATATGACGCATTTGCTCAGATGAGTACAGAGCTAGTTAAATGATTAGAATTACAGTGAAGAAGTTTCATTCTTTTTTGCCAGTTCGTAGCCAGAGCACGAAGCTAGAAAGTAATAATTTGAATTTATTTCTGTCGCTTTGAGGCTGTATTTACTCCTTGTATATTTGCTAGCATTGATTCTTGAAGTTGCAACGTGTATATCTGAGGGGCTTTTTAATTTAATTTTTTCGAATCAAAACTTTTGGGCTTTGGTTTGTGCTTCATAGGGAGATATTTTGGCCAATTTAATTTCTGATTTAGAGAATACTGTAAAACAAATCAAACAAGATGGTCTATTTAAAGCGGAGAGAATTATTGATTCCTCGCAATCGGCAGAGATTCACGTTCAAAACGGAGAAGATGTTTTGAACTTTTGTGCAAACAACTACCTTGGCCTTGCAAACCACCCTGCTCTTATTCAAGCGGGGAAAGAAACTTTAGATAAATATGGATTCGGAATGGCATCGGTTCGCTTTATTTGTGGAACTCAAGACATCCATAAAAAACTAGAACAAGAAATTTCTAAGTTTTTAGAGACAGAAGACACAATTCTTTATTCTTCTTGCTTTGACGCCAATGCAGGTTTGTTTGAAACAATTTTAGGCCCAGAAGATGCCATCATTTCTGATGCTTTAAATCACGCAAGCATTATTGACGGGGTTCGCTTATGTAAAGCAAAGCGATTCCGTTATGCAAACAACGATATGGCTGATCTAGAGCAAAAATTAAAAGAAGCTAAAGAAGCCAATTGCAAAAACATTTTGATCGCCTCAGATGGAGTGTTCTCAATGGATGGTATCATTGCCAATGTAAACGGAATCTGTGATCTAGCTGAAAAGTACAATGCCTATGTAATGATTGATGATTCCCACGCCGTTGGTTTTGTAGGTGATAAAGGTAAAGGAACTCACGAATATTCAAATTGTATGGATCGCGTACACATCTTAACAGGTACACTTGGTAAGGCTTTAGGCGGAGCCAGTGGTGGCTACACATCGGGAAAGAAAGAAATTATTGATGTATTACGCCAAAAATCTCGTCCCTATCTTTTTTCCAATAGTTTAGCACCGATGATTTGCGGGGCTAGCTTGAAAGTTTTAGAAATGTTAAACGAGGGTGTTGAGCTTAGAGATAAATTAAAAAACAACTCTGCACATTTTAGAAAAAGAATGTCAGAGGCTGGTTTTACTCTAGCGGGTGCCGACCATGCCATTATACCAGTTATGATCGGCGATGCAGCCCTAGCTAGTAAAATGGCTGACGAATTATTAAAAGAAGGAATCTACGTAATTGGTTTTAGTTTTCCTGTCGTACCCAAGGGACAAGCGAGAATTAGAACTCAAATGAGTGCAGCCCATAGTACAGAGCAAATTGATCGCTGCGTAGATGCATTTATTAAAATTGGTAAAGAGATGGGAGTGATTTCATGAAAAGTCTCGCAAAATTAAAAAAAGAACCTGGAATCTGGATGACTGAAACCGAAAAGCCAGAACTGGGTCACAATGACGTATTAATAAAAATTAAAAAAACAGCGATATGTGGAACAGACATTCACATTTATAACTGGGATGAATGGTCACAAAACACAATCCCTGTACCAATGACAGTGGGCCATGAATATGTAGGTGAAATTGTTGAGCTAGGCCAAGGGGTAAAAGGCTTGAACATTGGTGATCGAGTCAGCGGAGAAGGCCATATTACTTGCAGCTATTGTCGAAATTGTCGTGCTGGAAAAAGGCATCTTTGTCGAAATACAGAAGGGGTTGGAGTTAATCGCCCTGGTGCATTTGCTGAATACCTGGCATTACCTGCCATCAATGTTTTTAAGCTTCCAGAAGAAATTAGTGATGAAATTGCCTCTATTTTTGATCCATTCGGAAATGCTGTTCACACGGCTTTAAGCTTTGATTTAGTTGGAGAAGATGTCCTAATTACTGGCGCAGGACCTATTGGAATTATGGCCGTAGCCATTTGTAAGTTCGTAGGAGCTAGACATGTTGTTATCACTGATGTGAATGAGTATCGCCTAGATTTAGCTAAGAAAATGGGTGCTACCCGAGCGGTTAATGTTAAAGACACCGACCTTAAAGAAGTAATGAATGACTTAGGAATGACAGAAGGTTTTGATGTTGGACTTGAAATGTCTGGTGTTCCAAGTGCATTAAAACAAATGCTAGATACCATGAATCATGGTGGAAAAATTGCCATGCTAGGAATTCCTCCAAAAGATATGCCGATGGATTGGAACCAGGTAATTTTTAAAGGTCTACAAATTAAGGGAATTTATGGTCGTGAAATGTTTGAAACTTGGTACAAGATGGCAAGTTTGATTCAAGCAGGATTAGACATCACTCCTATTGTAACTCATCGTTATTCTATCAATGACTTCCAGGAAGCTTTTGAAGTTATGAATTCAGGACAAAGTGGTAAGGTTATCTTGGATTGGAATTAAGATTTTAGTTCTTGGAAATACTTGGCTTCTGGGGTGACTCAGGAGCTTTTTTTTCGCCTTTGGCTTAGGATTTTATTTTACCTTGGGGCTTTGTTTGGGTTTATTTTGGATTTTCTTTTAACTCCTCGGTTTTGTTCTTTGATCGAGCCGGCCTTCTGAAGCAAAAGTATTTTTCTCATACAGGTTTTTGGCCTTCGGCTGGGGATTCTTTGTGGTTATTGTTTTTTACTCCTCAGTTTAGTTCTTCGAATGAGCCAGCCTCCTGAAACAAAAGTATTTTTCTCAGACACGTTTCCGGTCATTCGCCTGCGGCTTCTTCCCTCACATCCATGTCACTCGTTTTGGGCCGTCCTGGCCCAAAAAGGTCTGATCAAAACACTTTTGCTTCATTCGGCCTCTTTCTTATTTCTTTAGAATTAAATCTCGTCGTTATTTTCTTTGTTTGCTGGCGCGGGGTATGGGGCGGCTTTGTCGCCGATGGCTGTTTGATTCGCTTTGCTCTCAAAGGTGCTTTTGTTATTTATTTTTTTGATGGAGGCTTAAAGGGGGCTTTCTATGATGTTTTGGTTTTTATTTTTTTCTTCGGTACTAGGCTCTCTTATACCGGACTAAGGTTTTAGTTGTCCTAGTATTTCTTAGGAAAACTGGAAAGCTTTGCTAGTCTTAATACCTGGAGGCTTTATGCGTATTTTTGTGATCATTGCTTTTGTTTTTATTGTTCCCTTTATTCCCAAATTGGTCTGGTCTTGCGAGAGTATTGTTGGCGAGTACAAATGTGGTAATAATGATAACGAGAAAACCTTGGTTAGTTTGGCGGAATCAAATCCCTACTCTATGAAGCAAACTAAACTTGGTATTGCATTAGGTCCATTAGAATTGGATGGCACAAAACGAAAAACTTTGAAATCTGGAAATGTAGAAGTTTTGTACCAAGGACAATGCTTGAGCGAATCTTCATTAAAAATAGAATTAGAACAAATCTATTTTGGTGGTTTGAAAGTACGTTTTGATCATGAACTTTATGTTGAAAACGACCAGCTCTTTTTAAAAATAACTGACTACAAAATCGGAAAAGATCCGGTCGTTCGAGTTGTTCCCTGTAGTTAAACTATAACTTTTTAGCTTTTACCTTTAATTCAAGGCTCTCATTTTCTCTTTTTGTTTCGACGGTGGCCTCTTCACCTTCCAAACTCCAAATTTGTGGACTAGCAATTACTTTAGTGATTCCCTCTTTATCCGTTTGACTAATTTTAAAATCATAATGAATAGACTCCTCACCAGAAAAATCTACAGCGGTAGCCTTTACTTCAATGATATTCTTGATACCATCATTTTCATTCACAATGGTCGCCACTTCACCCAATTCAATATTTACTCTAGGCTTGGCCACTTCCTGACCATTCAGCTTAAGGCTAAAATCTAAATCGTAGGTTTCAGCCATAAGTAAATTCGGAATCATCACTAAGATTGAGCAAATTAAATACTTTTTCATATTTCCTCCAAAGAAACTAAGAGCATAGAAAATCTATTTGCAAACTACCATAAAAAAAAACGGCCCTGTGCATAAAGGCCGCTCATTGGAATATTTCATTAGGCACTTAGTTCCAGTTTTCTTTGGTTGGTAAATCTCCCACATAAGTTAGCCCCACTGGACGACTCAACATCGCTACATCCAAATTAAACCGTTTTTGGTCTCTAAGAAGCTCATAGACATGAAAATTTGTCATCACCTTCTTCACATAAAGTCTCGTCTCAGTAAATGGTATATGTTCAATGAACTCATCCATATCAAGGTGACCGAAATTCTTTAACCATGCATCTACACGGTGAGGACCGGCATTATAGGCAGCTACCGTTAAGGGGTATTTGTTGTCGAACTTTTTATTCAATCTCTGTAAATACCTTGCGCCAAACTCAACATTTACCTCAGGCGTTGATAACTGATCTACAACATAGTCGCCCTTCCCAAGAAGCGCAGCAAGTTTATCCGCAGTGTATGGCATAATTTGCATCAAACCTCTCGCGCCTACAGGAGAGCGAATGTCTTGACGGAAATGACTTTCTTGTCTCATGACCCCCCAAACCAATTCAGGTGGTACTCCAAATTTACTAGCACTACTAACAACATTTTCTTTATAGGCTTGTGGATAAGTAAAATCCCAAAGGTATTTTGCTCCTTCGATTCCATGCTTTGAGCGTTCGCTTGAAAAATAAACCTGACCAATGTATCCCGACCTGTGATAGGCGCCAATACGGTGATAAGCTTCCATCAAAGTTTTTAAGTAGGTTCTATTGCTGGTTCTACGTTCAATGTCATAAAGTTCCCAACGAACTAAATCAAACATCCCAAACTTCATTAACTCCAAAGCTCTTTCAAACCTTTGATTCATAACCTTACTTCGAAAGTTGGTAACCTCTAATTTCTCCTCTTCAATTTCCACATCATCGCTGGATTCAGGAGCTGACATGGCCAAAGCACCTTTCGAATCTGAACTAACCTTTTCAGACTCGGCCTTTTTCTCTTGTTCATCTTCTAATTTAGAAAGTTTTTCCTCTTCCTTCTCTAGATCCTCTTCATCCGAGAGAATTCCTGATTGCTCTTCCCCATCTTCTGGTGCTTTCGCAAGTTCCTCTGTAGTGGGAGCAATTTCAAGATTGGCAACGCTCTCTTCAAATTTCGTAAAGTCCATACTTGCTGGATTTCTATTTACAGTCTCTTTGAATAGCTCCATAACTCTTGAACGAGCGCTTAAAGCATAGAAACTATACTCTTGCTTGCTTGCTAACTTCATTAAATCTTTTTTAGCTTCCTCTTTTTTATCCATTCTTAAAAGAGTCATGGCTCGCCAGTACATAATTTTGTCATTGGTCACTGCACGTGACCAACGATACCTACGACGTTGACGCCACATCGTATTTAGTTGCTCATTTGCTCCAGCATAGTCACCTTTTAAGTATCGAATCCAAGCCATATGCCATTTTGCATCTCTCGCTGACCCGCTTCTAGGAAACTTTTTTATTAACTCTTCAAATTTTCGATCTGCACCATCATAGTCTTGAAATTGATAACTTAAGTACGCCGCTTGAAAAAGAGAATCTCTAGCCTGCTTTCCTCGTGGTCTCAATTTAAAGGCCTTGTAATATAAACCAACCGCTTGGGGGAATTTACCCAACTTCGCCGTAGTGGATGCTAATTTATTAAGATATTCAAAATCATAGCGCTTCGTTTCAAAGTGTTTTTCTAAAACCTTTAATGACTGAGCAACATCTCCCTTGTGATTGTAATAACGAACTAGAAGGATGTCCGCATCATAGTCTCTCTTTGTATTTTTACGAAAACTTTCAATTTCAGTTTCTGCCCTATCCACTTCTCCTGCCCAGAGAAGTCTTTTTATTCTACTACTTCGATCTGAATTGGTTTCTTTGCACTTTGGAGAAAACTTTCCAAGCTTAACCTGGGATAAATCCGTTCCCCAAGAAGAAGTAATCTCATGAGTCGGGTAAGAACGGTATAGTTTTCTCATCCAGCGACAAGCTTGCCAAAAATTATTTCTTTTCACTTCGGCGGTACTGAGTTTTTCAATAATGTAGGGATAAGCCGGCTCTCTTCGCTTTTTTCTTTCAATGTAACGAAGAAGCTTCCTTGCGGTATTCCAATGCTTCTTTTCCATTGCGATATCAGCCAGTCGGTGTCTAGCTTCAAGATGAAGGTGGGATCGAGGGCGATAATTTAAAACTTTATTAAAATATCTCTTTGCCTTCGCTAAATCCTTCTGTTCAAAAGCAATCATTCCTAAATAGTGATAATTATAATCAGGGAAAATACTACTTAAATCTAAAGACTGAAGTAGATCCGCCTCAGCGCTAGCGAAATTTTTCAAATGGAATCTTGCTTTTCCTAAAGCAAAAAAATAACCTGCAAGATCTTTTTTGTTGGCTTCACTCAACGACTCTTTTTCCGAATTTTCGGCTTCAATTTGAGAGATTCGAGTTTTAATAATTGTTTCAGCCGTCTGATAATTTTCAGCAACAAAAACATTGGATAGTTTGGCTAATTCTTCATTGGCCCTTCCTGAGCTACAAAGAATTACAAAACTGATTAATTTTAATAAGAATTTGCTTTTACTCATGACATCCTTGTTACTTTGTAAAAGTTATGAAATTTCACTAATTTAATGCTAGCAAAGGCCCTAGAAAAACCATAGTCCAAAAGCCGATTTGGAAGCCTGGATTAGACCTTCAACCAATGCAAAAAATTCGGTCTAGTTTGCGTGTAAATTAGCCAAGTTTTTTCCGGGAAAAAACTTGGTCCTCTATTCATACCAAAGCCAGAAAATTGTATCTAGGTCTTTCAAAGATCACTGCGTTCGTCTAGGTAAAATGCAAGATTCTTATTGAAGCTAAAACCTACGGCAATGCTGCCTAAAATGGATAAAAATCCTAGTCTCTCAATATTTGAAGTAGTGATCGAATAGAAAAAACAAATCCTTCGATAAGTCAGCCAATTCTTGCCATTTCGTCCTGACATGACTACATTGACTTCATAATTTTTTATTTAGTGGGTATAAGCATGCAATTTACTGATCGTTTACAGAAAAACAAAAAAACTCTAATCTTACTATCCAACCTGGGAACCCCTGATGCACCAACCGAAGAGGCTTTAAGGCCATACCTTGATGAGTTCTTAATGGATAAAGAAGTAATTGCAGCCCCCTACCCCATTCGATGGATGATTGTTAAATTATTCATATTACCTAAGAGACCAAAAGAATCTGCCCATGCTTATAAAACTGTATGGACCGAAGATGGCTCGCCCCTAATGGTATACACTCTTAAACAAATCGAAAAACTTAAAAAAATTATGCCTGAAGCGGATATTGATTTTTGTATGCGTTATGCAAATCCTGGGATGGACCAAGCTGTAGATAAAATCATGAAGGAAAATTATGAACAGATTTTATTCTTCCCACTGTATCCCCAATACGCCACAGCAACGACACGTTCTTCCATCAATCAAATGGAGAAACTTTTAAAACAAGCAAATTACAAAGGTGATTTTTGCTGTATTGAAGACTTTTGTGATGACGAAGGTTTTATTAAAAGTCTTGCTGAAAATATTAAAGACACGATGGCCGAAAATAATAGCGAGCATCTCATCATGAGTTATCATGGAGTGCCGCAATCTATGATTAAGAAAAATGATCCCAGCGGAAAATGTTTAAGTGCAGGCTGTTGCGATAAGTATCAAAACAATCACCCTAAATGCTATCGAGCGCAATGCTTCGCCACTTCAAAAGCATTACAAAAAAAACTTGGTCTATCCGATGATCAAATTACCGTTAGTTTTCAGTCTCGATTAGGCCCGACAGAGTGGCTGCGCCCCTACACCGATGAAACCATCGAAGGCCTTGCTAAACATGGCAAAAAACGAGTAAGCATCGCTAGTCCTGCTTTTGTGGCGGATTGTATTGAAACCTTAGAAGAACTTGCTATTCAAGGGGACGAGAGTTTTCGTGAAAATGGTGGGGAAAAATTGAGTTTGGTGCCTGCTGTAAATGATAAAGATGATTTTGTTGCCTTTTTGGCTGAGAAGATTCAAGGGGTTTTTGTTTAAGGATCTGCTTTAAGTTCTAAGATTTGTTGTTCGAATGAGTCTGCCCTCTGAAGGGAAAATATCTTAGCCTTCGGCAGGGGGTTGTTTGTGTTTTTATTGTAGGTGGTATTTAACTCCTCGGCTTAGTTCTTCGAATGAGCCG
>JAYZXX010000226.1:0-16386 GCA_036140815.1 Bdellovibrionota bacterium | reverse complement strand
AATTGGTGTGGCCTTTAATGAGCAGGTTTCAAAAGAGGATTTAGTTTGGGATGAGTTTGATCAAAAATTAGATTTTTTAGTGACAGATGAGAAGGTTTATCACTGGGAAAGGATGTTAAAATGACAGAAGTGATTTGGCTAGGAGCCGGTTCTGTAGCTGGTATATTGGCTGGTGTATTTGGATCTGCTTTTTTCGTAAAAATGAATAACAAGAAACAAGTAAACAATGCTGAAAAAGAAGCAGAGAGAATTGTTAGTCGCGCTAAGAAAGATGCGCATAAGGCTACTAAGGACATTGAAAGAAAAGCTAAGCAAGATAGCGATAAGATCCGTTCGAAAGCAGAAGGCGATATTAAAAATCGTCGAAAAGAATTAGATAAAATGGAGCAGTCTCTTAAAGATAAAGAAAATAATCTTAAAAGAGATATGGATAGTAAGCGGGATAAGCTTTCTAATAAGGAAAGAGATATTGCGGATCGTGAAGAAAAAGTAGCAATTGCAAAAAAACAAGTAGAAGAACAGGAAGAGAAAAAGAAAGCTCTAGAGCTTGAGTTGAGAAAAAAATTAGAAACAGTTTCAAACTTTTCCGAAGATGAAGCCAAAAGACAGCTACTTGAGTTGGTAAAAGACGAAGCAAAAGTTGAGTCTAGTAAATTAGCGAACCGAATCGAAGAAGAGGCGAAGTCAAATGCCGAAGCTGAGGCGAAGCGTTTAATTTCCATGGCAATCTCTAGATACAGCGGTGAATACGTTGTGGAAAGAAGTGTGTCTGTAGTTGAACTTCCCAACGAAGAGATGAAAGGGAAAATTATCGGTCGTGAAGGTAGAAACATTCGCGCATTAGAGACATCTTGCGGTGTTGATTTAATTATCGATGATACGCCTGAGGCCGTTGTGATTTCTGGTTTCGATCCTGTTCGACGTGAGATTGCAAGAAGAACTTTAGAGAAGTTAATTGAAGATGGACGAATTCATCCAGCAAGAATTGAAGAGATTTTAACGAAAGAAAAACAAGAGCTTTTCAAAAGTATCTTGGCGGATGGGGAGCAAGCTTGTTTTGATTTAGGCATTTCTGATGTTCACCCTGAAATCATGAAGTTGGTGGGTTCTCTTCGCTACCGTACTTCTTATACGCAAAACAACTATCCACATTCTATTGAAGTAGGATTCTTGGCTGGTATGATGGCTGCGGAGCTTGGTGCTGATGTTAAGTTGGCTAGAAGATCTGCTTTGTTACATGATATTGGTAAAACATTGGATCACAGTATCTCTGGATCTCATGCAGTTATTGGAGCAGATTTTGCCAAGAAATATGGAGAGTCTGAGCAGGTGGTTCACGCAATTCGTGCTCACCACGAAGATGAAAAGCCAAGAACTATCTATGCTTTCCTTACTCAGGCAGCAGATGCATTAAGTGGTGCACGACCAGGGGCTCGTCGTCAAATGATGGAAGCCTATATTAATCGTCTAGAGGACCTTGAGAGCATTGCCAATAGTTTTGACGGAGTGATTCGCTCTTATGCTTTACAAGCAGGTAGAGAGATTCGTGTGATTGTAGAAGGCGCTAAGGTAACGGATGATCAAGCAGTGATGTTAAGTCGTGACATTGCTAAAAAGATTGAACGTGAGCTAACTTACCCAGGGCAAATTAAGGTTTCTGTAATTCGTGAAATCCGTGCCATTGAACACGCAAGATAAGAAAGAGAGTAACTCATGGCTTTTTTGAGTCCAGAAGAACAGCTAGAGCGAATCCGACATGCAAGTGTAGATCTTGTTTCGGAGGAGGAGCTTCTTAAAAAATTGAAAAAGAGTTTTGAAAAAAATCAACCACTTAGAATTAAACTCGGGATGGATCCAAGCCGTCCCGATCTACATTTAGGTCACTATGTGGTTTTAAATAAAATGCGTATTTTTCAAGAGCTAGGCCATCATATCATTTTCTTAATCGGTGATTTTACAGCGATGATTGGTGACCCAACAGGGAAAAATGAAACTCGTCCCGCCTTGAGTAAAGAAGAGGTTGTTGAAAACTCTAAAACTTACGCGAAACAAGTTTTTAAGGTTTTAGATCCAGACAAAACAGAGATTGCCTACAATTCTACTTGGATGGAAAAGTTTAATGCCACTGATTTTATTAAGTTGGCTGGTCACTATACTGTTGCTCGTATGATTGAGCGTGATGATTTTACGAAACGATTTTCAAACAATCAGCCTATTTCTTTGCATGAGTTCTTATACCCGCTTGTGCAGGGTTACGATTCTGTTGCTTTAAAAGCAGATATCGAACTTGGTGGAAGTGATCAAAGATTTAATTTATTGGTGGGGAGAGACCTACAAAAAGCCTATGGCCAAGAACCTCAATGCATTTTAACTATGCCGATTTTAGAAGGCCTTGATGGCGTTCAGAAAATGTCAAAATCATTGGATAACTACATTGGCTTAGAAGATTCTCCAAAAGATATGTTTGGAAAATCTATGCGGGTTTCAGACGAGCTAATGATTCGCTATTACGAATTGTTAACTGACTATACCAATGATGATTTAGAGAAACTGAAATCTGGTTTAGCCTCTGGAGAAACTCATCCTAGAAATGCAAAAGTCAATTTAGCAAAAATGATTGTAGCTAGGTTTTATGACCAAGCTGCAGCAGATGCCGCAGAAGCTGAGTTTAATGAGATTTTTGTGAACAAAGGCCTTCCTGATGAGATTCCAGAAAGTAAAATGGAAGCTAGAGCAGATTCCATTCCTCTACCAAACCTTTTAAGTGAATTGGGTATGACCTCTTCGAATGGTGAAGCCAGACGCTTGATCAAAGGTGGTGGAGTCAAGATTGACGGTGAGAAGGTGGATGATGAAAAGTTCTCTATGGAACTTTCCAGTGGATTAAATGTTGTGATTCGCGCCGGTAAAAAGAAATTTTTAAGACTCATTGTGGAGTGATAAATGAAAATTAAATTTGTTCCACAAAATATTGAAGTGGAAGTAGATAGTAATAAATCGGTTTTGGAAATGGCCAAAGAGGCAGGAGTACAGATCAAGTCGGTTTGTGGAGGAACACCTAGTTGTGCTGAATGCAAAGTGCAAATCGCACAAGGGGAGTACAATGTACTTCCTCCTTCTGATCGTGAGATCAGTTTGATTGGTACAGCTCATTTTGTTGATCATTCCCGACTCAGTTGCCAGTTGAAGTGTTTTGGAGATGTGACAATCGATCTCAATGAACAAATTGAGAAGCAAGCCTCCGGAGCTTATGCGAAAAAACCAAGCGGGAAAGCGCAGAAAGCAGAAGGGGAAGAGAGTCATGCTGTGGAGGGCTCGATTCTTCTAGGTGGTTCTGATTTGGATATGTTTGGTGCCTCTACACAAGTAGGAATTGATAGGACCAATGAGCGTCGTGCTGTTGAGGTCTTTGATGAGGATGAGACCAAACGTGCCTTAGAGCAAATTCGTCGAAAGCGAGAGCGTGAAAAGCAAAATCGTAAAGAAGATGATAGCGACGATGAGTACATTAAGAAATTAAGAAGCCGAAATAAAAAATTCCAAACCTATGGTGAAGCGGATGAGGAAGAAGACATGTCTTCTAAGTCTGGTCCATCCAAAAAATCAGGTGGAAGGAATAACAGAAATGCTAAGTCGGGAAATCAAAAAGCTCGACGAGACAATCGGTCCAAAAATCCTCAAGCCAGTAATAAAGCTGCAGGAAAGTCAGGGGATTCTAATAACAAAGGCCCAAGAAAACCTAGGTCTAAAAACAACCGTAGTCGAAATAACAATAAGAGTAAGAACTCGCAAAGTTAAAAGGGAAAGGCGTCCGCTAAAATTTGGCAAAGCTCTTCGGGCTTTTCCATATGAACGTGGTGTCCTCCTGTCATATTGTGAATCTTTAAATTTTTCACAGCCTTTGATCTTTCTTTTAATACATTTCTTAAAATTGAAATCCCGTCCGTTGCTACGATTAAATGGTAGGGGCATTCAATGGCTGATAAGAAATTTTGGACCTGTTTTTCTGTCATTCTAAGTGGGCTAGAAATCTGCAGTTTGCGATCAAAGGTCCATTGGTATTGGTGATTATGTTCAATCACACCACGGTCTACAATCAGTTTGGCATCTTCACGACTCACTCCACCATCTCGAATCCTTGCAGCAATGCAAGACTCAATGCTTGGATGGTTTTTTCTTTCCTTTTGTTTTTGGCTTAAATATAGTTTTGTGTATTTTCTTAATGATTCAGGTCCCAAGTCTTCAGGAGCAGATATTGGGCCAAGGGCTTCAATGGAAAATAGAAAATTCACGTTTTCAGGAAAGCTAGCAGAATACAAGCCTGCAAGTACTCCACCAAGGGAGTGACAGCAGAAATTCAGCTTGTCTAAATCTAATTTACGGCGAAAGTCTTCGATCCATGTAATGCTATCGAGTAAATGGTAGTGAGCACTTTTACCCAAATGCTCACTATGTCCATGGCCAGGGAGTTCTAACAAATACAGATGAAAATGTTCTTTTAAAAAAGGAATCATTTTAAAGAAACTGGCGGCATTATCTAGCCAACCGTGAATACAAAGCAGTTTCGGTTTATCGGCAGAACCTATCTCAAAATAAGTCAACTTAAGGTCATTCAGTAATATTGATTTTTCTTGCATGAGACATTTTAAATGACCAAGTCCAGGAATCAAGGAAACTGTGTTTTTTGCAATTAAGATTATATAAAATATTATGGAAAAAGTCCCAATATGTCGATTATAGGTAGGTAAATTTTGAGAGAGGTTCGTTCTTGTCCAAAGCTAAACTAGATCCAATGTTTAATAAAGATTTATTTGAGTGGTCTCAAAGCATCTCAAAAATTGGTACCTGGTTTTTAGATATCTCTGAAAATCGAGTTTACTGGTCGGAAGAAACTTACCGGATTCATGAGTTAAACTCTGAAATTGAAGTAGAAGTGGAAGAGGCTATATCCTTCTATCATATGGATGACCGTGAAATGATTAATCAGGCAGTGAACGATTGCATCAAGCATGGAAAACCATGGGACCTCATCGCCAGAATCATTACCGCAGATCATAATATGAAAAGTGTTAGAGCAGCAGGGCGCCCCATATTTGATGAAAACAATAAACTAATTCGCTTGGAAGGGATCTTTCAAGAATTGGATGTTTCAAAGAGTGTAGCTGAAGACGCTACTTTTCTTTCTAAGCGAAATCACTTTATAGAGAAGCTAACTAATGATGTAATTATCATTGCCAAAACAGACCCGAAAGGAAGAATTACTTTCGTAAATGATAAATTTTGTGAAATTTCTAAATATTCTCGTTCCGAGCTTATGGGCCAAGACCATAAAATTTTAAATTCTGGCTTTCATCCCAAAGAGTTTTTTATAGAGATGTGGAAAACCATTCGGGCAAAGAAAACTTGGCGTAACCAAATTAAGAATATCGCTAAAGATGGGAGTTATTACTGGGTAGATACAACCATTCGCCCAGTCTTAGGGGATGATGGGGAAATTTTAGAGTTCGTTAGTTTTCGTCTTGAAATAACGAAACAAAAGGAGCTTGAGAGCTCTGAGATTAAAATGGCAAAGCTTGCAGCCGTTGGCGAAACTACGGCGCAAATCATCCATGATGTAATGAACCCCTTAGCCATCATTCAGGGTAATGCTGAAAAAATCGAGAAACACATTGAACGTGAAGAAATTGATCGAGCAGCGATTTTAAAAGGAAGTGATCGAATTCAACATTCTGTAGATAGGGTGAAGGAGTTATTTGGTGGACTTCGAAGAGGCCTTCTAAAGGATAACACATTGGTTGAAATTTCCTTTTGCAAATTGATCAAAGAAATTTACTCCGACTTGGAAGAAATCGCTGAAGATGCGAAAGTTGAATTGAGACTAGATCAACTGGGTGATTTTAAATTGGTTGGAGATCGTCAAAAATTAAGGCAGGCTTTCACGAATTTAGTGAAAAATGGAATCGATGCCGGTAAAGATAAACCCAATTCCTGGGTTGATGTTAGATTACTCAGTATAGGAGCATTTAAGGTGGTTCAAGTTACTGATTCAGGAAATGGAATTCCAGAGGCTTATCATGAGAAAATTTTTGAATCCCTATTTACGACTAAAAAAGAAAAGGGTGGCACTGGTTTGGGGCTAGGTTTGGTTAAAAAAATCATCGAGGCTCACAGCGGAATTATCCGTGTTAACCCCGATTCTCCAAACACTCAAATGGAGGTTATGTTTACTACTTAGTAGCGTAGTAAGCTAGCGCCCCATGTAAAGCCACTGCCAAAGGCAACGAAAGCAACTAAATCACCACGTTTAATTTTTCCTTCACGTACAGCCTCATCCAAGGTCAATGGAATGGTACAAGCAGTGGTGTTTCCGTAGCGATCCAGCGTATTGTGAGTCTTTTCTGGAGGAATTCCAAGGTGCTCCAAAACCATATTGTTGATTCGTAAATTTGCTTGGTGAGCAATTACAAAATCTATATCAGACAATTGCACAGAGTTCTTCTCACACAATGCCTTCATGGCTTGCGGCATTCTTGTCACTGCATTTTTAAAAACAAACTTTCCATCCATATAAGGCCAAATGTCAGGATCATCTAGAATTTCATTGTTAATTCTTCCACTTAGATCATTCGGAGTCGGCTTTTTTAAAATTAATTTATCTGCATTTTTACCTTGAGAATACAGTTTGTGATCGATCAAAAAACTTTCTGAGTTTTCGTCTGCGGCCTCTACGATACAAGCTGCAGCTGCATCTCCAAATAAGACACTAATATCCCTTCCTCTTGTGGTTTTGTCCATGGAAGTAGAGTGAATTTCAGAGGCACACACTAGAATTCGTTTGTACATTCCTGAACGGATCCAGGCATCAGCAACGCTTAAAGAATACAGAAAGCCAGTACATTGGTTTCGCGTGTCTAATGCGGGTACGTGCTCTTTAAAACCTAAAGTATCTTGTAGTAATACACCGGTTCCTGGGAAAATATAATCCGTCATTAAAGAGGTAAAAATTACCATATCAATATCATCAACTTCTATTCCAGCTTTTTCGATGGCTTCTTTGCTGGCATGAGTGGCCATAGATAAAGTGGTTTCACCTTCAGAAACCCAATGGCGTTTTTCGATCCCACTTCTTTGTTGGATCCATTCGTCAGATGTGTCCATCATGGACTCTAGGTCTTTATTGGTAACCACTCGGTTTGGGGTGTAGATTCCGGTACTAAGAATTCGACTACGCATTTTAACTCCTTAAAAAAGCACAATATACAATGCGGTTAGATAAGACACTAGAATACTAGCTGCGTTAGTTTTGTTTAAGGAAAAGCGTGAAAATCAAAAGGGAATTATATTTTTTTTAACGAAGTAAAATGAAGAGAAAGTTAAGTGCTTAGATCAAAAGCAAAAAAGCCTCCGATAGGAGGCTTTGAATACTGTATTTAAACAGCGAAAGAACTACCACATCCACAGGTCTTTTTAGCATTAGGATTAGTAAAACTAAATCCTGTTCCATTTAATCCACCAGAGTAATCCAATGTCATGCCAATGATATAAAGGTAAGATTTAGGGTCGATAGAAATTTTAAAGCCCTCTTGTTCAAATACTTTATCGTTTTCATTTTGTTCGTTTTGAAATTCTAATTTATAACTAAGCCCAGAGCATCCACCTTGGCGAACTTGGATACGCAAAAAAGCGTCCTCGCCACGTTGCTCAGCTTGTAGAATACTTTTAATTTGGTTTTTAGCTGCTTCACTTACTTGAATCATAAAATTCTCCTAGCTCTAAGTTTAACAAATGCCAACAAAATTGTCTATATCAAGGAGCTGAACACGTTAAAATAGAGCTTTGTTGTAAACTATTAGAATTACTTTGTTTTGTTTCAGGTATTCAGAAAATCGCAATAAAGATGATTCGTTTGATTTGTAAACAGCCTTCTGAAATATCGAGTGAAAAAGCTAGAACTGGACAATTTTATTCAGGAATTTCAAGTAGCCTTAATCACACTTTGGACATCTTAGAGTCCCTTTCTCAAAAAAAATGTAAGTACTTAAAAACAGGTTGGAAGATATTTAGATCTTAAAAAGATGTGGTTTTTTTAGTTTTTATTGGAAAATTTAGGCTTTAAGAAGCCTGGCTTCATTGAAATGTTTTTCTCGAAGGACTCGTACCTCCATGTACTCGCCGGTTTCGACCGCTGTACTACATTGCTAATATACTAACTCAGGGCTTCTTTGTTGGCTTAGGAACTTTTTGAATGTATTTCTTGCGGATCGATAGCTTCACGCTAACCGGAGGTCTTTCGAGAAAAACATTTCAATGAATCCTCTTGCTAATATCAAAAATAATCTGAACATTTTTTTTAAAAGAACTCATCTTGGAGATGGAACTTAACTACCGAATTATAAATAATTTCAACTGTAATTAAGAGGGAAGGGCTTTGATTTATAAGCTATAGGCCTACCAGCTATAGTAGGGAGGCCTTTAATGCTGGTTCGAAAAAGCTCATGAAAGTGTTAATGTCGTCTTCTGTTGTAAATCGCCCTGTGCTCAGTCGGATGGTGGAGTTGGCCAATGTTTTATCAAGGCCAATTGCAGTTAAGACATGAGAAGCTGTTGCACTGGCAGTTGAACAAGCACTTCCTGTTGAGAAAGCAACTAGTCTCATTCCAGATTTAAGTTTGGCACCATCAATGTTTTTAAAACTTAGGCTTAAATTATTAGGTAGTTTTTGACTTAAGTCTTTGGGGCCATTGATTAAAAAATCCACCGAATTTTGCGCGCAGATTTTGCTTATTTTTTCTAAAAGTTTCTCGCGAAGATCGGCTATCTTGATCGATTCTTGTTCCAGATTTTTACTAGCTATTTCAATCGCCTCGCCCAAGCCAATAATGCCAGGTACATTTAAAGTACCTGAACGTCTACCGGATTCATGGCCGCCACCAACTAAGTAGGTTTTAAGTTGTATTTTGGGTTTTTTATCACGGATATAAAGTACCCCCGTACCCTTGGGGCCATAAAATTTATGGGCAGTCAGTGAAACTAAATCGGCTTGAATCTCTTCTAAAGAGAATGGAACTTTCCCGATTGCCTGAACCGCGTCAGTATGAAAAAATACATTCTTTCTTTTACAGACTTCGGCAATTTCTTTGATTGGATTTATGCTGCCAATTTCATTGTTAGAATGAATTATACTTACAAATAGGGTGTTGTCCCTAATGGCATTTTCAAGCTGTTCAGGGCTAATTTTTCCTTCCGAATCTGCTTCTAAGATTGTTAACTCAGCACCTCGTTCTACCAATCTTTCACAAATTGACAGGATGGATTTGTGTTCCGTATTTGTTGTAATCAAATGATTTGCTTGGTCTCCATACTGATCAAAAAGGCCCATTAAAGCCAGGTGACTTGCTTCCGTTGCGCCGCCAGTAAATACGATTTCCTCTGGGCTTGCTGAGAGGGACCTAGCCACTTGCAGTCTTGCCTTTTCTACGGCATCTGTAGCACTCCATCCCCAAGGGTGTTGGCTGGCTGCATTTCCAAAACATTCAGTGAAAAAAGGAAGCATTGCTTCTAAGACTTTAGGGTCTACGGGAGTGGTGGCGTGATAGTCCAAGTAAACTGATTTTTTCATGCCCTTATTATACTTATAGCCATGCAAAGATGACAGTGTAATATTAACAAAACTTATGACCTTTTAGGCTTTATTGAATGCTTCGGATTAAAGAGGAAATCCTCGCTCACTTTAACAGCCGTTTCTTAAAAATATGGTTGATGCAAGCCTTGCTCATATCCTATGTGCATAGTAAAAATTGGCTACATCAGATTTAGAAGGAGGCTAGTGATGCTTGTAATGTTAGGCATACCCAATTGTGATACTGTTAGAAAAGCTAGGCAAAAACTGGAGGAATTAGGTTTAGAGTTTCAATTTCGTGACCTCCGTAAAGAAGAGCTGAGTGCTAAGGAGTGGAAAAATTTAATTTCTCAAGACTCCGAAGGTAAACTAATAAATACGAAAAGTCCTAATTTTCGAAAAAGTGGGTTTTCGAAAGAAGATATGGACAAAGATAAAAACAAATTAGCCTTACTCCTTGAAAAACCTACTTTGATGAAGCGCCCAAATCTTTTGCTTAATGACGAGATTTACTGTATTGGATATGACGAAGAAAAATATGAAGATTTAACGAAGTAGATTTCACAATTGTTGGAGAAAAAATGTCTGAAGAAAAAAAATATGGAACCGTGGCTATTGAAGAAAATGAATTGATTCGTTTCGACAACCGTACAAAACATCGCGATTACAATATTGAATTTACTTGTCCAGAGTTCACTTGTTTGTGTCCTCGTTCTGGATTTCCAGATTTTGCGACGATTTATATTGATTACATTCCTGATCAGTACTGTGTGGAATTAAAAAGTTTAAAATTATACATCAATTCATTCCGAAATGTTGGTGTTTACCATGAGGATGTTGCTAACAAAATATTGGACGACTTAGTGGATCTTTTGGACCCAAAAGAAATGCATATTACTGCAGACTTTACGGTTAGGGGAAATATACATACTGTTGTGAATGCGTCTCATTACAAAGAAGAGCTTTTAGAAGAGTTTGTAGAGGGTTAAATTAGGCGGCTTTTTGAGAGTTTTGTTTCTCTTGAAAAGCCTCAATGAGTGCTAGCGCAACATTATCAATTTTAATAGGCTTGGCGATATATCCTCTCATTCCTGCATCTTCACAAGCCTGTTTGTCTTCGGCCATCGCATTGGCCGTCATGGCGATAATAAAAGGTTTATTTTTGATATCGTCATTGTCGATAATTTCAATGGAAGCTTCCACACCGCTCATTAAAGGCATTTGCATATCCATTAAAATCACGTCAAAAGATTCATCTTTGATGAGTTCCACGATTTCATGACCATTGTCGCGAATGCTGAAATCTTGATAACCTAGCTTATTTAAGAATTTGTCGATAACCATCTGGTTAACCATATTGTCTTCGGCGATTGCGATTTTTAAAGGATGCTTTTCAGCAAAGCTTTCGTCCAATTGGAATTCAATTTCGTTTACCTTTGTAGATTTCACTGAATTAATTTTTTGAGTTTGAATACTGAAAAAGAAAGTGGAGCCTTCTCCAAAGGTACTTTCTACCCAGATGTCACCGCCTAATAGTTTAGAAATGCTCTTGCTAATTGCCAGTCCTAAGCCGGTCCCACCAAATTTACGAGTGATACTACCGTCTACTTGTGAAAAGTCTTGGAATAGCTTGTGTTGAAGTTTGTCATCAATACCAATTCCAGTGTCTTTTACAGCGAAAATTAGCTCGCAATTTCTTTCATCAATCTCCTTCATGGAAACGCTCAGGGTAACTTTCCCTTTTTCCGTAAATTTAACCGCATTTCCAATGAGGTTTACTAATACCTGGCGAACTCGACTTGGGTCACTGGCAATTTCTTTTGGCAGACCTTCTTCAAGTTCGTAGTTGATGTCTATGTTTTTTTGGATTGCCGACACTTTAAAAAGATCAATACAATCAGCGACATTTCTATGAAGATCAAATGGAACAACTTCCATTGCCATTTTTCCGGCTTCTATTTTCGAGAAATCTAAAATATCATTGATGATACTTAGAAGTGAATTGGCTGACAGTGTAATTGATTGAAGTAACTCACTCTGCTCATCTGTCAATTGAGTTTCAGACAAGATAGCGGAAAGCCCGATGATCCCATTCATAGGAGTTCTAATTTCGTGTGACATTGTTGCCAAGAAACGTGATTTTACTTGAGATAGTTCCAAAGCCTTATCTCTCGCACTGATTAACTTTTTTTCTGCTGTAGTTTGTTTTGAAATGTCCCAGCAATAGATATTAATTGTACCGAGCTTTTTGTTATTAACAATAAATACTTTGAAGTCTTTACCATCGATTTTTTTATCGTATTCCCATTTTGTGTTATCTTTCACGGCTTCAAGGTAGGATTCGTAAAACTGATCGGGTACTTTTTTACCCATTTTTAACTTCAGAGTTTTTGCAATTTCAGTGGCCGCTCGATTGTAAAATATCACTTCTTTCTGTGAGTTTAATCGAATCACAGGATTGGGGTTTTCCCTTGAGATGTTTGCTAACTCTTTTATTTTGGCTCGTGTGTCTCTTTGTTGGCTCTGGTAAGCTTGTAAGTCATTCAACATTTGGTTGAAGTTTTGAAAGATTTCGCCAATTTCATCGTTTCGATCATAGTTAATTCTTTTACTAAAGTTTCCGTCTCTTATTTCTTCTGCTGCTTCTCTAACTTTTTTAACTGCGAGGTTAATTTGTCGACTCACCCAGCGAGCAAACACATAAAAAGTTACAAGGCTTATGAGTACGGAAGGTATAACAGGGGAGATAAAGTCAGTGATATAGCTTTTAAATAAAAAGAAAATGGCGGTATTTAAAAAAACAAGTGCAAACAGAAGTGTGTACACTTTGCTTGTCATTTTCATTTTTTGCCATCTAAAGTTGCTAAAGTTCATCAACTTATTTATCGGCAAAAATCTTTTAAGTATTTGGTTTTTTACAGAATACTAGACTTTTTGAAGTAAGTCTTTTCAGGGATGTTTTTGTAAATATGCAAAGCCATCTGTAAACAGGCAAGGCCACCGAGGCCATAGGCTAGAAAAACCTTATGGTTGCCTAGTTCGAGAATTTGTAGGCTTAGCAAAAGTCCTGAAAATAGACCAATTACTGCTAAGTATAAGTTTTCCGATGTCATGCTAGGTATACACAAAATTAACACTAAACAAAGTACGGGGTAGTTTGCTTCAGGGAAAAAGCAAAAACTGAAAAGACAGAGATAATAACAAAGGTTGGAAAATTTTTGTCGAAAGCTGATTCTCTCTTGGTCAGATAAAAAGTAGTAACTAAAGGCGCATAGAAAAAAGGAGCCTGCAATATTATTTATACAATAAATTGCTTTCACTTCTTCAAATAGAAAGTTCTTAGTCATAAAAAAGGCGATGCTTGGTATTAACAAAAAACTAAATAGGGACAAGCCTATTTGGGAGAAATTTGCTTTTAGTAAACCTTGCGGCAGAAAGATCCACCCGAGGGGATGGAGGACGGAAAGGCATCCAGCAAATAAACTTCGATAAAGGTAATGCCCCAAACCTAAACTAAGACTGATAACGGGCAATAAAAGGATTACACCGCTCTGTGGTCTCCATAATAAATAAATAAAAGGCATGCTCATAAGGACAAGAGTGCTGGCCTTGTTTGGATAACGATCTTTGCAATCTCGATAAAGATCTGTAATGAAGAAAAAACTGAGTAAAATTAGTATAGTTGCAACCACATAATAGTTTTGTTTATCTAAAAAATCTACAAAGTATAATGTGTTACGGTAAAGAGGGCTTAACTCATAGCGAGACTCACTAAAGAGTTCTGGGTAAAATAACCAGTTCTGAACAAAAAAACTAAATACACCTTCCGAGTGAACAAGGCTTTGCATTGAAAACACTAAGCCCAATAGACTTCCAAAAAACAAATGGTAGGGAGACAAGATATTTCGATTTAGAAACATATAGCTCCAAATAATGGCCTGCACAAAAAAAAGTATTGAGTCTGAATACGGGAAAATTGCACCAGCGTATCGATCTGCAACCTGAAAATAATAAAAGCTAAATCCGAGAAGATAAGGCAAAAAGGGCATGGTATTTCATCGACGAAAATCAAGGAAATCTTTATGAAAGTTTATGGATAAGAAAACTTTTTAATATTCTTTTCTGACTAGGTTTTTCGTAGTCAAAACCTGGGTTTAGTTTCATTATCTCATATTTACCTTTAAGACTTCCTTCTATTTTAGTGAGAAAATCCTTTTCCTCCCATGCCTCATAATTGGATGAAAATAATAAGTGCCCATTTTTCATGGTTCTATTCCAGCAAGAGATCAATAGCTTTTCAAAATCATTCTCAATTCGAAACAATGATTTTTTGTTCCTTGCAAAACTTGGTGGATCACAAATTACTAGATCGAAAAGTTCATTTTTTTTCTCTGAGGATTTTAAGAAAGCATCCGCCTCCATGGCGAAGAAAAGGTGTTTGTCTTTGTCATAGATGTCATTCAATCGAAAGTGCTCTTTACCCCATTCTAGGCTTGGTTTTGAGCTATCCACTGAGATTACCTTTGTGGCTTCTCCAGCGGCAGCCATCAGACTGAATGCACAGGTATAGGAAAATAGATTTAAAACTTTTTTGCTTTTAGAGTGTTCATACACCCATTTTCGGTTTTCTCGTTGATCTAGAAAGATTCCAACGCTTTGTCCTTGTGATGAGCGTAGTTGTATTTTAACTTTTTGTTCATGCATAATCCATTCGTCTTCTATATCGGAGGAACTTCTTACTTTTACTTCCGGATTTTTACCACGATTAATCATATGACGAATTAAATAGTGTTTCCAGTTCTCTTGTTCTTTGAATCTTTCAAAAAAATCAACACAGCTAGCTCCTGAAATACTATCGTTAAAAATATTGAACCAAAGATTTCCGGCATAATTGTCTACGGATAGCTCACGGTTTTCTTTGTGGTAAACTCGAAAGGCGTCGCTTCTGTGCTCTTGTATGCCAAATAAAAGCTTTCGAACTTCCAGCTGACAATAGAGGTCAATCAATTCTTCATTTTCTTCTGCCAATGCTAGTTCAAAGCTTTTGGGCAGTGGACTCTTCCAATGTTGTTCTTGGATTTTCATTTCCGCACAATGCAGAAACATTCTTGGGGCGATGTCTTGAGAGTAAATTGGATCTCCTAATATGGGGATGCCAGCCTCTTTTGCATGTAGTCGAATTTGATGGGTCTTACCTGTTTTGGGCTCTGCTTGCCACAGACTAATGTTAGCTGTGCCTCTGATCTTTTTAAAATTGGTTTCAGAATTGAAAGGAGACTTTTGGCAGCTTGTCCACTGCTTGTCTTTTTTTTCAATCGTGCTTTCGATTTTAAATTGAGTTTGATCACGAGTGTGTTTGCTTAAAAAAAAGTATGTTTTTGCTACTTCTCTTTTTTCAAAAGAGGAGCCTAGTTCTGCAGCTAGCTCCTTATTTTTTGCAAATAAGAGCAATCCAGAAGTTTCTTTGTCAAGGCGGTGAATCGGCCAGAGTTTTTCATTCAAACGATTTGATAATAGTTCGAGAACACCATCCGCTTTTTGGTTCACAGCATGAGTGTTAAAACCTACTGGCTTATGACAAATGACAATATCTTCTAGTTTCATAAAGATTTACTACCAGGAAGTATCCCTTTACTTGCTTGGCAGTCTGAGCAAACTCCGTATAGCTCCAAAACGTGATCTGTCAGAATGAAGCCCAAGCTTTTAGCGATTTCAGCTTGAAGCTTTTCAATTTCAAGGTTTTCAAATTCACAGATTTTACCACACTCGGAGCAGGTGATGTGATCGTGGTGACTCTTTTTTTTCGTCCATTCGTAACGAGCGGGTAGGCCACCCATTCGTACTTCAGTGACTAATTTGTTCTCAGCCAAAGTTCTTAGGAAACGATAGACGGTGGCAAATCCAAGGCTGTTATCTATTTGACTCACATTTTCAAATAGCTCCTGCGCAGTTACATGGTCACGACCGTTAATTAGAGATCTTAGAATGGTGAGTCTCTGGCTCGTTACTTTCAAACCAATATCACGAATGATATTTTTAAGTTCAATTTCACTTTGCTCTACATCGTATACTTTTGGTTTTTGAAATACTTCATTATTTGCCATGCAAAAGAATATGCTCCCAAAAAAATGCTTTGGCAAGCTAATTAATAATCATTTTCATTTTCAACTAAGGCTTTTCTCTAGCCAAACTCCTTGTTTTTAGGTAATTATGGCTAAGTATTCTAAATTTTGGAGTTTTTTTGAATCAACGAACTATAGAAAAAAGCTTTTTTTGGGCATTTGTAGTATTAAGTATCCTAATAAACCTAAGCCCTGATCTAGATTTGTATTTAGGTGGCTTGTTTTACCATCCTGAAAGTACTGTTCATCCTTGGTTTGAAAAAGACTTTGCCCTGTGGAAATTCTTCTACCACGCAGCTCCTGTAATCACTGGTTTTTTACTTTTACCGGCCATCGGGGTTTACATTTTGAGTTTTGTGAAAGAATCGATGGCGAGCTATAGAAAAGAGTCATTGTATGTTTTTTTAGGTTTTTTATTGGGCCCTGGCATATTGATTAACACCATATTCAAGCCTTATTGGGGGAGACCACGACCTAGAGAAGTTTTAGATTTCGGTGGATTCGAAAAAATGCAGAGTTTTTGGGAATTAGGGGTTTCAGGTAATGGATACTCCTTTCCATGCGGGCACTCCAGTGTTGGATTTGCCCTTATTCTTGGATATTTTTTGTTAAAAAAATCAAGGCCCAAATTAGCTTACTTATTTT
>JAYZXX010000225.1:0-7214 GCA_036140815.1 Bdellovibrionota bacterium | reverse complement strand
GCAGAATTTGCCTAGTTCTTTTGTAGGAGATTAAAAAACTTATTTTTTTCTGCAGACATAGGCTCGTTTTGAATCGACGACCCAGTCTACTCCCATTAGTCTTAATCTGGTGTCATTCTGGAGAGTGTCAAGTCTACGAACTAGTTCTTTTAGTTGATTTTTTTGAAAAGAAAAATGCTCTAAATCATACAAATAATTAGCGAAAACTTGTTGTTTCTGCGTATCAGATAAACAAAGGATGCCTATTAAATCGACGCCATTTGCATCATAGTAATTCTTAACCCACAAATGATTGCCTGAATTTTCCGCTAAAAGATTTAGACTTCTGGCAAGGCTAGCCAAACTCCCCTCTCTATAATTTTCTAATCGAGGAAGAAAATCCAAACGAAGCCAATTTCTCAAATAACTCAAATCCTCATTACTTGGATCTGAGAGAAATTTTATTTTCATTTTTTTCGCGTAATTCTCAATCTGGGCCAATGAAACCTCTAAAAAAGGTCGAAAGTAATTTCCAGAAAAGACTTCCATGGCAACTATTCCTTTTTCACTAGTTCCTCGGATCAAACGAATCATACGGGTTTCTAATAGATCATCTTGGTGATGAGCACTTACTAAAATCTCATTTTCATTGATAATTTTATAAAAAAAATCATAGCGAAAATCTCTAAAGTCTTCCTCAGACCTTAGCTTTTTATCAGGAAGAGAATCTGGAAAATTTGAGATAAACTGAAGACCCAATCTCTCAGCTGTCTCTTTTACCAACTGGAAAGCTTGGTCCCGATAATTACCATCTTCTTGCACCCCATGATGCACATAACAAACTCGAAGACCCAACTCTCTCTTGTCAGAAATTCGATATAGAGAGTGAAGGAGTACCATGGAATCCAGCCCACCTGAAACCGCCAGTAATAGGTTTGCTTTTCCAAGATATCGATCCACGCACTTTATTAAATCCATTTCAAATGGATTTAAATAGACATTGGATTTCTCTGAACTACTCATTGCAAATAAATACCTGCATTAGAGAAGCCCATCTCACGCAAAACCATGCAAGCCACTGCCGCGTGACCTGGCTTTGAGCCATAACATAAAATTCTTTTTTCAGGACGAAGACCAACATTAATCAAAGAATCAAATATTTTTGGATTGGGCCTAGAGTTGGCGTCTATAAACTCCCGCCAGGGAATATTCACTCGCGGAATCTCGTTTAAAGTTGTAAGACTTGAATTTAAATAGGTCTGAGCATCTCGCGTATCAACGATCAGCGTGTTATTGCTATTTAAGTCATTTTTCTTACGAATGGAATTCAAACTTTGATCATCCATTATCAAATTATCGACCAACTTTGGTTTCCATATTTTTTCTGAATTCGGCAATACTGGAATCACATTGCCTTCTTTAAATGACATTGAAGATGGATTGATGGCAATTATGTTTTCCACACCAAGGTACTCTAAATATAAAGCCAACAGCCATTCTTCTCCGTCTCCATCAACGCCTCTCCCCACACTAATAACAGGAATCTGCGGAGCCACACCGTAGCGAGAAAATCTTCTAGCATTAAAATAATGTTTGGTGGTGAAAGACACTTTTCCAGTCTTAGTATTAGAAGAGAAAAAATCTTCCGGATTCATATGGTAAGCTTTTTCAATATGGCTTAATTGGTATAAAAAAAATGGCCGAGCATCCAAGTAAATGCTGTCTTTAGCAATTACTGGCTTCTTGGCCAAGTCTTTTAATTTTTGAATTTGCCATGTAGGTATTTCGAACTCTTCACGCAGCCTTGTTTCGGGGCTTGAGCAAGCAATCATAAACAATAGTGCGATCAAAAGTTTCATAAATACCTCTAAGCTTGTGGACGCAAAGTTGGGAACAAAATAATGTCCCTAATACTTGGGCGATCGGTCAAAAGCATCACTACACGCTCAATTCCTAAACCCAAACCACCGGTTGGTGGCATACCAACATCAATGGCATGCATGAAGTCTTCATCCATTGGCTGTGCTTCTTCGTTCACCACACGTTGAGCTTCTTGGTCCTTCAGACGCTCGTATTGATCAATTGGATCATTCAACTCAGAGTATGAGTTTGCCAACTCCATCCCACCAATAAATAGTTCAAAACGTTCCACATAATCTTTTTTCTCTCTATGCATTTTTGTCAAAGGAGAGATATCTACTGGATAATCTGTGATGAAGGTTGGGTTCCAAAGTTTTTCTTCGGCAACCAATTCAAAAAGCTCTGATATCATTTCGCCACGACGACCTGCTTTTTCAAGGGAAGTTCCATTTTTCTTACAAGCAGAAAAAATCTCTTCATCGGACATAGCTTCTACATCCATTTCACCGTACTCTTTAATGGCATCCACCATGCTAAGTCTACGCCAAGGAGTTGTAAAATCTAGCTCTTTACCCTGATACTCAAACTTAGAAGAACCTTTTAATTTCACAGCCAAGCTTTCCATTAAAGTTTCAACTCTTTCCATTTGATCAAAATAATCTGTATAGGCTTCGTACCATTCAATCATAGTAAATTCTGGATTATGAGTACGATCGATCCCTTCATTTCTGAAGTTACGGTTCATATCATACACTTTCTCCATTCCGCCAACGATCAAACGCTTTAAATAAGTCTCGGGACTGATTTTCATGAACAATTGCATATCAAGAGCGTTGTGATGAGTAGCAAATGGCTTTGCCGCGGCTCCACCATAAATCGGCTGCAACATTGGAGTTTCTACCTCTAGAAAGCCCTGACTATCAAGATAGGCGCGAATTTCTTTAAGAATTTTTGCACGAGTTTCAAAGACCTTTCTTGATTCACTATCCATGATTAAATCTAAGTGACGATGACGATACTTAAGCTCGATATCCGCCAATCCATGAAATTTCTCAGGTAAAGGCTCGATGCTTTTGCAAAGCATTTCTAATTTTTGCGTATGAATACTAACTTCACCTTTTTTAGTTTTAAAAGCGTAGCCCTCAACACCAACGATGTCGCCAATATCCATATTAGAAAAAACCGCTTTTTCTTCTTCGGAAATTTCTTCTTTCTTTAAGTAGATTTGCATTTTACCCGTTGTATCTTGGATATTAAAAAATGCAGCCTTACCCATTGGACGTTTGGTCATTACACGCCCCGCTACCTTAAAAACAGCCTCAGGTTTTTTTTCGCCATCTTCTAATGAAGCGTGTTTTACCTGAATCTCTGTAGCCAAACCAGTTCTCTCGTATTTATATGGATACGGATTGATGTTTAGCTCTCTAAGGTTTTGCAGTTTTCTTTTTTTCTCTGCTCTTAATGGGTTGTCTTTCTTTTCGCGACTCAAAGCTATGCTCCTCTACTGTTTTTTGTAATCTACTCTGCAGCTTTAAACGTATCCATAACGTCTTGTAGTAATTTGATAGACTCTTCTTTTGGACGTTGGAATGCATTTCGGCCCATGATACTTCCGAATGCTCCACCTTTTGCAAGCTGACTCACTTCTTCTAGCAACTCATCTGTTCCTTTAGCTGCCCCACCAGAAAAAATCACAATTCTACGACCATCAAATGAACTCTGTACAACGTGACGAATACGATCTTCCATTGTTTCAACTGGAATATTAAACTCTTCATATACTTTCTTAGCTGCCGCCTGTTCGATATGTGCAGTTGGAGGCTTCACTTTAATAATATTAGCACCAAGTTGCGCGGCAATTTGTGCGGCGTAGGAAATTACATCAATCCCTGTCTCACCATCTTTACTAAGGTCTTCACCACGAGCGTAAGACCAAACAACAACCGCTAGACCTGCTTTTTTTGCTTCTTCTGTTAACAAAGCCAATTCTTCGTACATTTCCTTACGAGCAGAACTTCCTGGGTAGATTGTAAAACCAATTCCTGCACAACCCAAACGAAGAGCATTGTCGATTCCTGAAGTTACAGCACTAATAGGAGCTTTAACATCAAAAAGAGTTTCTGAATTGTTAACTTTTAAAATTAATGGGATGTCACCGGCGAACTCTCTAGCACCAGCTTCTAAAAAACCAAGAGGAGCGGCATAAGCGCTACAACCTGACTCGATGGCTAATTGGAAGTGGTATCTTGGGTCATAACCCGCTGGGTTTTTCGCAAAACTTCTAGCCGGCCCATGCTCAAAACCTTGGTCAACAGGAAGAATAACCATTTTACCTGTGCCCGCAAGACGACCATGATTCATGATTCTTGCCATATTCGCTAGAACTCCTGGATTTTCAGATCCGTACCAACTTAAGATTTCCTTCACTCTTGGTGTCATATTTCACTCCCGTTTGAATTGGGCCCTATCCTATGAAATTGATAGAAATTTTGGGGTCCTTTTGCTGTTAAATGCCCCGAAACAGTATTTCTATTTAATGGAGAATTCAAGTTTACTTGATTTCTAGCAGTGATTTTGCTTATTTTTTCTCTATTTCTAGCATTGCGGCAAAAGCCTGTGCTATAAATAAGTTAAAAAAAAGCGGATATATTGCTGAAAAAGCCATGATTTGTTAAATTTCGCTCAGCAATTTCAAAGGAAATATTATGCAAAACATTGAAATCACAGCAGAAGAAACTCCCAATCCAAACACTTACAAGTTTTTGGTGAACAAAGAAATTTCACCAGAGGCAAGAAATTTTGCCGAAGCATCAGAGGCTGGCCCATCCCCTCTTGCCAGTAAACTTTTTGGATTTCCATGGACCGAGTCGGTTTACTTAGGAACTGATTTTGTTAGCTTAACCAAACAAGATTGGGTGGAGTGGGAAATTTTAAAAGAGCCTCTTTGTGGTTTAATTAAGGAACATATCGAAAAAGACGAACCAGTTTTAATCACTGAGCAACTGGGCGAAGTGGACGATGAAAATGATTCTGAACAAGTTAAGTTAATCAAAAAAATTATTAAAACAGAAATTCGTCCACAAGTTGCATTAGATGGTGGAGACATCATTTTTCATAGTTATAAAGATGGTGTTGTAGCAATTCATATGCAAGGAGCCTGTGCCGGTTGCCCTAGCTCAAGCATTACATTAAAACAAGGGATTGAGGCTAGACTAAAACAAGCCCTTCCAGAAATTGATGAAGTGATTGCAATTTAAAGCTTAGACTTTAAAGTAAAGGGTCGATGTTTTTCTCCTTCGACCCATTCATTTTTTCTATCATAGAAGTTTTTTTACCTTTAAGTCTTTTAGTTCGCTTGTTGTTTCTCACAGCTATATCGGTAAGCCGCAGAAATCATATCTGTTCTATTGTTGACACAAACAGTGGATGTCCTCCCCCTACAATCAATTGCATTGGTTGATAAGGATTCTGTTCCTAAGCTTCTCAAGTCCAAACTGTCGCAGGCTATTATAACAACTCCGTCACAACAGGTGTAACTAGGATTATTTTCATCCCCCTCGCCTTCGCAACTAGGTTTAGATGAATCATTACATAGATTCGTAACCCCTCCACTTCCCACAAGGGTTTTAACCAAATTCCAAACATAAGGATAGCTTTCAAAAACTTTACTGATTTCAGCTTCTCCCTCCACATCAGTCCCTTTCACATGAACATGGAAGTACTTCCTACCTGTACTGCTACACTTAGCCGTTTTCGATAAAAGGTTGCTTTGATAAGATGATGGAAGATTTCCACTTCTACTAGATCCATTGCAAAGAGTATAGCCATACTCTAATGAACTGGCTGAAACGCCACTAGGTAAACCCGACACGGAAACCGCGATGGAATAATTAGTATCGACATAGTAATTTGAAGAACTTTGAATACCTATCGATACGGAAATTACCTTCTTTTTAACCGCAAAGGATTTGGTGGCACTACCATAGACTTTAGCATTATTCACTTTAGCGCAAACATAGATTGTGGATCGATCCCTAGTACTACAGCTTAAACCTGCCGTGGTATTACTTACTGCCAAACTACAAGCGCCGAGACTATGTTTTTCCTTTTCAGGTTCACAATCAGAACTGTTTCCATGAAGTGACCACATCACATCACCCGTGGCAATTTTATTCGAGTGATTCTCATGACCAGTGAGACCCAATACCGTAGCACTAGAATCAATACTGTAATAAGTCTTGTCCGCTATAATTTCAAAGTCATTCAAACTAACCTTTGTACTAGCTAGTTTCGTAGAAGCACTTGCACTATAGCGCCTAGAACTAGCATTAACACGGATTTCTTTTGCACCAAACACAGAAGAGCATGTAATTCTCATCGTAGCAACACTCTGGTCCCCTGTTTGAGAAATCAGACTACAGCCTGAAATATCATCTAGAGCTAAACTATACTCATCATCATTGTAAAGCTTCGAGTTTACATTTACCTTTAATATAATTTCTGAATCAACATTTCCAGAATAACTTGTCGACTGAAAAGATACTCCCCCCTCTAACTCCTCAACATTAATTGCTAAAAAGTTTAAAGTGGCATTTTGCGCAATGGTATACAAACGCTCGCCTTTAGAATCCACTAAATGTGCGGTAACACCAATACTAGTAGCTTCGTCACAGGAAACATTAATTCTATAAACCCCATTAACGATGCTTGGACTAATTTCCTGAGCTGGGTTGTAATTGCATCCATCCAAGAAAAATTTTACTCCATAATTTGAATCATAGGGACCTACAGAAACAATCACATTACTATCTCCTTCCGTTGGCGAACTAGAAGGTAAAATCAACTGAAACCCAGAATAGTCTGGAGTTTCTTCCTGCTCTGAATCATCTTCGCCCTCATCAGTGCCCCCAGAGCTAGAATCACTTCCCGAATCATCAGAGGAACCTTCAGAAGAACTGTCTTCTCCAACAGAACTTGACCCATTCGATCCATTTTCTAAGGTTTTCTTCAGCTCATTAATATCAATATCACTGGCACAGTTTTGATAAGAAACTAATAAAAGGAATGTGGCGATAACTGCAAAAACTATCTTCAATTTTTCCCCCTGTGAAAAACCTCAATATCCCTATCGGAAAGTCGGGCTATTCTCTTAATGAAACGGCCTAATTTTCTTCATTTTCTTCTGAGGGCTTGGCAAATTGGAGAGAGGGGGGACAAGTGTCAATTTGTTCTACAGAAATTGGCCCCGTTAATTGCGGATGAAAACTTGAAAGAATCAATATGAAAGTATATAAGTTGTCCGGATTTACGTGCTTAAAGACTCAAAAGCTTTTGATTATGGTAATTTATGTAAATATCAATGTGGTCTTGTAGTT
>JAYZXX010000224.1:0-17403 GCA_036140815.1 Bdellovibrionota bacterium | reverse complement strand
GCCTCCATAGTTTTAAATAAGCTTACAGACTTGGTAATAAATTTTCGAAGCTGCAATTCACATAAAACTTAGCCAGCTTTTTAATTTGCCAACAAAAATAAAGCTAAATTCCTCCCCAGCCAAAGTCTTCTCTGAAAAACTGATCAATCCTCAATTTCCTGTCTTTTATGGCCAAGAAAGAGGCCCAAGAACAGAGACTGAAGATATTTTTGACAGCTCCCTGCCAATGCTTGGCAGCGCCAAATGAAGTGAGCCTTAGCCCAAAGGCTCAAGCTGTAAACCATTGAAACTAAAGACTTTTTTAAAGACCCCATGGCATGCCATTTGCTCTAGTTAATGGCATGTACTATTTGCTACCCCTTCTATTTATAATACTATTGCAGTTTTCCGTCTGTTTCGCTGCTGATCTAACGGATTATGAGATTGTGAATTTTGACCGTCTACCAAAGGTTGAAGATGATCATATGACAACTAAAGATGTAGCGAGAGTTATTCCCTACAATAAACTAAACACAGGTGATACTGGAGATGAAGTAAACCGTAAGATTCTCGATCAAAGCGTTAATAGCTTTTTAAAATCAGATTATGTTCAAAATTCAGGAGTGGGGAAAGCCGCCAAACAAGTCGAAGATGGTGTTCGTACCGACATTGCTTTTGGTGATCCTGACTCGAAAATAAAGCACAAAGTAAGTGTTCAGTATCAAGCTTTCCAACAAGAGGCACGCCTTAAGTACTCAGGATTAACCAATGTAGACTTTAAATACAAATTGGACGACGCGACATATGTAGCGCAATGGATTCATCGCTTTTCAGACAAAGAGTTAGTCTTCGCTCGGGAAGTGCGAATTGAAGAAGAAGAAGCTTTTATCGCTCACTCCACTGGAAAATCCTACCGGAGTGATACAAAAATGGTATCCGTTCGTTGGAACTGGTAAGTGAAGCATAGCCTGAGCTAAAGGAAAATACTCTTTTATTTTACAGGATGAATCTTTCTTATTGCTCGCTCTAATACTTCTTAAATTTCAATCAAAGAAACATACTTTTTAAGCAGATCAGCTTCAATCTGACCTTCTCGTATTAAGCGATAGTTGCTGCCCTCTTTTAATAATACTGTTGATCCAGGGTTTTTAACCAAGTTCGTATCATCATCAACAACCACCAATGAATCTTTTGGCGCCCATATCATATCTCGTTTGGAGTGAGCCGTTGGCTGACCAGAACGATTGGCCGAAGTTGTACTTATGGCTTTTTGGTATTTACGAATGATTTTCTTGGCCAAAGGATGTGATGAACAACGCAATCCAATGGTCGTCCCACCCCCGCGAACTTTTTTAGGCACAATCTCCTTGGCTGGCAAAATAAGAGTTAATGGACCTGGCCAAAACAATTGCATAAGCTCTTCATCTTTTTCAGTGATGTATGCGTAGGTCTTTGCCATTCGTGGGTCAGCAACCAGCAGACTCATAGCTTTTTCTTTATCTCTTGGCTTAATATCTAAGAGCTCATCAATCGCCTTTGGAATTGTAATATCAACCCCTAAAACCCATTGAGTCTCTGTTGGATAAGCAAGAATCTTACCATTCGCTAAAAGTTCACAAATTTGATCAACGTCTTTATCTACAAGCATATTTAAATAATACTCCGAAATAAAAAGAAAAACAGTAGAAAAACCGCGTAAGGAGTTGATTTGTGTACTAGACCAAAAGTATTATCCTAGAGCAATTCAATGTGTTTAAAGCCTGTTTTGTAAGCCATTCTCTATGATGTATTGGCAAATAGGAAACAACTTTAAATGCATACAAATCTGGAGCGACGACCGTGGAAAATAAAGCCGAATTGAAAGACAGAAATATTCTAATTACCAACAATGCATCTCATTTCGTTGGAAGCCTTGCCTGTAGACTATGTGAGATGGGCGCTAATGTTTTAATTGCTGATGCAAATATCAAAGAGCTACAAAAACTTGCCAACGCATTTAATGAGCAAAGAGAAGTCTACCCATTTTTTGGAAGAGTTCATTTGGTGGAACTAGACCTTGAATCCGAAAACGCTCGAAAAGAATGTTTTCAAAGCGCCAGTGAAGCATTTGGTGGGCTGGATTGCTGGATTGATTACCAACAATTTTTCAACTGCACAAGTGACTGGAAAGATTTAAAACTAGAAGACCTACAAAGCTTTTTTAATAAAAAGCTTTTAAACAATTTTGATCTTTATCAAAAAGCCATTCCTTACCTACAGAATAAGAGAAACTCTTGTATCTTGAGGCTTATGCCAGAAGATGCAAAAAAACGATCCGAATATTTTCTATACAATTTTGCACAGACAGGTTTTCAATCATTCATTAATACACTTGATAAGCACAATGACTCAGGAATCCGCTTTTTTAATATCGAACTTGGTCCAACTGAAGACCACTTACTTTCAATGTATCAAGGAGCAAACATTAATGAAGCTCTTGCTAACTACAAAAAACAATTTGCTCAAGCCAAATTAGTAAACAGTGATGAATTGGCTGAGTGTCTGGCTTTCGTAATTGGAAATCATCGATCATACCCTAGAATCAATCACCTTGAGCTTGGACTATCCTAAGGATTACTATGAAAAAATTTGAAGCCATTGACTTTTTTGAACTAGATGCAAACTTCAGCTCGGAGCAAATTCAGATTCGCGATAGTGTTCGCTCCTTTGTAGATTCAGAAATTATCCCCAATATCGAAGAACAGCATCGAAATGCAAGTTTTGATCGAAGCATTTTACCAAAACTGGGAGAGCTTGGCGTATTAGGTCCCCAAATTAAGGGCTATGAATGTGCCGGTGTTGACTACACTAGTTACGGAATTATCATGCGTGAGCTAGAGAGAGGAGATTCTGGCTTAAGATCAGTTTGTAGCGTGCAAAGCTCATTGGCGATGCATAGCATTTACAAATGGGGAACCGAAGAGCAAAAAAACAAATACCTTCCCAAAATGGCCAAGGGTGAATTCCTAGGCTGCTTTGGCCTAACCGAGCATGATCATGGATCTGATCCTGGTGGCATGCGCTGCAAAGCAATTCGTAAAGGTGACAAATACATATTAAACGGAAATAAAATGTGGATTACCTCAGGTAGCATCGCCGACCTTGCAGTCGTTTGGTGCAAAAATGAGGATGGAAAAGTAATCGGACTAATCGTTGATAAAGATGCTCCTGGATTTAAAACCAATGTAATAAAAAATAAATTTTCACTGAGAGCTTCCGTAACCTCCGAGTTGATTTTTGAAGACTGTGAAGTTCCTGTGTCTAATCAATTGCAAGTAGAGGGTTTAAAAGGCCCATTTAGCGGACTAAACTCGGCAAGGTATGGAATTTGTTGGGGTAGCATCGGTGCTGCCATGGCTTGCTTTGACGAAGCCTTAAATTATGCAAAGACCCGTATTCAGTTTGATAAACCAATCGCTAGTTTCCAATTAGTACAGGCGAAGCTTGTAGAGATGTTTACAGAGATCACCAAAGCACAACTTTTAGCATTCCATTTAGGCCTTGCTAAAGACTCTGGAAAGTTGTTAGCCCAACAAGTATCCATGGGAAAAATGAATAATGTAAGCATGGCTCTAGATGTAGCCAGAGAATGTCGTGATATACTTGGAGCAAATGGGATCACTGATGAATATCAAGTGGGACGTCATATGGCTAATCTTGAAAGCGTCAATACATACGAAGGCACTGAAGACATACATCGTTTAATTTTAGGCCAACATATTACCGGCATCGCTGCTTTTCGTTAAGGAAAAAATGGAATTCAAAGAAAATCATAGTCTGAAAAATTTAAATTCATGGAAGGTCGGAGGTGCTGCTGAATACTTTTGCTCTCCAACAAACATTCAAGAATGCATCGATGCTCATGAATTTGCAAAATCCAAAAAACTTAAAATTACCTATCTTGGTTTAGGTTCCAATGTTTTAATTTCTGATCAAGGCATTAAAGGACTGGTCATTAGTTCCCGAAAGCTGAAAAACATTGAAAGCAATATCAATGAAAAAAGCAACCGCCTTGAAATCCATTGTCTTGCAGGTAATTTCAAAACAGAAGCCTTAAAACTTTTCTTAAAACACAATCTAAGCCCCGCCCTAATGTTCGCCGGAATTCCTGGTGATATTGGCGGAGGAGTTTACATGAACGCAGGTATTTCTGAAAAAATTCTGCCTCGAGAATTTTCAGAAGTGGTCGACTATATAGAGGTATTACGCGATGGAAAACTCCACCACTTTAAAGCAGAAGATTTAGAATGGTCCTATCGTCATTGCAAGGGCTGGCAACCTGGGATGATTGTTAAAGTAGGTATTTCTTGGTCTCTGGATAATCCTGATTTGGACATTAAAAACAAAGTTCGTGAAGCAAATAGAACACGCATGACGAAGCAGCCTTTGGATTTACCTTCTTGTGGTAGCGTCTTTGTAAATCCAGTTCCTCATCATTCTGGAAAATTGATTCAGGATGCGGGACTTAAGGGCTTTCAAATCGGAGATGCTCAAGTCAGTGAGAAGCACGCCAATTTTATTGTGAACCTTGGAGATGCTTCAGCCTCTGAAATAGACTCGGTAATCAAGCATGTACAAAAAACGGTCTTTGATAAATTCCAAGTTCAATTAAGCACGGAAGTACGCTACTTAGGCGATTGGTAATTTAAAACTGATTTTGCAACAGGTAAACTACGACTGAGGCCCAAAAAGCTCTTTTTTGTTTTTCAGTAATCAATTGGGATTCAGCCTGGAAGCCTATCATGATGTCTCTCAGCTCCTGGTTGAAATCTCTATTTACAACTAAAATTCCTATATTATTTTTAGACTAGAATTAGCATTCCTTATGGCTTCCAATTCCACATCTAATTCAAGCACTTAGGCTATATACAAATATTACCAAGACTGACTTATGAGCCGCTAAATACCCCATATTTCTTAAATTTTTAAGAATTTCATGTTTAATATCCGGGGAAAAACATTGAAGAGAGTATTGAGGGACATTCTGAAATCTGTATTTAATCTAATTTTAATTAGTTGCGCTTTGTACCTACCGCAGCTGAACGCAGCCAGCTTTATGGCGTGCAGAGGTATTCTTGAACTAGAAAAAGTTGAAAAAGCCATTCTTCGTCGAATCAACTATGTAAATGAAAATAAAAAATTAGAGTTAATTGCGATGACGGGAGATCTTAAGGTTTTTAAAATTCCTTACGATGAAAGCATAAGTCACTTGCGCCTTAAGCCATGGTTAAATGAAGTTAACATAAACCGTAGACTAAATGGAGAGATCATTGACTCCATCACTCGCAATCAAATACTTTTAGTGAACAATGAGAGCAAAGGTGAAAAGTTTCTTCTTATAGGACTCCACAAAGAGACTAGCCGTATTTTTGACCAAGATAGCTCCTACATTCCTTTGGATATTTATCTAACAGATTTAAAAGAAGCCATCGACTTTTTCGAAATTAGCCTAAGAGGAACCGCTGGATTTCAAGGACCTGAAGCTCTTTTACATTTATGGATTTTAAGAACCACATTAAAAATGGATGATGCAAAAGACTACCTTGCAGAAAGATTTTCTTGGGAAAAGTGGCATAGTTTGATTTCCTCAAACTATCAGTATTTGTATGAGAGCATTCGCGATCACGCAATGTCCTCTAGACATGACCTCCGAGAAGATTTCTATTTGACACTGGATCAAATCACAGAACAATTAGCAAAAGAAAACTCTATAAAGCCGACGGTTTACGAGAAACTCTTCTTTGAAAAAAAGTTCACCACCATTGAAGCTCATTCGTTTCGAATCGCCACTTGGAATCTACAAAATTTTTATTTACCGAAGTCAGAATCTGCCAAGGACATAGTTCACGGCGGTACAATGCATAAGTTTAAATCTAAGGCAGCTTTAAAACAAATTAGAAAAAACATTGAATTGGTTGCACCAGACTTTTTGGTCACAACAGAAGTGGATATTAGTAGCCTAAAATCTTTTGTCTCAACACACCTTGAAACAGCCTATGAAGTGATTTCCTACAGAGGAAACGATCCCTTCCATAAAGACATTGCACTTTTAGTGAAAAAAGGCCTACCCGTTCAAGTCAAAGTTCAACCCAACAAGGATCACACTTACGTAGATGGAGAAGGAGTAACTCATAAAACCTTCTCTAGAGACCTTCCACTTTTTTATATTTATAGTAAAAAGACAGGACACCTTAAGTTAATTTTAGCAGGAACCCATAACCGTGCTAATGCCTCCAATTCTAGTAATATCAATGCAAAAGTAAAGTTGGCTCGTGAGCTAGTGGCTACGCAAGAAATCATTCACAAACTTCAAAAAGACTACGGTAACAAAGTCATTTTGCTTGGTGACTTTAATAGTGACCTAAAGAGCCCAAGCGGTCGTCTCAAAGCTTTAATTACAAGAGAAGAATTAGCGAACTCAATCCCAATGGGAAAAGATGATCATAGCTTACTGAACAACTCTATGAATTTCACTCAAGCCCTTCGCGCTGCACGAAACTCTCACCCTAGATTAAGCGATGAAAATATCGAAAGGATCGCCCACCGAATCATGAGAGAAGAATCTAAGATCAATGGCGCTTACTTCGACGGTGTTTTTACAGCAAAAGCAATTCAAGCTTTTGTCAGAAAAGCTTTTCTCCATCGCCTTGTTGATAGTCACGGTGTTGTCATTGATAATGCCAATACCCATTTAAGAGCGAGTGATCATAATATGGTAGGAATCGATTTGGATATGTCGTTTTTAAGCCCAAAGAAAACGGAAGATTAAATCCAAAGTAAAGTTTTTCAGTAGGCCAATTTTAAACTTTTTAGTAAGACAGTCTTTTGCTCTCTATCACAAGCTAATCGTTCATTTTTAAGCTAAAAACATTACCCGCGCCCAGAGTAATTATCACATCAAAGCCTTGGTAGTCATCTGCTTGTAAATTTAAACCAAGTTCATTGGAAGCTAGGTACTTAACCTCAGGATGATCCATTTGCTCTACCATCGCCGCAGATTCTACCCCAGGCACTGGCGCTTCTGAAGCGGCATAGATGTCAGTGATAATTAAGCGATCCAACTCACCAAAACACTCTAAAAACTCATCCCAACACAGTCTTGTTCTTGAGTAACGGTGAGGTTGAAAGACACCAAGTAATTTTTTATCAGGATACTTCTCTCGAAGAGCCTGCAATGTTGCTCGTAATTCAGTTGGATGGTGAGCGTAATCATCATATCGTTGTAAGCCATGATCAGAACCTTTGAACTCCAATCTTCGACCAACTCCTTTAAAATGACGTAAACCTTCTGCGGCCTCTTCATCCGTCAAACCTAAATGTTTCCCAACAATAAAGGCTGCTAGGGCGTTCATTGCATTGTGCTTACCTGACAATGCCGGGTGAAGATCACTCACCTTCTTACCATGAAAGAAAACCTGATAAGAGCCGGCCTCTCCTTTTAAAACATAGTCATTGTGTGCTTCAAAACCATAGCTTACAAATTTTTTCGGAAACTCCTGCATTATTGCCAAGAGCCTTTTGTCGTCTCCGTGAACCACACTCAAACCATAAAAGGGTGTTTTTAATGCGAAGTCTAAAAATGCCTGATCAAGATTGTCTTTGTTTTTATAGTAGTCCATATGGTCATCATCGATGTTTGTGATAACGGTAACCTCAGGATTTAGTTTTAAAAAACTACCATCAGACTCATCGGCTTCAGCAACCATCCACTCCCCTTCACCAAGAAGAGCGGTTGATTTGATTAAGTCCAAACGGCCCCCCACCACAATGGTTGGTTTTTTACCCGCATGGATCAACATATTCCCTATCATAGACGTAGTGGTAGTTTTACCATGCGTTCCGGCAACAGCGATCCCTCTTTGCAGGCGCATTATTTCCGCCAGTATTTCAGCGCGAGGAATGGTTGGCATTCCTAAACTTTTTGCCTTCATTACTTCTGGGTTAGAAACAGGTACAGCGCTAGAGTAGACCAATACGTCGGTATCGTCTTCCAGGAAGTCCGCTTCATGCCCTTTTTCGCAGCGAATTCCTAATGAAACTAATCTTTCAACGTTTGCGTTAACGCCAAGATCACTACCAGAAACTCTAGCACCAAGATTGTGTAATAGTTCTGCCAGGCCGCACATTCCGACCCCGCCGATTCCAACAAAATGAAGTTTGTACTTTTTTAAATGCATGCTTTTTTATCCTCTTACAAAAAAGGATTGTCAAAAGCTATTGTAGATTAAGCCAGCTTGCCTTCCATTAAACGAGCAATAGGCTGCGTCGCTTCCAGTCTTGAAAACAATATTTTAATTGATGCCGTAATCGGAACTGACAAAAACATACCAGGAACGCCCCATACAATCCCCCAAAACAATAAAAAAACCATAATCGTGATTGGGTGAAGGTTTACGTTCTTCCCCATAAACTTTGGTTCAATAATATTTCCAATGGTGAATTGAGTTGCACCCAATAAGCTCAAACAAACGACAAGCTCTACACCAAAACCCAGCTTTAATGCTAAAATGGGTAAAGGCAAAAGAGTGGCAAAAATCGAACCTATACTTGGAATGAAGTTTAAAAGAAAAGTTAAAAAAGAGATTACCAAAATAAGATCGGAATCAAAAAACCAAAGAATTATGGCTGTTAAAATTGCTGTTATAAAGGATGTCGCAAATTTAGTAGCAAGATAAGCTGAAATTGCTTCGTTAACTTCTCTCAATAGATGCCCATCAGGAATTCCTTTACGACTTCCGAAAACCAAAAAACCAACCAACAAAGCCACTAAACTTAGTTGACCAACAAAACCAAATACATTGGTTGCAAAGCTTTTTAAAGTTCCCAAAATTGGTAAATCAGAAACCATGGGTTTCAGTTTTTCAGTGTTAAGAGAAATTCCCTGGCCCTGCAGGCTTGTTATAATATTATTTCCCCAGGTCTGGAAAGTGTTCTTATAAAAATCAACCAAGTTTATAAAATCACCGACCGAGACAACTATGAAGAAAATGATACCAATTAAAAAAGCCATAAATATCATAAAGATAATCGGGTCCGTAACGCTCTCTGATAGATCCCACTTTACTTCCATTTTTTTCTGAATTGGCAATAAGGCTTCATAAATGATAAGGGCAAAGACAAAAGGCACTAAAACCTCGGCCGTAAAATAAAGACTTACAGTGATTGCGATGCTCGTCAAAATTAACATGCAAAAGTGATTCGCTCTTTGAACTTTATCGTGCGGCATAAAACATCCTTTCTATTAAGGCAATAGCTTAATCGAAATCCAATTGGCTTCCAATAGGAAAAACTTCGCATTATTTTTCATTTAGCAAAATAGATCAAGAAATCGTGAGTTTGTTCTTTAATGTAGCAAATAATGAACTTATCGCTCTGATTTAATTTTCAATTTCCGCTTTGATTTTTTACTAGCTCATTTACGGCAAACTCGGCATAGGACTTTAACATTTGTGATTGGGTGTTATTTGCCAGCTCCTTGAAAACATCTATTAACTCAGACAGTTCAAAATACAAAGCAAGGCGAATGGCGTTTCTTTTGTGCATATTAGCATTTGCCCGATTCATTGGTGAGCCGAAGAAACGTTTTTGAATTTTCTTATTGGATACACCGAGCAGATCTTTAATATCTTTAATCAACACTTCCCTGTCTTCTTTTTCAAGGTCTAAAGCCGTCTCGGCCGCCACACCAAGCTCTGCTTTTGTCCCTAGAAAATTTTGGCCCAAGAGTTTTTCATTCCAAGGACAAACAGCCTGACAAATGTCGCAACCATAAAACCATGGTCCCATAAGTTTGTTATATTCCGAAGAAATCTCAGTTTTATGCTCAATGCTCAAATAGGAAATACATTTGGTCGCATCCAAACTTCTCTCCGTTAAGGCGTCGGTTGGGCAGGCATCAATGCACCTCGTACACTTTCCACAACGATCGGGATGAGCTTGTTGCTTGTTTTGATCCAATTTCAAACTTGTTAAAATTTCGCCGATAAAGAATAAACTGCCTTTTGTTGAATGAATTAAACAGGTGTTTTTACCAATCCACCCCAGACCAGCACGGTATGCCAAATCCCTCTCCAAAACAGGTCCACTATCGGTAAAACATAAAAATTCCTCCTCTGGAAATTGCTTTTTTAATTCCTCTAGCATTCTTTCTAAGTCTTTTTTGAGCCAATGGTGGTAATCTTCACCTTGTGCATAGGATGCAATCTTTAGTTTAGATGATTTAAAGCCTAGATCCATTTTCTTTGGGTGAGGAAAATAGCTCTTAGTTACTAAAATTGCAGAATTCAAATTGGCAGAAATATTTTGCGGCTTCTCCTTAAAAGACAAATGTTCTTTTAAAAAGTTCATATTTCCATACTTTTCTTCTTCAAGCCATTTTCGATATTGATCAATACTGATGCTCGTATGTAAGGAACTAAAACCAACTTGGTCGAAGAACTTTAATCCTAAGTCTTTAATTTCTTCAGAATTTAACAAAAAGCTCTCCAGCCCCAAAACATAGTTTATCGTTAACGATCTTATAACAGACAAACTAATGGATCACTTGCATTGCCGCAAGCTTGATTTTCAGGCTAATAATATCTCTTCTACCGCTGTTTTAAAAAGAACAAGTCAGAAGATGTGGCAAGCTCTATCACATTGAATTTAATGACTTTTTTGTGGAGTACATAATATGGAAAAGCTAAACGAAGTTCTTTTATGGAATACACTAAAAAAATTCCATGCATTTTACTATGGATTCTGTAGAATTAGCCAAACAACCTAAGTACTTAGCGAGAAGTTCGATGAAAGATGATCAATCTTGGAAACACAAATTATACACAATTATTTTTGAAGCAGAAACTCCTGCCGGCAAAAATTTTGACATTGCTCTTTTGTGGGCAATCATCTTCAGTATTATTGTTGTTTGCCTTGAAAGCGTAAAAAGCCTGAGTCAACACTATGCTAGCTACTTCACATTGCTTGAGTGGTTTTTTACCGCTCTATTTACCGTAGAATATATCTTAAGGATCGTTTGCCTAGATAGGCCCTTTAAATACATTTTTAGCTTTTATGGCTTGGTAGACCTTTTAGCCACCGTTCCTACTTACTTTAGCCTTTACTTTCATGGTGCGCAGTCCCTATTGGTTATTAGGGCCATTCGTTTATTGAGAGTTTTTCGACTACTAAAACTAACTCGCTTTGTAGGCGAGGCTGATGTTTTATCCAAAGCCCTTTTAGCCGGCCGCCATAAAATAACGGTTTTTCTTTTAACTGTTGTTACCATTGCACTTTTAGCAGGTTCAATTATGCATCTAGTGGAAGGAGCCGAAAATGGTTTTACGAGCATACCGAAAAGTATGTACTGGGCGATCGTTACTATGACGACTGTTGGCTATGGAGACTTAGCGCCACAAACTGACTTAGGAAAAGCACTAGCTTCGTTCTTAATGATAATGGGCTACGGAATCATTGCTGTTCCTACAGGAATTGTCTCCGTTGAAATGGCTAGAGCCAGTAGCATCAGCAACACCAGTGTTTGCAAAGAATGCTTCAAGGAATCGCATCATCCGGATGCAAAGTATTGCTGGTCTTGTGGAAATCAGCTTTAAACTCTTCACTGGTGTTTTTAGCCACCAAATGATTAGAAGTCTCAAGTAATATTAAAGATTCGTCGTTCTCTAAAAGCTTTCACTATTATTGATCTTTTTTAATTTACAGTCTGAAAGCACTATAATAAAAGTATATTATATGTAGCAAATCAGTTTTTCAAAGCTTCACAAAAATTTGTTCGACTGACCAATACGAAGCCTCATTGGAGAAAGTGTGAAAACCTTAAAATTCTTTATTTCCTTTTTCATCTTGTTTAATACCAGCTTTGCTTTGGCAAATTGCCCAAGCTCTAAGTTAGAACTTTCCGAATTCCAAATCAAAAAAGATAACCTTGAAAAAGTGAAAAGCGGCTTGGATAGTGTTGTTGATGGAAAATTATCTCAGTCCACTTCCCTTTCTATGCTTTTTACAGTTTCTTTAGAGGACCCAGAGCAAATCAATGCAAGAAAAAAGGAACTCGTATCCTTTTTAGAGCAAGATCTAAATCACATTAAATGTGATTCAGAGGAAAGCACTCAGTTATTAAAAGACATTCAACAACTAGAAATTTCAATAGCTAGAGCAAGACTAAACTTTTTAAATCTGCCCGAAAAACAACGAGTCGCCTTTTTGGCCTTACAAAAAGAAGCCATCCGAAATCAATCAGAAATAGAAAGCTTGCAAAAGGTAGGTGAAAAGGCTGAAGAAAAAATTGAAGCCGCTGCAGAGGCAATTAAAAAAGCCGAAGAATTATCCTTAGTGGCTGAGTCTTCGAAGATAAGAGAACTTGCAGCTGCCATTGCTAATATCGAGAGATTTAGAAAGTCCATTGCCGAAGAAACTAGTAGTATCACTGAAAAAATGAAACTCCTAGGAGATGAATACCAAAGCCACACAAACAAACTTGGTGAGATATCAGCTGTAATCAGCAAATCCAATGCCTCCGCATCTGAAGTCGATTCGGCCTATAAACGAGTAGCGATTGAATGGCGTAGTATTGTGGATGAGGTCGTGAAAATTGATAATATACTCAGTGAGAACACCGACTTAAAGCTCCCCAATTATCAAAAAGAATTAATCTCAACAGAGAGCGAAGAACTAAAAAAAGAGTCTGAAAGGTATCAGAACTCTTTTTCTGCCGCACAAAATGAATTAGAAGCCTTGAAAGAATTAAATCTAAAATTTAGCTCAAGCAAAAGAGAGTTAAGCTATAGAGAGTTGGTAATCACTGGACAAATACGTTCGCAGTTGATTCGAATGTTGGAGAGCTTTGGTGACGATAGCCCTTTTAAAATTTCAGACTCATACATTGAAGATTTGATTCGTGAAATTAAGCTTGTTCCCTATCGCCCGAAGGCACTAATAGTATCTGGCTTAAATAAAATCAAAGAAACAGCATCAAAAGGCATCGAAGGCGTCTTGGGTCTTATTCGTAGTCTCTTTTTAATGCTCTTCTTTGTGATCATTCCCATCTTGAGTTTTATAGCCTTAAGACGATTGCTATCGAGTATCGAAGATAGTAGAAAAAAAATGATTCGCAATCGGTACACCAAAAAGCCATCAAAATTATTGACTTGGCTTTTAAATATGAAACCTTACCTGCCTTGGTTAGTAATGCTAATTGCTTTTAATTTTTCCCAGTCCGTTGTGGAGGGAACCGAGTTAAATTGGCTATCTGATTTAATGCCGTATTTTAACTTCTACTTTATTTATAAATTGTTTCGCGTATTTATTAATAATAATTTATTTACCATCTATCGATTGACGAGAAGCAAGCTTACACCAGAGCTGCAAAAGCGCATCGAAAAAACGTCTAGATTTCTTGGTTTGTATTTCTTAATCTCGGCTTACCTCCTTGAGACAACCGCAGCAGTGGCCAGACGTGCTTTATTCTTTAGATTAACTTCTGACCTCTTAATTTATTGTACACCTGTTGTTTTAGCGCTAACCACCTACTATTGGCGAAATGAAATCACCAAAGCTCTTAAAAACACTCTATCCCCAAATCTATACGAAAAACTTTCCGTTTATATGCAAGGTCCTCTTGCCATTTTACTAAGTCTGCCATTGGCTATATTTTTAATTAGCTCCGTAGTTTTTAAGAAATTAAAAGAAGAGCTTTTTGAAGTGGACAGCATCAAATCCATTTCAGCTCAGCTCTTCAAGAAGCAAATTGAATCTAACCTAGAAGAGGCTAAAGCCAGTAAGAGCAAAAGAGTACTACAGGAGTCATACAAAGACTTCTTTAAGCCAAGTCCTTTGGAAGATATGAATCTTTTTGTTCAGTCTTCTGAAGTTTTATCTGAAATGGAAGATACCATTGAAAAGTGGCGTAGAGGCGAGTCTGATATTAGATCCATCGCAATCTATGGTGATAAAGGCATCGGTAAATCTAGTATCTTAAATGCTCTAAAAACCAATTGTGAAGAAACAAGAATTGACCTTAAAAAGAAAATCACTAGCAATGGAGAATTTTATCGCTTCTTAAGTTCAGACTGTGGATTTGATATCGATCCAAGCAAAGATGTTTCAGAACAGATTCATGATATAGACTCAAAGCTAGAAACAAAGCGATTAATTATCATCGATAACTTACAAAACTTTTTTCTCTCTCATCGCAAAGGCTTTGAGGCTTATCGAAGTTTTGCTTCTCTGTTAACTCTTAGAACAAAAAATATATTTTGGTGTGTCAGTATTAATACCTACTCTTGGCTATACTTAAATGCGGTTAATAATGAGTCACAGATTTTTCGAAAAGTTTTTCACGTGCAAGCTTGGGATGATGAAGAAATAAAAGAAATGATCTTGGCCAGACATAAACTCTCTAATTTTGATCTAAAGTTTGATCCAGTGATTTATTCTTTAGGTTCAACAAATAATGATGAAAGTTTCAAATACGTTCAAGATCGTTTTTTTGAGCTATTATGGGAACAATCTCGAGGAAATCCTAGAACCGCTTTAGCTCTTTGGCTATCTGCCCTCTCCCCAACCTATTCAAACAAATTGAATGTGGGACTGCCTGGCGGTGAATTATCACAAAAAATCGAAGGCTTAAACGAGGATGAACTATTTGTTATTTCATCTATCATTCGCCATGAAAACCTAGATACAAAAAGTGCAAAGCTTGTAACAGGCCTTGACGAAAATACAGTTCAGCATGCCGTTCGCGTTGGCGTGGAACGTGGTTATTTACAACGCGCAGATGATGGCACCTACCGCATCACGCCTATTTGGCAACCGGTAGTTATTAGAGATCTTTCAGGTAAAAACTTAATTTACGGGTAGAATATGGGCGAATCAGAATTAAATGGATTAATGGAACTCAGTAAAATTTTAAACTTCAGCAAATTTATGGCTGTGTGTATGGCGATTTTTGCTCTTTGGCTTTTAGTCAAAGGCCTTAATAAAATTGCCGATCGAATCAGTCTTCAATTTCCAAATCGAAGGTTGTTACTATTACAGATAGTAACAATACTTGCCTTCCTAATTTATATAGGAGGTGGAATATTAGTGGTTTATGGAATTCTTAAGCCACCAAAAGAGTTAATGATCGCCTTAGGTGGTTCTGCCGCAGTTGCGATTGGTTTGTCACTAAAGGACTTAGTAGCCTCTTTGGTAGCTGGTTTTATTTTACTATTTGATCGTCCTTTTCAGGTTGGCGACCGTGTTGCTTTTGGAGACACCTATGGAGAAATAAAAAGCATCGGCCTAAGAGCGGTTCGACTGGTAACATTAGACGATAACCTAGTGACCATTCCTAACTCAAGGTTCATGACTGACTCGGTTGCTTCAGGAAATTCAGGTGCATTAGACATGATGATTACAGTAGATTTTTATACATCTTTAGACTGTGATATATCGAAGGTAAAAAGACTAATATACGATACCGCTGTGACGAGTCGTTTTGTCTATTTAAAGAAAAAAGTATCTGTGGTGATTTCAGAAAAGTTCATTAACGATTACTTAGCCCTGGAGTTCAAAGTTAAGGCCTATGTAATTGATGTAAAATATGAAAAAGCATTCCAAACAGACATTGTTACTCAGGTTGAGACAGCCTTTAAAGAGGAATCAGTGATCCGCCCTTACAAAGCGATTCGTAGTTTGTAAGCACGAATCTATTTTTCCCTCGAAGAGTTTACACACTTATTCTGAATTTTAGCAATGGCCAAATCCAGGCTAGATTCAGGATAAGACCTGGCCCGGTAGGCAGGATTCTTTTCAAGAAAATCTAAATATTCTGATAAGCTCAAAACTTCTAAACCTTGGATCGGCGCAAATAGAAAAGACCAAGTGGCATCTCCCCAGATTACCCCTTTAATCCCAATTTTTATAAAGTCTGAATACATACGGTTACTAATGGCGTTTATGTAACCTAATTTTCGGAATACCGGCACCAAAGCCATTAAGTTAATAAATTTTCGTTCTGCTTTTGGTAGTCTTATTACGAAAACATCCGTGCCATAATTTTCCGAATCAAATGGATCTGTACTTTGATAAAAACCTTTTGGCACACTCGTCGAATTTTTATAGATCTCCTTGAAATCATTTATTGAAAATTTATCCTTCGACAGTATTTTAGCTCTAGGTTCACGAGCCCAATGAAATAAAAACTCAGGTTGCTCGACCAAATAGTCCTCAATTAAAACTTTTAATCTATCTAATCGTTGTTCTTCGCTAAGAGTGGCAGCTTCACCTACAAGCTTGTCCCATTCGGCAAATTCAAGCCATGAGCTATCTTGCGCATAAACAGTCGAAGACAATAATAATGCACAAATAAAGATGAAACTATGAATCAAAAGAAAGTCCTTTCTAAAAGCTAAGTTTAAAATGGCAAACCAACTTAAGGTACATCTAAAACAAATGCCTTCGGAAAATAATAGTAAGTTTTGAATATTTTTCCTTAAAATGTATCTTGCCGCTCGCACTAAATTAGGTAATTGAGTACCTAATAGATTAGCTTCTTCACGCTCAAAGCCGCAGGAAATAAGAATGCACCTAAACGCTGTGAACTAGCTATTTCACTCGTTAATTTACCAGGCTAGAATCAAAGGGTAAAAGCAACCCTCTCTCTAAGCACCTGAAATCACGCATTAATCCGTTAGATAAAAAGTAAAAATTCATTGCCGTACAACTAAAGTCTAGTAAACAAGGACCCGATAAACAAATGTGCTACGTCAACTTTCTAAAGCTTCATTCTGTATTGCGTTTTTAACGACATCTTTGGTATCTGCTAGAGTAACATCTATACCTGGGCAGATCGCAAATTCGTGGTGGTTAAACTCCAAAGAAGCTTCCTCGATTTTTAATGGTAGCAAGAATCTTAATGTCAAATTTGACAATAAGAAACCTATCGTCATTGCTGTTTTAGATACAGGCATTGATTTTACTCACCCCTACCTAAGAAATCATGAATTCAAAACTAAAACCGGAGTCGCGCATTTTAATTTCTTTACCGGTACAAATTCGGAAGTAGATCTCTTTGATCATTACGGTCATGGTACACATGTTGCCGGTATCATTTTATCGACCATTTTAAAAGTAAACCCAAATGCAAATGTACAATTTATTTCTTTAAAAATTTTAGCCGACCCTAAACCAAGTCGTGAGGCTATGGCTAAGCCTAAAACTTATAAAAACATCACCAGACGAAATCAAAGTAATGTAGGTTACTACATTAAAGAAGCTGCTATATATCTATCAAAACTAAAGAAAGAAGGTGCAAATATCTTAGCCCTAAACGCAAGCTTTGGTGGCTACGACTATGACCTAACTGAAGTAGAGGCCCTAAGACTTTTATCGGATAACGACATCATC
>JAYZXX010000223.1:0-57123 GCA_036140815.1 Bdellovibrionota bacterium | reverse complement strand
TTTGATTTAGCTGAGATAAATAATAAGTAACTAGAAAGCAGATCGAGATAAACCAGTAACTCCTAATGAGTTTTTTATGTCAGCAAGGCTTACCCGCAATTAAAGGGGCCAGATTATATTTTATATGTTAGCGCAGTTCATCCCTAAATAAAGAGAACCAATAAAGATTTACATTTAATATTCTTCAGTTGCCCCGCTCAGAATTAGTTGATTTTCCTTTGAAGCTATTAATCTCAGCGCTACAAATCATAGACGTAGATTTAGTTCTCTGTGGCTAATCTCGCAATCAAAACTACGATGATCATAATCCCCAAAAACTACGGAATCATTGCGCTTTATCTTTATAATTAGAGTTTTTGTGAAAGACTCTATCGGCTTTGAACTTCCATTTATTAGTTTTGTAGTTTGTAGTTTTACGATTAGGCTTGATAGATCTTCGTTTCTACAATGAACCAAAGTCAATCCAGCCCCCTACATACTCCGGACAATTTGTTATGTTAGAATAGCCTAGGAGGTCCAAGATTGACTAAGTCAAAACACACAGAAGAGATTAAGGCTCAGATTCTAAAAGAAGTAAAAGAGATTCATAATGTTGCTTTCGTTGCGACCAGCTCATCGTATCCGTCATTGGCTAAAGAAGGCTGAGCCTGTAAGCGATCTAAAGAAGGAAAAGAGGAAAGTAAAGCAACTGGAAAAAGAATTGTATGAATCTAACTTAGAGCTAGAAATCTTGAAAGCCCTTTTAAAGAAAGCCATCGACGAGAGAAGATCGGTTTTTCATAGCAAAAGAATTCATTGATAAAAAATATCCAGTCGGACTAGTTCTGTCGCTTTGTGAAGCCCCTAGTTCGACTTGGAACGACTACCAAAAGAAGGGCTCTGCAAAGCCATCTGATAAAGCTAGGGGCCCAGTTAGACCTATTCCTGGTTTTACCCAAAACCCAAACGGACGATTACTCCAGACCAAGTGATCATTGCTACTTCAAAAAAGTATCGTGAGCGTCCAGAGCTTTCCAATGGCGGGGGCTATCAGAAGCTTAAGTATTATCTAAGAAGAGACTTCGGTTTTCGTGTGAACCATAAAAAGCTCTACAGACTTTGTAAACAGAATAAGCTCTTGCTTCTCCGAAATAAAAAGAAAGTTAAAACGAACCCTAAAATCACAGAAAAAAAACCATATATGACCTAATATTATTAACAAAGTATTTTTTTACCTAGGCAGACCTAACTATCCTCGGAACATGCAACGACTCAAAAACTTCAATACCAATTGATTTTATTGAAAGGATCATTCTCATCGCCTGCACCAGCACCCGGTCCTGAACCTTGCACACTGATAGGCGAAATTAGGTCACAATTGGTTCCGCTAACATCAAAGTTAAAGGGCGCAACATAGGTTCCTTTTTGAAAATAAATATTTTTCCAATCTAAATCAACGACATCAGCATCTGTACAATCAAGAAAACTAAAAACGTTTGCATCTCTGTAGGATCCACCTGCATTTAAGGTTACATTATCAAAGTTCGTAATTCTATAGGCATTGCTGAATTGAAAAATATCGTATTCCCATGGACTATCTTGATAGGTTATGCCACTAAAATCAATGACTGATGGGGTTGAACTAGGCCCACCCACTATGGTAGTACCAAAATAAGTAAGGCCTTGTCCATATTTCGCAATCATTGGCTTATTACCTGAACTATGTATGCTCTTAAATGCGCCATAAGTTGTTACATTACCAACGTAGATATTACGATCAGCACCCATTTTTAACTGTGTCCCACTCTCTAGGTTCAGCTCACCACCAAGTATATTTAAATGACCTGCAATATATAAGTTGCAGGAAGTACAAGTTGGTGATTCCGCTTTAAGAGTAATATTACTTCGAATCTGTCCCGGCCCACTATCTCGAAGAATCAAATACCTGGAACCACCAGATAAAATTTTAACACTTGCATTACCTGGGCTATTGGCAATAGCTCGAGCCATAAATGGACCATCTACAACTAGTTCCAAACCATCTGGTATAACAATATCATCGAAGGCATCTGGCAAGCCTGAACGATCATTGCAATTGCTCCAATTAGCCACATTGCTAAAATTACTATCCACAGAACCATTGAATAAACAGGTAAATTTAGTAGCGGTTTCATCTGTCCAATCTAGAATATTGTTTGGATCGGAGTCCATGACGCTTCCATTTCTGGGACCTACTTCACTCACTCGAATACTCCCAGCCGGTAGTCCGCTACAGTCTTGCAGCTTGATTGAATCTCCCCAGCGAGACCCACCACTATAGAAGGTTAAGCCCTCCCAGTGAGTATCAGAAATGCTAGCCGTATGGCAATTTCTGAGTTGGATTGCTGATTCCTGGTAAATAGCTTGTCCGGTATAAAAAGTAAGATTATCCAATCCTCGAACATCATAATTCCTAATAAACAATATTGCCCCATATTCGTTTTGACCGTAGCAGCACCAATTAACCCAGGAAGTTATGCCGTTAGCGGACAAAGAGCTTTTATTTGAGAGGCTAGGTCCCTCAACCCATATCCTTGGCAAGCCCCCGGGCCGGTCGCCTTCCAAGGCCCCTGGGACATCAATGACTAAATGCCCTGCTGTCGATGAGCTCCCGACATTTAAAACCTCATTAAAATCAAAATCAACCCTTTTACCGATAGACAAAGTTGCTCCGTCCACTATCGTAAGGGCTTCGTCTGTTGGTGAATTAAAACGACAAGAAGCACAATCATCTACACCCTCTAAGTGCACATCAGAGCGTACTAAATTGTTTGTAGCTGTGATCCTTAGTTCAGAACCTTCTTGAAGGATTACTCGACCGCCTCCCTTACCAAGAGAGAATCGAGAAAAAGCTTTTGTTCCAGTTATAGATAAGTCATTTGTAGCATGAGCCAACAACAAAACCTCGTCGCTTGATTGAGGTAAGCCACTACCATCTGGACAACCGACCCAATTCTCTGCATCGCTCCAATTACTATCTTTTTGCCCAAGCCAATTGCAAACACCTGATTTTGCTATATAGAAAGGTGATGAGTAACTAATCGTATCGCCATTAGGATCCATTGTCTTTATGCAAAGGTAATAGCTTCCGTCGGTTAATGCTGTTGTATCAACATCGAAATTTCGCTTCGCTTTATACTCAGAGTCAGAGAGAATTAAATCACCATCACTGCAATCGCCTGTAGAATTCGATTTTAGGTATACTTCAAGCGCTGCGGATTCTTCTTTATCATCCACTGACAATTCAAAGTTTTTGACAGTGCCACTCAAAGTAGTAGTGTTAAACTCAGAATCTTGAAAGCCTACACTTGGAACTTTATTGGGTACTAAATCTAAGGTAAGATCGACAGAACCATATTTGGATTCAACAACCAATCGTGCAATTCCCACTTCACTTACAGAGATATCCAAAAATTTACCATCCGCACTTTCCACAGCCGTAATACCACTACCAGTTGCAGTCCATTCCCCATTGATATTGCCCTTAACCTCGTGCAGCAGGTAAAGCCGATAAGTTTCTCCTTTGCTTAGTTCTATCCTAGTTTTAGTTGGTTTTTCTTTTGAACTATTCAAGGAAATAAAAACTTCCTTTTTTCCCAACTCAGTTTGCCGTTCGTCAACGTTTACAAAGCAACCTGCTAAAAAGGGGACAAGAAAAAGTGTTAACAGCGAGACATTCCTCATGGTTCTAGATCGGCCTAATTTAGTTCGAGCTAAAGTAAAAAACCTCGGGTGAGCTATATGCTAAGAAAAAACAAATGTCTTCTTTTGAGAAACTTAAAAATATCGCTAGATTTACTCAAAAAGCAGCTCTTAAATAATAATCTCGATTACTTAAAAAGCCTAATATCATTGATCTCAGCTATCACCATAAAATTCTACAACGAAGAAAGAATCCACCAATCATTAAATTTTATGTGTCTGGTAGATTCTCGGGAAAATTTGAGCGAGGAGAAACTACGATACTAGACGTTTCTGAGTAACGAAAAATTCCGGAATTAGGGGGTTGCCTCGAAGCCTTATCAATAGGATTCATAATAAAAATCCCTATTTTTAAACTGAAGTTCAGCTTTGACGATTGAACCACCCTGCTTATCTTGTAGATTACTCACACATAGCAGAAGATTCTCTGCTCTGAGATTCAAGACAGAAAGTAGTCCGAAGAAAATTACTATTGCCAGCCTCATGTTCCCCCCTAGTATTCATTTAAATTGACTCTTAAAGAATATGGTGAAATCAAACAAAGCGATACCTTGGTTTATTTATATTTTGTGTAAAAACCTACACATATAAAACTGGACAAAAAAAGCCTAAGCAATAAAGCTTAGGCTTTTTATAAAAGACAAATATTTTAAAAACTTATTTAGCAGAAGCTTCCGCATTAGAATCTGAAGAAGATTCCGCATTATTCGCTTCAGCTTTGGTCTTTTTGTAGTATTCAATTTTTTTCTTATCACCAACCATGATCAAGAACAAATGCTGCCCTTCCATTTTTGGCTCGATTTCAACTACAGCGATGTCTTCAAGGTCTTTCACCATACCCATAAGAAGCTTTCTACCAACTTCTTTATGAGCCATTTCACGACCTCTAAAGCGCATATTTAAACGAACCTTATCTCCATCAAGTAAAAACTTGCGAGACTTTCTTAGCTTCGTATCAATATCATGCTGATCCGTTCTAGGACGAACCTGAATCTCTTTAATCTGAACTTGTACTTGTTTCTTTTTAGACTCCTGAGCTTTCTTTTTTTGCTCATATAGATATTTACCGTAGTCTAAAATTTTACAAGTAGGCGGTTTTGCCTCTGGTGCAACTTCCACCAAATCTAAACCTTCATTCTCTGCGATCGCTAAGGCTTCCCTAGGACTTAAAATCCCCAACATCTTTCCATCAGATCCAATCACACGAATTTCTGGAGCCTTGATTCTTTCATTCATTCTTGGACCGCGATCCACCTTGCCGCGGTGATTTCTTTTATTAGGTTTTATGCTTTCCTCCTAGTTTTCATTACGCATACTTAACTCTAATGAGCGCTCTTTGTTTTCCTTCACAATGAGCTTTTTAAAGTCTTCAGTAGAAATGCTTGCTATCACTTCTCCGAGACGATTTCTTACAGATAGATTCCCACTGTCTACCTCTTTGTCGCCGATTGTCAACATATATGGTACTTTACGCAGTTGGGCCTCTCTAATTTTAAAGCCTAACTTCTCGTTTCGTGAATCAAAAACCGCCCTAATACCTAGGTTTTTTAGATCTTTAACTAGTTTTTCACAAAACTCTGCCTGATTATCTGTCACATTTAAAATAGAAACTTGCTCAGGACACAACCAAGTAGGCAGTTTTCCAGCGGTATGCTCAAGATATACGCCTATAAATCTCTCCAAAGAGCCTAAAATCGCTCTATGCAACATTACCGGACGATGTTCATCTCCATCTGCTCCAGTGTATTTCAACTGAAATCTTTCTGGCATATTAAAGTCACATTGTAGAGTGCCTAGCTGCCAAGGCCTGCCAATGGCATCCGTAAAAACAATATCTAGTTTAGGACCATAAAAAGCACCATCTCCTTCATTCACTCCGTAATTTAGATTTAGATTCTTAAGAGCTTGCTCCAAAGAGCCTTCCGCTTTATCCCAAACTTCATCACTACCAACGCGTTTTTCTGGGCGAGTCGCCAAGAAAATTTTGTAGTTTGTCATACCCAGTGTTTCATAAATTTCGTTCAACATAGTTACGAAACGCTCAATTTCTTCTTGCAGTTGATCTTGTGTACAAAAAATATGGGCATCATCCTGACAGAAAGTACGCACACGGGTTAAACCATGCATAACACCACTTCTCTCATAACGATGAAGTCTTCCAAAGTCGGCAATTCTGAGAGGAAGATCACGATAAGAATGCTTTTCTCCAGCAAACATCACGCAATGGCCAGGGCAATTCATTGGCTTCACTGAAAAGTCTCGATCATCAATTTTTGTAAAATACATATTTTCTTGGTAATTATCGTAATGCCCTGATTGGTGATATAATTCCACATCAAAAATTTGTGGAGTAATCACTTCATCGTAGCCATACTCCTCATACTTATCTCTCATCAACTCCTGCAGAAGGTTGTATACTTTAGCACCACGAGGAGAGAAAAAAGGCGCACCCGGGCTAAGTTGACTAAAAGTAAAAAGTTTTAATTCTTTACCTAGTTTTCTATGATCACGTTTTTTAGCTTCTTCGAGATTGTGAAGATATTCTTTTAACTCTTTCTTATCACTAAAGGCCGTTGCATAAACACGTTGAAGCTGTTCGCGGTTTTCATCCCCACGCCAATAGCTACCCGCCTGGTATAAAACTTTAAAAGCTTTGATCTGGCCTGTGTGTTGAATATGAGGGCCACGACATAAATCTAACCAATCTCCTTGGGTATATACACCCACTTCTTCATCCGCTGGCAGGTTTTCAATTAACTCAACCTTATACTTTTCACCCATCTTATCAAATTTTGAAATGGCTTCGCTCTTTTCCCATACTTCTCTTTTGATTGGAAGTTTTCGAGAAATCACCTCTTTCATTTGTTTTTCTATTTGCCCTAGGTGTTCATCTGTAAAATTAAATGGTGAATCAAAATCATAGTAAAAACCATTTTCAATAACCGGGCCGATGGTCACCTTAACCTCGGGCCATAATTCTTGAACTGCTTGCGCCATGACATGAGCCGCTGAGTGACGGATCACTTCATTGGCTTCAGGACTGGTTTTGGTGATAATGGTAATTTGATCGCCATCTTTTAAAGGTCTACGAAAATCAATAATCTCCCCATTTAATTTACCAGCGATAGTGTCCTGAGCAAGACGCTCGGAAATACTAGCCGCAACTTCTAAAGTATTGGGGTTTTTCTCAAATTCTTTAAAATTTCCATCTGGCAACTGAATTTTAACCATATTCAACAATGTCCTTTCTTAGCCAAACTAATCTACGAGATTTTTACGCGTTCGTCCAGCTTCTAAATCCCTATAAGCCTTACATTTTTCAAGACTTTGCATGACCTACATCTAAAATGAGTCTATAAATTGTTCATGGCTCTATATATCGTTGCTACTCCTATTGGAAATCCACAAGACATTAGTCTTCAGGCTCTAGAAGTACTGAAAAAGGTTGAAGTCGTAATTGGCGAAGAACCTAAAGCATGTAAAAGAATATTAAGCAATCTAAAGCTTGGCAGAAAAGAACTTTACTTCATCAATGAACACAGCGACAAGGGAGACTCTGAGGAACTTCTTGATCTAATTCGAACACAAGACGTTGCTTTAATCTCTGACTGTGGGACCCCTGGTTTTTGTGATCCTGGACATTTGCTTGTAAAAGCTGCTAGAGATAAAAATTTAAAGATTAAAGTCGCTCCTGGCGCAAGCAGCTTGATGTATTTACTAAGCTTAAGCTCACAAAGAATCGATGAGTTCTATTTTTTAGGCTTTCCCCCTGCAAAGTCTGAGCTGAGAGCAAAAAAATGGCAAGAGCTGGCCAATTTCAAGGTCCCCGTTTTCTTTCTAGAAACACCTTATCGATTAGAAAAGACTTTGAATGAACTGAAAAAATATTTTCCAAAAAGAAAAGTTTTGATTGGTCTAAACTTGTCTCAGGAAAACGAACAAGTCTATGAAGGCTCTCCACTAAAAATTCCAAATGATTTTTTTGGGAAAAAAGCCGAACCCATAGTTTTAATCTATTGAACCCTATAAAAAAGCTTTTAGTACGTGGACTAAAAGCTCTCCTATTAAATACTTTTTAAATTTACTTTATGCTGACTTTTTTACAGAAGACATCAATGCTCGATCAATAACTTGTCGAATCTTCGTCGTATCCCCTAAAAAGACTGGTGCTCCGATTTTAGTGGCTTCTCCAGGCATTCCCCAAACCACAGAACTATCCGCATCCTGACACATAGTTACCACTGAATTTCTTTTTAATTTTAAAAGTCCCTGTGCTCCATCTTTTCCCATACCGGTTAAAAGTATTGCTAAGGCAGGAACTTCAGGTAATTCAGATAAACTATTAAATAGAAAATCAACACTTGGCTTATGAGAAGATACCCTTGGACTATCTTCAAAGTAACTTACATATTTACTTCCGGATTTTTTAACTCCTATATGCTCTTCTTTAATTGACATATAGAGATGCCCAGGCAAAAGCTCTTGAGATTCATGACTAGCGAGTTTGAGGCCACTAACTTCCGCAAGCCTCTTGGCAAAGGCTTCGGCAAAATCTTCGGAAATATGCTGGACAACCATCACTGGCGGAGAATTCCTAGGCATATTTCTTAAAACCCTTACTAAGGCCTCTGTTCCTCCTGTTGATGCGCCCAATACTATTATTTCTGGCTGAAAGACAGAAACCTTTTCTGGACTACTCTCAACTTGTTTCATCTGAGAACTTTGCTGCCTAACCATTTCATCATTTTCAAGTAATGCTAATAAACGATCTTGAATGGCCTGCTTTTGGGTGCCCAAATTTTTCTTTTCAATATAATCTTGGGCGCCATCACCTAAGGCTTTTAACACCTGTTGGGCTTCCGCAGGATTTGCATCACTCACAATAATTACTGGAATTTTTAAACCTTTACGACGTTTTTCTTGTAACCATTCGTGCCCATCTTTCTCAGGCATATGCAAGTCTAAAGTAATGATGTCATAGTCTTCTTTAGCTAGAGCTTCATCAGCCATTTTTGCACTCTCTACTGGCGTTGGAACGAACTTAAGACCATCGATCATTTTACACATCATACTTCGCACAGTAGGCGAGTCATCAACGACCAAAACTTTATACTTAGATTTTTTAATATTTGCACTGGGTCTAGTGCTAGTCACTGAACTTGATTGGCTAGGCTTGGAAACACTGGCTCTTGAGCGAAAAGAAGCACCACTAGAACGTTCTTTGTCTTTTTCAGTAAGAACTTTGCTATAGGTAGAATTCCCCATCAAACTAATATTGTACTTACGATAGTCAATGGCTTCACTATGGCCCACTGTTAAAATTCCATCATTTACTAAACTACCCAATAGTCTTTTAATAATTCCATCCACCTCTTCTGGGGAAAAATAGATTAAAACATTTCTAACAACTACGTAGTTAAATTTATTTTCGGTGGAAGCAATATTGTCTGTTAGACTTCTAGCCTCAAAATAACATCGGTTTCTAATCTCTTTGCTCATGGTAAAAAGCCCTTTAGTCTTACCAGAGCCCTTTAATACATTTCTTTGATACTCACTTGGAATATCTTTCATCGCAGAAGCATTATAAATACACTTTTTAGCTTTTGCCACGCTCACAGGATCAATATCCCTTCCATGAACTTCAAATTCAAAGCCTGGATTCTTTTGACGAAACCACTCACAAACCAATGCAAAAGACCAAACCTCTTCACCCGTAGAACAGGCCGCGGAAAGCATGACAAACTTTTGCTTTGGATGTTCTTTGTGGTACTTCTCTAATAATTCTACAAAATTATTATAGTGAGGTTTTTCACGAAACCAATTGGTTGTGTGAATCGTTAGAGCGCTTAATAGGTGCGGCATCTCTTTGGAATGTTCCTCAACATACTCAAGATAAGTTTCCAAATCTTCAACGTTCACCTTATGCATTCGACGAATTACATTAGTGACCAAAATTTCATGACGGAAGTTACCCTCCTGGCAGGTACCTGTTAATTGAGAGGCGAGAAGAAAGACCATTTCTCTTTCTTCGTGTGATAGGTTTATATTCATTGTACTCCCTTATACAGCACTACCGAAGCTGTCATCATCTGCTGAAATCTCATCTATATCAACCACTAGCTCATCTTCTAAATCTTCAATGTCATCATGCAAATCAATCTCAGAGATTTCGAACTCCTCTTCATCATGATGTTTAATATGTTCGACAAACCTTCCCACCACTTCTTTTGATTCATCATTGGAATCCATATCCTCAAAAGAATCGTCGGATACGACTTTCTTAGCTCTTTTCTTTTTTACTTTCTTTATAGGCGCAGCAACTCCCCCGCCCATTACCACTCCAGTCATATCTTTCATAATTTTCTCTAACTCCTCCGCCTCTTGTTTGACCCCAACAGCGTGGTTTGAAGCTGAAGTTGCTAAGTTAGAATTTGCTTGAGTGGTTTCATCAATCTGCCTCATAGTAATAGATACTTGCTTAACACCCTCTTCTTGCTCTCTCGTTGCATCTTGAATGCTTTTTACTTTGGAAGTGATTAATTCAATTTCCTCTGCAATTTCATTAAAAGTTTCCATCGCCTGACCAGACACACTTTGTCCTTCACTGACACGAACTTTTGTGTTCTCAACAATTTGTTCAACTTGCGATTGAGACTTAGAAAGTAAAGCGGCAATTTCGTTAGCAGCATTTCCAGACATCTGTGCCAAATTACCAACTTCTTCAGCAACTACAGCAAATCCTCTACCGTGTTGACCAGCACGCGCGGCCTCTATAGATGCGTTAAAAGAAAGAAGTTGAGTTTTAAAAACAATGTCATTAATCACTTTGGTTTTGTCAGCAATCTCTTCAATAATTTGTTTCATCTCATGAAGCTCTTCGTTTGCCTGCTGAATCGTTTCCATGGAACTAACCATGTTTTGCATGATCTCAGAACCTTTTTGAGTTCTATGGTTTACTTCCATAGCCAATGATTCAGATTCTTCAACATGCAAAGCAGTTTGATTAATCATAGATGTCATTTCAGTCATCGACGCCACAGTCTCTTGAACTGCCGCTGCCTGTTCAGTACTACCAGCTGCTAATTCATCACTTACATGTGATAGGTTTTTACTAGTGTCCATAGAAATGTCTACTCTAGCTTTTAAACTTTGCATCACCAAAATCAATGAATTCGAAATTTTATCAACTACAAACCAAACTACAACCATACTCGCAATCAAAATCCCAAGAACTGCGATATAAAATAAAAAAATGCTATTCTTAAGTTGTCCTAAAAGTTCACCAGAGTCAGCGGTAACTACCACCCCCCAGCCCATGTCCTGTAGAACATCATAGATCAAAGAACTATAACCCACTACACGATCCACTCCATTTTTATCAGTAACTTCAAAAAAAGAGGCATTCCCCTCTTTAATCCCCTCAAATGCTTGAGCATATTCTGCTTCTAGTTCTTTCCCGGCTTTCGAATAGTCAAGTTCAAAACTTCCTTCATTTTCGGAAGGTTCAAAGTCTAAAACAATTTTCCCATTTTTATCTACAATTAGTAATCGAGCACTTTTCAGGCCATCACGAGAAAGGGAATTGTACATTTCTACAAAACCATCTTCAATCCAACTTGGTCGGATACGAGCTGTAACTACTCCAATGCTTTCGCCATTTGAGTCTTTAACAACAGTAGAAAACCCACTACCCATGATTTTCTCTAAACCAGCATCTTTTTTTATTTTATCCTCTAAAAAAGCCTCTACATAGGTTCCTAAAAGTAATTTGTCCTCATCGTCTGAGAATTCTTCTTTGATTGATTTTTCAAACCAAACTTGACCTGAAAATGAATTAGCCTTGAATCCTTCAGAGTTAATTTCATCTCCCGAACTGGCCATAGTGTTCGAAGCCACAAAGTTCCCATCCTTGTCGGCATAAATTAAAACAGTATAGCCATCATTCAATTCGGCAAATTTATTTAGAACGTTTTGTATTTTTTCTCGGTCTCCCGTTTCAAAAACATGATTAGATGCTAAGGTTTGAATTTGATTGTACTTCAAACGAAATAGTTTCCCTATCGGCGTTCCCACATTGATAGCAACACTTTGTAAGTTTTTAGAACTCATAAATTTTTGAGTTTTCTCTAAATTATATACTTGGAATACACTTACTGCAGCCAAGGACAATAAGACCACTTCTGTAAGTACAAGTACTTTTAGTTTTAATGACCATTTCTTGAAGTTCAACATAGCAAAATCCTTATTTGTTTACGCCGCAGATAGTTTGGTACTTCTCAATTGTGATAGTTCCTCAGTTCCTAAGGTTTTATTCAAATCAATTAATGAAACCAATAAGTTCTCAAGCTTAGCAATTCCAACTACGTATTCAATTGGTACCATCGAGCCCACATTGGGGTTTCGATCAATTACATTATCTGCAATTGCGATAACACTATCCACTTGATCAACTAAAGCTCCAACGGCTCCGGCTTCGGTATCAAAAACAATCAATGCTTTTCCCTCAATTTTATCGTCTTGATTAAACCTTGATCTTAAATCAATAACCCCAACGATTTCACCGCGAATATTAATTAATCCTTTGAAGTGCTTCACCGTATTTGGCATTTTTTTACAAGGTTGTGGTTCCACAACTTCACGAACACCCAGCAAAGGAGTTCCATAGACTTCCTCACCCACTTTAAAAAGTAGATACCTTGCTTCTGCTCCTGTAACTACATCTGTTTCGCTCATTACTTATGCCCCTTTTCTCTTTGTTCTTTTTAAATATGATTTCGTCATTTGACTTAAATTTACTATCATTCCAGGTTCACCGTTTCCTAAAATAGTTCCCCCTGAGTAACCAGGTAAACTGGCTAATTGCTCAGACAACGGCCGAACAACAATTTGTTGTTGCCCTAATATATGATCCACTTCAAAAGCAAGTTGATGCGCTCCATCTTGAACAACTAATGCAGGGGTTCCAGCATTGGAATCTAACTCGAGATTGTTTTTATTAAAGTCATCCGCTTCCAATACCGCAGGAAGGTATTCCACCAAGTTTTCAACCGGCACAATCACTTCCCTCAAATTAATCATTTTACCTTCAGAGCCTGAGCTTTCCAATTTATGCTCAGTCAGATCGATTATTTCCACCAGTTCTTTCATTGGAACTGCATAATTAGATCTTCCGATTTTTACAACTAGTGCATCAATAATACTTAAGTTAGTTGGCAGAGTAATTCTAAAACCAGTACCCTTACCCAGCTCACTATCGATTTCAATAGTACCACCAAGTTCATCCACCGCTTGCTTTACAACATCCATTCCAACACCACGTCCAGAAATGTCAGTCACCACTTCTCTTGTTGAAAAACCAGGAAGTAAGATTAAACCATTGATTTCTCGCTTTGTTAGATCTGCATCAGCTGATATTAAGCCCTTTTGAATGGCTTTATTATAAATCACTTCAGGGTCGATCCCCTTACCATCATCTTTAACTGTAATCACTACACCACCTGCATCTTGATGGGCCGCAATAGTGATCGTCGCCTTTCCTTTATTCGCTCTTTGGTCATTATCCTCAACACCATGGTCTACGGCATTTCGAATCACATGAATCAAAGGATCTGTGACTCTCTCAATCACAGTTTTATCAAGAGAGACTTCTGTCCCTTCAAGATTGAAAATAATATCTTTTTCTTGAGCTTTGGCAACGTCTCTCCCCACACGTTCTAAACGCTGGAAAAGCCCCGCAACCGGCTGCATACGCAATGAAAGGGTAAGGTTTTGCAAATCTTTGGTGATTTTATTACTAAGGTAAATAGCATTCCCACAAACTTCCGTTTCTAGCTCACCCCTTTGTTTTGAGTGAGTAACGATACTTTGATGAATACTTAATTCTCCAATTAACTGCATTAGCTCATCAAGTTTTGCAGCGGAAACACGGATTGTTTTATCCGGACGACTAGCCGCTTCTTTCTTTTTAGCAGAGGCCTTTTTTGCTTTCGCAACAGGAGCTGATACTTTCGGTTCATCTTTGACTACTACTAGAGGCTCATCAGTCGCTTTCTTTTCGACTTCTCCCTCAGCAGCAAGCTGTGCTTGAATCTCTTCCACCGATGGAAATCGATCCGACTGATCATCCACAGCAGAATTTGCTACGCTTTCTTTAGCGACTTCAACTTCGTCTTCTAGAGCTGGAGCACTTCCTCCCCCAGCCTGAATAGCTTCAATGGCCTGCATGATACTAGCTTCCAACTTGGAAGTATCAGGTAAATAGCTCGGATCTTCTCTTAAAGTTTCAATCCATTCGTTGAGTAAACTTTGGCTATCGAGCAAGACTCCAATTCTTTCAGAGTTAACCAAACTAGGATCATCCTTCAAAAGATTAATCAAATCTTCTGCCTTATGAACAAAACTACCCAAATCCATTAGTCCTACGCTGCGAGAGGCACCCTTTACATTATGAGCTACACGGAACAAAGCATCTAAATTACTTTGACTTGGATCTTTTTCTAAAAGCAGGCAGCTTTGCTCCCACTCTTGCATAGCTTCTGAGGCTTCGTCTAAAAGAAGTCCTAAAATTTCCTGATCGATACTATCTGACATCATTCACTCCATTCTATTTCTCATTATTATTTCGGTTACTTAGAATGAAAAATAAACTGGACTTCTAAAAAGCTTTGATAAAAATCTCAATATTAGATTTTAAAACAAGAATATAAGCTGTTTTCTTTAATTTGGTCTGTAACGATACAAATATTACTGCTAAGACCTAAGCTTGAATTTTAAAATTCTTTAGTTTGGTCTAGGTCACCATTAATATTTCATTAATATTATTTGGAAAGAAAATGGAAAAAAATGTAGGTTCCTTAATAAAATAAGTCCTCTGGATAGCGAGATAAAAAATTTCTCCAGACTGGGCTGGCAATTTTTAATCCCCCAAAGCGATCAATTTCCATGATTTCAATATTACTAGCAAGGTGAGAATATGAGCCTGCATCCGCTAAAAAAAAGGTTTCCATAAAACGAAGGTACTGTGTGTTTTTCATATTCGTTGTGAGCGCACCCTCAAAATTTGCCATCAGTAATTCTTCTGAACCCACTTTGGCTTGGAGGTAAATTCCTATTTTTGCAGATTTTAAAATTGCTTTAATGAAAAGCTTCTCTTCAGACGCAAGCCCATCAAATTTGTCGGTTATTCGACTAGCTAATTTCAAATTCATTGGCAGTTGATTTAAGTTGTCTCCAGATTTATATGCATATGTTTTAGCAACATCATGTATCATTAATGCCATATACATGGCCCTTTCATATTTATCAAAAAGTGGCTTTGAAATAGAAATTGAACCCGTCTCTATCTGATGCCTCAGCCTACGCATCGTCCTTAAAGTGTGAACTGCAACACTGATCTTTGAACCCTTTCCATTTGGAAATAAAAAAGAGTACTCTGGATGCAAGTCAAAGTGCCATATGAAATCTCTAATCAAAGGCCTAAAATTGGTTTTTCCCGTAAAAAAAGACTTTTCAGGAACAGTATAGCTTTGTACACGATCTATTTTTTGAAGGCGTTCTTCTAAACGAATTCCAGAAGCGTACTTACAAATTACGGCTTCCGAAAACACTGGAAAAAGAACCAATAGCAATAAAAGTTTAAACAATGAGATTCCCCTCTCATTTCTATTGTCTTCAATTTATTTTATTTTTAAAGGCTCAAGTTAGTATTATGAAAAAAATATAAAAAAAGGCAGCCAAAAGCTGCCTTTTGAAATTCTTATTTATGGGGTATTAAATATGGTGATGCATACTCTCATGTAATCTTGGGTCCTTGATTGGAATCAAAGAATTCTTTTCCAAGAACTTATTAACTGCAAACAAGAACAAACCAAGGAATCCTAAGAAAATACCAATTTCATAGAAGTTAAAAATTGGCGTCTCTGGGAACATTCCGTTCGTATTTGTGTGCAAGTTCGGATAAACAAGCCAGTAGAAATCTACGTATTGCATGATCAAAATCCATACGCATACAATTTTAAGATGCCCAGGTTTTTTCTTTGCCCATGCAGGCGCAAGAGCTAGAAAAGGAATAATAAATTTACCAAAAAGAAGTGATAAACTAACCCACTCCCATCCTCCATGGCTTCTATGGATATAGAAAATGGTTTCCTCTGGTAAGTTTGCATACCAAATCAATAAGTACTGAGAGAATGCAATGTAAGCATAGAAAATTGTAAAACCAAATAAGAACTTACCCATATCATGTACATGGTCATCGTTAATGAATGATTTTAAATAGCCAGACTTAAGAGCCAAGATAAAAAGAATCATCATTGCTAGACCACTCTGGAATAAACCAGAGAATGCGTAAACCCCAAAAATTGTAGAAAACCAATGTGGATCTACTGACATCAAAGTATCAACGCTAAACAAAGAATAAGAAAGCGCAAAAACAACAATAAAACCAACACTCAAGGCTAAATTTTTGTGTGTTAAGTTAACATCGCCCGTCTCGTCTTGCTTCAAACTGTTCCCTACAATCTTTTTAGCAAAGAACAACCAAAGTAAAATAAAAGCAATTACACGAAAAATGAAAAAGCCTTCATTTAAGTAAGAAACTTTCTTTTGAATCAAAGTATCTACGGCAACGATTTCAGGATTTAACCAAGGGTAAATAAAGTCAGCACCAATGATCAAAACAATAGCCCCTACCAATACATATGGTAAGAATGCTGTAAAGGCCTCCGGAACCCTTCTTATATTTACGGACCAACCAGCACTTGTGATGTGATTGATTGCAACAAAGAATAGTCCACAAAGGCTTAAGCTTGTGAAGTAGAAAAAACTAGTTAGATAAGAGTACCAAACTCTTTCAGGATTGTTGTAGATCCCAAAAAGAAAAGTAAGTAATCCAACCAAGGCGCATACCCAAACCACTGTTTTAGTAGCAGGGCTCATTTTATATTTTGGAACATTAATATCTTGAGCCATCTTAATTCCCTGAATCTTTCTTTTGAAGTTCACGTACGTAATTTACAATGTGCCAACGATCTTCGTGACGAATTTGACTGGCATAAGAACCCATCAAACCACGACCCGCGGCGATGATGTGATAGATTTCACCATCCGTCCAGCCTTTGATCTTATCACTTACTAAGGATGGTGGTTTAAGAGCCATGTACTCAGCGACCGTTCCTTCACCTTTACCTGTTTGACCGTGACAAACCATGCAATAAGTTTCGAACTTATCCTTGCCTTTCTCTAGATCAATTTTATCTTTGAAAGGATTTGGCATCGCCTTAGCCAACTCAGGTTGCTTAGCATATTTATAACGAGGGTTATTTCTCGCTACTGTATGCTCAGGTGGAACTCGCATAGAACGACCATCATTTGCATTTGGATCAAAATCTTGTTCTTCAAAGGCAGGAGAGTCCATCATGTTTTGCACTAACTCCACATTTGGCTGATCTTTCTTACAGGCAGCCAAGCCTAACAACAAACTTGTTAATAGCAATACACTTTTCATTTAAAACTCCGCTACTCTTCTAATATCGGTAGCACCGATAGATTTAAGGTGGCTTTCTGCTTTCTCAGGATTGTAACCAGTCTCTGTCTCTGGAATAAAAAGAGCAAACTTGCTACATGTTAGATCAGGGTCAATCACCGGAGGCTTCACCTTTGGAAGACCATTTAGGATGAACATTGCACCCACTGAACTTAAAGCACCAAATAAAATAGTTAATTCAAATAAAATTGGGATAAATGCTGGTAAAGACATAAAAGGCTTACCACCAACATTTACTGGATAGTCTACCGCTGAAGTCCACCAAGTGAACCAAAGCCCAAAGCTACAACCAGTTAAGCCAGCAAAGAAAGTTACCCAAGGAATTGCAGACCGACCTAAACCCATTGCTGCGTCCATTCCATGAATCGGGAATGGAGAAATGGTATCAAACTCTCTGTATCCAGCAGCGTAAGTTTTTTTAGCAGCTGCTAATAATTTATGATCGTCTTCAATGAATCCAACTACACCAGATACATACTTACTCATGGTGTCCACCTCCGTCTCTTCCAACTTCTAGACAAGGTTTAACCTCAGACATAGATACCATTGGGAAAGCTCTTAAGAACAATAAGAATAAAGTGAAAAACATACCGAAACTACCTACTAATACACCTACGTCAGCAAACTTAAAGTGGAACACAGCCCAGTTTGCAGGTAGGAAGTCTCTGTGAAGAGACATGGTAATTACGAAACGCTCAAACCACATACCAATATTTACGATAATTGAAACAACAAACATAACTGGGATGCTTCTACGGAACTTCTTAAACCAGAAAACCTGCGGAGAGATTACGTTACAACTAACCATAATCCAGTATGACCAACCCATTGGTCCGAAAGCACGGTTAACGAAAGCAAATTTCTCAAACTCAACCCCTGAATACCAAGCAATGAAAAACTCAGACCCGTAAGCATAACCAACCATCATACCTGTGGTCATGATGATTTTGTTCATTACCTCTAAGTGATCTAAAGTGATGTAGTCTTTAATTTGTGGAAAACCAATTCTCACAAGAGTCATTAAAGTTACAACCATAGCAAAACCAGAGAAAATCGCACCAGCAATGAAGTATGGTGGGAAGATCGTAGTATGCCATCCAGGTAAGTTTGCAACAGCAAAGTCAAAGGATACGATGGTATGAACTGATAAAACTAGTGGAGTACTTAAACCAGCAAGTAGTAAGTAAACCATTTCATAATGACGCCAGTTACGGTTTGTTCCTCTCCAACCCATGGAAAGGGCACCGTAAATGTTCTTACGAAGAGTGTTTTTCGCTCTATCTCGAACCGTTGCGAAATCTGGGATCAAACCTACATACCAAAATACAATTGAAACTGTAGCATAAGTAGATACCGCAAAAACGTCCCAAAGTAGAGGAGATCTAAAGTTCACCCACAATGGTCCACGTTGGTTAGGATAAGGGAACAACCAAAATGCTAACCATGGGCGCCCCGTATGCATTAGTGGGAAAATACCCGCTGTCATTACAGCAAATACAGTCATGGCCTCGGCCGCACGGGCAATCCCTGTACGCCATTTTTGTCTAAATAGAAATAGAATCGCTGAAATCAATGTACCTGCGTGACCAATACCCACCCAGAATACGAAAGTTACGATATCAGTACCCCACATGATTGGGTGACTAACCCCCATTGTTCCCATACCGGTGTAAGCGATATAAAACAATACACCGAAATAGAATAACAAAGTGGTCTTAGCCGCACCAAACATCATTAGCCAAGGCTTACCTGGCAAAGTCTCTAATGGCGCACAGATATCCTCAGTGATATCTTTAAATGATTTGTCTCCAAGTACGAGTTTACTACGTCCAAGCATTAGTGGCTTCCTTCCCCGTGATGGTCAGTATTTTCTCGTTTCGCATTACGAATCTTCGTTTGGTAACGAACAGACGGAACCGCGAGATACTCTTCTAAAAGTTTATAAGTTCTTTGTGATTCGAAAAGCTTACTTACGCGACTTTCAGGATCATTCATATTACCGAAAGTGATTGCGCCTGATGGACAACCCTCTTCACAAGCAACTTTGATTTCACCATCACGAACTGTACGGTTTTCGTTTTTCGCTGTGTCTTTCACATCGTGAATTCTTTGGATACAGAAAGTACATTTTTCCATAACACCACGAGAACGAACCGTTACTCTTGGGTTATATGCTTCACGAGGTGTATCTTCTGGACGATCTCCTTTTGTAAGAGCGAACCAGTTAAAACGACGAACTTTGTAAGGACAGTTGTTCGAGCAGTAACGAGTTCCCACACAACGGTTATAAACCATGGAGTTCGTACCTTCATCATCATGAACCGTTGCAAGTACTGGGCAAACTGTCTCACAAGGAGCGTTTTCACAGTGCTGACACATTACCGGCATAACATGAGAGTCTGGATTATTCATATCACCAGAATAGTAACGGTCGATTCGCATCCAGTGCATTTCACGACCTTCTAGAACATATTTTTTACCAACCACAGGAATGTTGTTTTCAGCCTGACAAGCTACAACACATGATCCACAACCAAAACAAGAGTTTAGATCAACGGCCATACCCCAACGGTATCCTTTATATTCATGTTTACCCCAAGCACTTTCTAAGAATTTGTGCTTGTGGATTCCAGCAGATTTATCCTTTTTATAAGAATCCAAAGTGGCTTCAACAATAATTTGTCGACCCATCATTGTATTGTGACCTTGAGTGTTTGCTAGAGGAGAAAATTTCTCTGTCTTCGCTGCCACAACTTTTCTACCAGCAAAAACAGGCTTCCCATCAACTCGTTTTATCAATGGATAGGCATCAACGCCTACACCATTTGCAACTCGACCACCTTTTGTACGACCATAACCCAAAGCCAAACCAATCACTGAATCGTGTTGTCCAACTTGGATGTAAGCAGGAACTTCTACTTTTTGACCTTCAACATCTAAAGTAACAATCGTACCCTCTTTAATTCCCATCTTATCAGCCGTAGCCTTAGAAAAAGTAGCGTAGTTATCCCAAGTTACTTTGGAAACTGGGTCTGGGAACTCTTGTAACCATGCAATGTTTGCATATTTACCGTCACCGATACCCGCTTTCGTATAAAGACTTAGCTCCATACCTTCTGCTTTACCAGAAGAAATTGAAGCCAAAGCACTCTGTTTAAAAGAGCGAACTGGAAGATTAACATTTTCAGCCAATTCTCCGTAAACACCTTTTTGTAACAGCTCAAACCAGAAGTCTTCAAAAGCTTGACCGTTTTTAGAGTTCTTTAGAATATCGGACTTCCAGTAAGATCTTACATAATCATAATAAGTCTCTGAACCTTGAAGTCTTTTGCTTCCAGCTTGTAAAGCGTAAGCCCAGTTAAGAAAACTTTGCTCTAAGCTACGAGAGTTATGAAGTGGTCGAATGGTCGGTTGCTGGATTCCATAAACACCTTTATGAAATTCAGCATCGCCCCAAGCTTCTAGACTGTGATCAATTGGCAGTAGAATATCAGCCATATCACCAGTTTCATCTTGGTAAAAACCCATATAAATAAAAGTACCACCGGCGTCTTGGAAATCGCGAATTGCTTTTTTCACAGTCTCACCACCGTAGTAAACTAAGTTTAAGTTTTCTACGATCAACACTTTATTTTTCTTAGCATCCAACTCAGCTAAGAAAGCTTCTAGATCAGATTGCTTAGCATTAATAGTTGTATAGTTATTTTTAGCGTAATCAATGGTCTTACCGTCATTACCTAAAACTGTATTTAAGAAGTTAGCAGCAACATATAAATCTTCTGCGTTCTCCACACCAGCGTAAGTTCCACCAGTCAAAACCAAACTTTGACCACGGTTCTTCCAAAGATCTTTTGCGATCTCTGAAAAAAGATCTGCATCGATATGAAGCTTTTCAGCAACATCAGCAAACTCTACCAACTTAGCTTTCGTTGTTGAGTTTACAGTGCCGTTTCCTTGTGCCACTACGATTTCATGAGCTAAGCCCATTAGTACATCGATGAACTGGCTTGGCTTCACGCGAATGCGATCATCAGCGTTCATACCTGTTAAGCTCAACATACCCTCAAAAGCAATCAAACGGCTCATTTCGCCATCTGGATTTCTGGTTTTTGCGTAGGCTGTTGCATATTCGTGAGCGCGTGGATCTTCGCCTAGGAAGTCAGCTCCAACACTTACTATGTATTTCGCTTTCTCAAACAACGGACGAACATTTACTTCTTTACCGTAAGAACGTTCTTGAGCAGAAGATTCAGCGCTGTCTACTAATGGGTTCCAAACAAAAGATTTAGACCCTTTAAATGCAGCCATGAAATCATCAATCAAAGCCTTGCGACTTGGAGATGAATAGTTATTTGTAATGAGAGTAACATTTTCTTTTTCCAAAAGACCAATTACTTCATCGTCAATTTTTTCCCAAGTTAATAGGTTCCATTTACGATCATGAAAATTCTCTTCTGTAATCCAACGCTTTGGTTGCTTCAACCTTTCTGGGTCATACAAACTGATGCAATGTGCTTGCATTCTTGTTGAGATCCCTTTCGGAGAAGCTGGGTTCGCCGGATTTGGCTCTAACTTAATTGGACGTCCTTCACGAGTACGTACAATCAAACCCGCACCTGAAAGCTCATCCGCCAATACAGAAGCGTAGAAGTTAGGCTTACCAACTACTAAGTCTTCAGGGCGTTTTGCATAAGGTACAATTTTTTGAGCTGGACGTCTTACACATGCCGTTGCACTCATAGCAACAGAAGCACCCATAAGCTTTAAGAAATCACGTCTTGCAAGACCATCATTTCCGTCTTCTGATTTAAGAGGCGAAGTTTGAAACTCAGCCTCAGCCATCTCATTGAACCTAGCTTCGTTTTCTAGCTGGTCAATGCTCTTCCAATATTTCTTTTCATTATTATTTTGCATATCTTTCATCGTTTCCACCTGATCCTAATAGTGACAAGTTGAACAAGACACTGGCGCATTGTTTTCTGGTTTACGGTGACAGTTTACACACCAACCCATCGATAGATCCGAGTATTGAAATACTTCTTTCATCGTTTCGATTGGACCATGACAAGTTTGACAAGCAACGCCTCTTCTTACGTGTCTTTGGTGGTTGAAGTGAACAAAATCAGGAAGCAAATGTACTTTTTGCCACTGAATGGATTTACCTTCGTTATAGTGATCAGCAAGCTTTTTAATGTGCTCACTTTGCGTTTTCACCTGGTTGTGACAGTTCATACAGATGTTCAATGCTGGCACTGAAGAGTGACGAGCATAGGACGCATTGGAGTGACAATATTGACACGGAATTTCCAATTTTCCTGCATGTAGCGAATGATCATAAGGGATTGGTTGCGTAGGCTGGTAGCCCTGATTGTAACCTATAGGCGGTTTCATAAAAACAGCCAGGCCAGCAATCAACACTAGCGCGACAACACCGACGAGTACCTTCAAGTTTTTATTAGGCATAATACTTCTCTGTTGCTCAAACGTTTTTTAATAGGTTTATAAACTTGTTCTAATATCACAAAAAAATACCTGAAATTACAGAGGTTTCAATCATCTTTTTGACAATCAATTGAGAAAATCGGTGATGTCCAGTTTTTCGCCTAATGCTTTAGCAAAATATTAATATGTCCAAATATTCAATTCATAGAATGTGCAATTTTTATTAAATACTTGGTTCTTTCTTAGTATTTACAAATAGCGCATTGCGGTATCGCTCTGCTAAACTTCTACCCTCTACAAATTTTTTTCAAAACTCAAGGAACATTATTAAGCCGGTACCCAAAGACCCAATCTTGTCTTTAACTTCTAATTACAATAGATTACGAAAAAAACTCAACACGGGGTCTTAATTGTTAAAGTCATTAATCACCACTTCTCTTATATTATTATTAAGTCTGCAATGCCTAGCTAACTCAGCAAATGCTTCCTCCGAAGCTAAAAACGAAAGTGATCCAGCAAAAGAAAGTATCTCGTATTTTCATTCAAGCTACAAAGCAAGGACGGATCGACCATGCTTAATCTTTTTGCCTAGTTTAGGATCTTGGTTTCTTCCTGGATTAGGACAATACATTCAAGGAAATTGGCAAGCCGGATTAACTTACAGTTTAAGTGCTGCCGCTGGTATTTCCATGTACAATGCCGAAGAAGACAATGTGGACCATAGCATCTCTGATCCATTCAAGTACTTTGATGAAAATATGCAAAGAAGAGTAATTGGTAGTAAAACCTATGATTTCGTAGGTAGCTTGAGCGCTTACCAAAGCTTTAGATCAAGAATCAAGGCCTATGAAAACACCGGTGAGTTCGCCTTTATTAAAGATACAGGCGATGATGAAGTAGGCGATATTATGTTAGCGCCCTTTGATTTTAGCCACCTTAAAAAGAAAACCACATGGATTCCCTTGGCTGTTATTTTTGGCTTGGGAGCGCAATTCCTAGCCCTATCTCAAGATGATAATAGTGAGCTTGATGAGAACGATCGTCCTCTAGGAGATGCTAGTACAATATTCTCAGGCAGTTTATTATCTTACCAAGCTGGTGTAGGTGAAGAAGCTCTTTTCAGAGGCTTTTTACAACCCTATTTTCGCTATAAAATGAATTCAAATGTTTACGCCAACCTGAGCTCCAGTGCTATCTTTGGTGCTCTACACTATTCTTCTGATAATCCTTTTCCCATAGCCCAAGCAGCGATGGGTTACTACTTGGGTTGGTTAACTCAAAGAAATGGCTGGAGCATCAGAGAGTCGGCCTTTTTACACACTTGGTGGGATGTGGTGGCAATTAACATTAGTATTCGTAAGAAAGACAGTTCAGCGGTATATCTCCCCGCTCTTAATTTAATGTTTTAAAACAAACTAGAAAAACAGCATCAAGCCCTGACTAGATCATAAAAAACAAAAAAGGCATCTCGAGAGATGCCTTATATTAATTATTTTTTTAAATTCCATTGGAAATTAACTGGCGGCTCTTCTACATGCCATTTTAACATTTTCCACTTTCTGCTTAGCATTTTCCTTAACCTTATCGAAATAGTATCTTGTTGCACGATCTTGCTTCCCAGGGAAAGAATTTAAATACCTCAAGGAATACTTCACCGAACGATAAAAACTTTTACTAATATCGATCAATGAACGATTTCTCAACGCAGCTCTAACTGCGAAGGTAAAGCTTGTGTGAACCCCAGTCCACCAAAGCAGATTGCTCCAATGGAGAGTTTCAGGATTAAAGGAGTCAACCCCAACACTAATGGCCAAAACCGTGGTTAAGACCGCACCTAGCCCTACAACAGTTAGCCAGCCAATCGCGGCATGTACATTCGTATAAACAGCAGGATGTTTCACAGAATACTCTAAAGATCTCTCTACTAACTCATTTAACTGACTACGATCTGCTTTTTCAATAATTTCCTCAAGATCCCTCTCATAGCTAGAGATATCCCCTTTGGTAAATCCACTCATAGAAAGGTACTTATTAAATTCTTTTTGAGTCTTAATTCTCTGCAAAGAGTGATTATAAATCCCTCGATGAGTTAACAAAGTATGAACAAAACCGCGATATAAAAACTCGGTTTCCCCTTTATAAAAATCAAGAAATCCTCGAATCTTATTTCGGAGTTCAGCGTCTGAGCTTAATCTTCTAGCATTCACAAGTTTCATTTTTTCCTTATTGAATCTAGAAATATTCTCGCTAATACGATCTTCCTCTCCTTGCATTCCAAGAAGAATTAAAGTCCATGGCCAGGCGTACAGTAACGGTCCAGCGATCCAAAAATAATACCAACCAGAAAGCGCCATACCCAGGCTTTGCTTTGCAACCAACACACGGAAGATTACACTCAGAAGCATTGATCCTTGAGCTGTAACGAGACGTTTTGACAACATTTTCTTAAAGAAAATCTCACCAGCATCACGGCTTTCAGCTATGGACTTAAACCACAAATAGCTCGATTCAAAAAATGGCTCTGCACGATCCATACTAGCGTATCGAATCAATTCCATAGGACCATACTTCGTTTCATTTACCTTTGGCTCTCCTTGAATAGCCAAAGCGGTTTGCGAACCTGCTTGGAAAAAATGAAGAGACATATTGTTCAATACATCTTGAATGTGCTCTGGGTGAGTCCATAAGTACCAAGGATTATTAATTGCACTTAGCTCGCCTTGCTTATTAATATCGGCTCTTTCACCTAGCACAGCTGGAATACCTACAACACCCATATGATCTGTTGTGAACTCTTTTGACACCAAACCAGAAACAACCTTATTGGCAAAATTTCTTTTTAGAAACTCATTATCGGCCACAGCAAAAGTAGCGAGACCAGAAATGGCTTTTCTCGTTCCAATGATAGAATTCATCTTCATATTTTTAACGACATTCTGATAGGTCGAGCGGCTATTAATTTCTTCTGACACCTCTAAAACAGACTCATAAATTCGAATCACTTCTTTTAAATCGATATCCTGCGCTTTTTTCTCATCATAAATTACGTCAAAGTTAACCAAAAGCTCCTGAATTTCATAGACGTGTTTTTGCCAAGCTCTCTTTAAGTTAGGATCAGAGAAAATCTTTTCAGTTTCAGATGGATCAATACCTTCAGATGTGACCGTCATAAGGGTTGCTAGATCAATGTTGCTTTCACTGGCCACAATTTTTGTCGCAAGTATCCAAGCAATGCTTGATGCTCTCTCACGAGCACCAACTTCTTTACCCAAAGCATCTCTTTGCATTTCAGCAATTTGAGCGGTCCTACTATCATGCGAAAGGAGTGCATCAAATATGAAAGAGTTTCCTTCAGCAGAAAATGGCGCTCCCAAACGATGCTTTAAAGCTTCTGCAGAGTACCAAGCTTTACCTCCTTTATAACCTAAACGATCTTTGTAATCTTGCTTTGCCTCAGAAAAACTTCCGTACTTGCCAAGACTTGGAGTAAGTGTATCTAAGGCGTCTTTTCCGAGACTCGCAAAATCTTCCTTAGAAAGCTTTCCCTCTTGGAATTGTTTGAAAAATTTAGAAACAGACTCCGGCATATCCAAAATACTTTTTTTCGTTTGAATCGGAAGGTTAAGCCCTAAGAAGTGTCTTTCTCCCTTATCATTTTTCACTACTTTAAAAGGATTCAATCCCATTTTCATTGTAGGGATTAAATTCCTCTGATTGGTATACAGAGCTAAGTAATGGAAAAATGGCAAGCAAATCACTGCAAAGATTCGAAAACCCATGGTTACAATTCTTTGCCACACATTAAGATTTTTCCAGTCTTCAGCGGCGTGCTCTAATTTAGCAGAACGTTCTGGATCTACTTTCTTTAATGCCTTAGCCACTAACCTCATGCTTGGAACGGAAACCCAAGAAACCAACATAGCGATTGGAATCAGAAGAGTAAGAGAAATCACTGACAAGCCAAGAATCTTAGCGTAATTTGCTTTTTCGCCATTTGGTCCAACATAATCAAAATCTGTTAAAACCTTTGGCATTGCCTCATTGGTCAACCAGGCCGTGGCTTTAAATTGTAATTCTGAATAGTGGCTCAATACATGATATCCACTTAAAATTCCAACCAATGTGATAGCGACCATTGGTTTTTTCAAAATACTCGCTGTTCTTTGCAGTAAATTACTTCGAACCTGCAATTCTTCAGACAAACTATTTTCCTTCTCGATATCTTGCCAAAGAATACTGGCTCCACCTGAACGTGGACCATAATCTTTTTCTGAGATCTGTTTTAATAAATTTTGGTAATCTAGCTCAGAATCAACAAATACCTTAGGAGCAGTCACTTCACCAGCAAGTTTATTAACAATTGAACCTGCAGATTTTTTTAACTTTGTGTATAACTTTTCACCTTTGCGATCTTCATATTCTTTAGCAAGCTCTTTGGCTCTTTCATCATAAGTAACCCATTTGCCAACCCACTCTTCATAAGTTGCACGATCTACATCTCTAGACTCTAAGCCCTCAATCTCACCAGCAACCTTCATCACCGCGGCGATTAATCCTTTGTCCAACTTCTGACTCATGATTCTTTGCGCGACTTCCGCCTGCTCTCTTTCAGTTTTTTCACTAGAAAGATCTATATCCTTAGCTTTTAAAAAGGAGTCAGCTGCTGCTTTCAAGACATCCGCTGGGAGAACTTCAGGTGCAGTAACAAGCAACTGACGCATCAATGATTCTACCATATTCAAAACGCGGGAATACATTACTTTTCTAGAGAACACACCGACTAATTCACCGGTCTCCGAGTTTTCAACCGCCAAATCGCCAAAATCTACGAGCGGCCTACCGGCATGGTCTGTTTTAAAGATGGCACTTTCAGAAGATTCCGATATCAGACGATTTGTAAAATCAATGGGACGTAATCCACGGTGCAAGAAACTTGCTTTTAAAGCATTAGAATTTACTTCCTTTGGAAGATTAATGATATTCTTAGTCACAAAAACTGGAGATCGGAACATATGTGAGGCGGCGAGAGGCATGAATACAGCATGCATACTTCCATCTCTAGAAATCATCATCAAAAACTCTGCATCACGAACAACACTTACTACATCCAGACCATAGAACATTTGCCTGGCAACCTTTTGGTTTCCTTGGTAAGCAACTACACTCAAAACACCATCGGTGATTTCATAATCTAAACGAGTGTAAGCAATTTTTCTAAGTCGAGTTTTATCTTTATGGAAATCAATATCCACCCAAATGTCTTTATTGAAATTATAATACTCAAGGCTCTGTTGAGTAACATTCGTATAGTCAAACTTACGAATTTCCACTTGCGAAAGCTCACCACTTTCAAACTTTTCAATCATTTGTTTTTGATCTTGAATGTGTTGATAGATCTCAGGCGAAAGCTCTTGAAGCTTACCGTCTGACAAAGCCTCTTTCATCGCCGCTGGATCAGAAAAATTGAATCCTCCAAGATTAGCTCCGCTAGAGTCATATCCAGCAGAATTAGAACCACTAGAATTATCCGCAGCGAAAGCACTTCTAGGAATTGGTAGAAGTAAAAATTGAAAAATTAAAATTTGCGATAAAAGATGTTTTAAAATCCCCATACAACACTCACCCAATCAAAGTTATTAAGGAGTTAGTAATAATAGAAAGATTTAGTTTGTACCAGTTACAATTTTCAATTTGGTATTTTTTATATGAGTTTTTCTAATGGCAAAAAGCTCTAAAATACTTAAACTTAGCTCTTATTTTATTTGTCATAAAATTAGCTTATGAACTTGGTAGTAATTACTTAGCTCTCAAAGCCCCATTTGAGAGCTTCTTTTTAAACGCTTTTTCAAAAACCAAAAGCTAAACACCAAAATTAAAATCATGAAAATCTAATTTTCCTCGCAATACTAGCCACTTAAACAAAAAGGGTCTTGTCCCTAAGGCTCGAAAATCTTTTCCAATATGAAAGCGATAAAATAATATTCGCTTTTATAAGTTTTACCTGATTAACTATCTAGATCGAACCGAGGCCAACAAGAGCTTATTACTAAATTCAACCACTGAGTTTCAATTTAAAATTTTTCTCATAGTAAATTGGTTTTCCAAACAAACTCCAAACAAAATAACACCAATTATGTTTTTTCAGTCTTCATATGATTCAAAAACTATGACTCAGTAATGAGTGTTTTAGGAATTGCCCCCTTTAATTGCGAATGAGTGATAGCTACAATTTTAAAATCATTGAATCAATTTGAAATTCACTAAAAAAACCGATTATAATTGAAAAAGATTGAAATTATGTAGCTTACCCGGGTTTTCCGTAACTGAGTGAACTAGTTTATACAATCTTAAATCAACAAAAAGCTTAGAAAACTACTAATTACGAACGAGCTTGCCCTAAGCCAATTGTATCCAGCTAAGATTTCCATTAAAAATGAAACATCTGATTCTTTCTCAAATAAGTGTCAAAATTTCTCTCGATATTAGCAAGAGGATTCATTGAAATGTTTTTCTCGAAGGACCTCCGGTTTGCAAAAAGCGATCGATCCGCAAAAAATACTTCCTAAAAATTCCTAGGCCAACAAAGAAGCTCGAGCTTAGTATATTAGCAAAGTTGACCAGCGGTCGAAACCGGCGATTACATGGAGGTACGCGTCCTTCGAGAAAAACATTGCAATGAATCCGGGCTTCTTAAACCCTAAACTTTACAATAAAACTAAAAACTCCAGAAGCTTTCCAACTCTAAATATAATCCAACCTATTTTTAGGCACTTACACAAAGCTGAGAAAGGGGTAAACATCTAAAAGAAACTAATCAAACCAGGAAAATTTTCTAATTCAATAATAATTTTGAGACTTTAGCTCGTCAAATAAGTTATTCTACGCCTCTAAGAAAATCGAGGACGTATTGGGAAAACTTAGCCTAGGGCTAATCAACTACTTACTAATTTTTCAGTTGGTATTTGGTGGGCTCATACATTCAAATCCAAAAGCCGTTGCCGCCGAAAATGAAGCGCCAACAACAAGCGCGGAAAATGAATTACAAAGTCTTCGATCGGCCATTTTAACTCGAGGCAAACACCCGCTAGATCCATACTCACTTTTAAGACAAAAAACCTATAGCATTCAAAAAGAAGTGTCTTTTAAAGACCTGATCTTAGAAATTGAAGCTACAAAAGTATCAGAGCGCCTGGACGGTCGAAGCTTTCATTATCAATTTAATGAAGAACAAGCCCAGAGCTTCCAATTCAAAATAAATAATTTAAAAGTACATGACTTTTTTATTCCCATTTCTGAAATCCTTTTGTTCGAAGGCTTTTTATTTTTAAGAGAAAAAACAGGTGAAATTCACTTCATCGATTTAAACTTCCAGAGAGCCGGCAAAGTTGACCTCGCTCTTTTTAAGTTTCCCGGTGGAAATCTAAGGCGAAATTTGAGCCTAGAAGATTATGGAATTAGGTTAGGAAACAAAAGCTTTCACTTAGACCAACTCAAAGAAATTTCCACTTTAAACCAAATGGCTTTTTCTACATCTATTAATTTCTTAGATAGAGAACGCATTGGTCAACATTCTTATATTATCGAAGAGTTTTCAGAAAGCTTTCAGACAAATATTAACCGAATCCAAAGTGAACAAAGCAAAACCATCCCTTCTAGTGAACGAAAAAACCTGGTCTCTGAAATCACCAAAGATCTAAAATCCCAGATTAAAAGCCAAGACTTAATGGATCGAATTAAAGATGACTCCATTGAAATGAAAATCGCTAGCAGTCTTCAGGCAATGAAGCTCTACGGAGAAGAATTCACTAACAAACAAATGGCACAACAAGAAAATGCAAAAGAAATGCGACGACTCAGCTATCGATTTAAGCGTCTCAAACTATTTCTTAGTGTTCCTAGACCTAACGGAAGTCATATATTTAAAGAAGCAATTATTGAAAGTGCAATTGCAATCAAAGATAGAAATCACCAAGGTTTTATGGAAGCTTTTTATCAAATGGCTAGCTTTAAAAGATTTCGTTACGGGAGTGCTATAAGTGTTGCCGCTGCTGCTGCCCTACTTTATCCAGAATCAACCGCAAGCTTTACTCTTGAGAGTCTACGCTTGGCCAGTGATAGTCTCGATGCAATTTACAATAAAACCACAGACCTATTATATCTAGCCGGAGAAGCCACTTCAAAGACCTTGCGTGGCTTTAACCCAAATGTGTTGTATGAAACTTACGTTGCGGATGGACGCTTATCAAAAACAGCTGCTGGCTTTGCTTCTTTGATAGAACTTGGCTTTTATATTATAGGTGTCGCTCACCTCACTGTAAATTCCGTGATTCTTCTGAAAGACATTGACAAATTAAGGAATAAATTTACCAACAAGACCAAAGAAAAAGAAGACGAAGCTCGATATAGATTCTTTAAAGAACTATACTTCTCAATGAGGTATTCCAATCTCACAGGACCTGACTACATCCGCCTTTTAGGCAATAAACTATTTTTGGATGTAAAAATCGGCTTAGAAACAAAGCAAGTATATCTTAAGAATTTTTTAGTAAATGTGAATCATGAGAGAAACTCTCAAAGAAGTGCTTCTGAATATTTACTCCTACAAAAAACAAAACTTTACTGGAAGTTTCGAGATGGCCTTGAAAGCACAGCCAATGCATTAAAGCGCTTTATCGTTAACGAAAACTTAGACCGCCGTAAAGACATAAAACTCCAGGCAGAGGCAGAGGAAAAGGCCTACAATCGTGCACATACCAATTTTACCTTAGAAGAAGATCATGAAATTTTAGAATTAATAGAACAAGCTAGAGCAAAAGATTTTGCGAGTAATCTAAGCTTCTTCAATATGGTGGAAAAATTAAAGTCGGGCTTAGGCTTTAAAAAAGACCTAGGTGTTCAGCAAATAAGGACTTTTCACGGGGCTTTGATGCACTTCTTATTTAGTTTTTCTTCATTTACAAAAACACAGAACTTTTTCATATGGCTAAAGAATAATATTTTTCTAAATGCAAATTTGGCGTTTCGCCCTAGAACTTGGGCCTATTTAGTCATGTACCCTAGATATCTATCAACGATCCTTGAGCGTTCACAAACAAAAGCGGATAATGGCACCTACCTTAAAGGAGCTCACCTACCAAGCCACCTAAATGGCGGACTTAGAGCTGGTATCATAGGCGTTAGGCCCATTCATAAGGCCCTGTATTGGGCCAGTGAAATCTCTTACCTTCGATTTCTTGCGCCTCCGAAAGAAAGCATAAAAAAACAGGCCCGTAGACAACTAGAAGAAGAGATAATTTCTTTAGAGATTAACTTAGAACAATCTGTAGTTGCTGAAAGCATTAAAGCCAGTCTACGTTACAGTAAAAACACGGATGAGTTTAAAATTTTTAGCTCAAACAATATTACAGATGCATTAGATCCGGCCATCTTTAGTCTCAACTTAAAATCTCGACTCATTTTTTACTGGTATCGTCACTACGCCATGGAAAGAGAACTATCCCTTAGGCTCTATCACTCTGTAATTAAAAATGAGGAAATTTACTCCTCAACAAAAGATTTTTTTCAGAGAAACTATGATCATGCGGTAAACAAAAAAGAAAATAGCGGCATTGATGAAAGAATTTATCAATTGGCCAAAAACCGAGCTTATAGTGGATATCTGTCTTTGGTAAACCTAGCCATGGATAACAAATATAAATCCGCAAGAAGTCTCGACGAAAGAAGCTCTGTTCAATCAAAAAGGTATGTAGAAGTAAAGCAAGGAATGAAAAACACTTTGGCCATGGCCCGAGCCACCCGTTCTGCCTTAATGAATTTCATTGTAAGTAAACCCATCGAAATTCTTTTCGTTTTTGCAGCTACCGCCGCAATTACCGACCCAATGCTAGCGCCAATTCATGATACACAGTTTTCAGATCAGTCTTGGAACTACCTATCTAGATACCAGTTTTTAAATGGCTTAATGTATGGAATGGTTATGAGCTTCTTAAATCAAGCTTGGTACAAAATACAGCAGTACGCAAGAGTTGAACGCTTAGGAGGCTTTGAAAGCATTCCCACTGGAGCCTTAGCCGAAAAAGGCTTTTGGGGAAATGTTTATCACAATCTGGGGGCCAGCGATAATAGTTGGAGCCAAAACATGGCCTACAATGTTAAGATTGTTTGGGCAAATATCGGAGCTTCTTTCTTTCTATACAATTTAAACCAATACTACTGGATGGGACGCTTTGATGTGGACCTATACATTACAGGTTATATTGTGGCATTTTTAAACCCTATCATGGGGCTTAAAATGATGTTCGAAAATGCCTTTGAAAAGTCCAAGGGATGGTTGATTCGAGATCTCCCAGAGAAGTACCATGCTCATCCCTACACTTCAAAATACGTAAGAGACTCCATGCTAAGACTTCGCTTTGGATTCGATTTCTTCATGTCCATATTTTATAATTTTCAATACATCGCCTTCAGTAACTTTAAATCCATGAGCACACCACTCTTGGGAACCAGAAGTTTTTCCAGAATACTATTAGGTGGAAGTCTTTTTACAGAAGCCATCGTTCTCAATATGGAAGATCTCGCTAGGAATTATCCAATCTTTGAAGGGCCTGCCAATTTTTGCAGAAGCTCTTTGACCAAAGGATTTGAGGCCTCGGATAAGTTGTAGTTTTCGACTTATTTATTCTTTTCTAGCACTCTTTATACAAGTGAATATAAAGTTACCCGATATACCTATGACATTAAGGCCTTTAGAGACTAGCTTTCTTGCAAAAGGGAAATAGTGTGCTCTATGACTATCCTCATAAGGATTAGTTCGCTCTAAGTAAACTTCAGTAAAATGATCAAAATAGAAATCGGAGGCTTCCTTGTAAAACTCATTCATTTGCCTTCTAGCGATCTCTAATTGATTGGAAAGCTTTTGTTCATCAAAGGCTCGACTTTTAAAATCAGCTTTTAAAATAAAATCAACTCCGTCTTCAAATACTCTAAGACCAAGCTTTTTCGCTATATGTCCAAGAGTAGAGCCATTGCTAATAATAGAGTCAACCTTTGTGAAATAGGAAGAGCTAAGTTCATAGTTTTTTATCAGAGATTTACTTATTTCTTTTCTTGATTCGTCCTTTTCCATATAGTCATTAATTCCAATAGGTTTATTTTCATACTGTTTTCGAACTATTCTATCCACTTGTTTATTAAACTCAGTCTCAGCAATAGAGTTCACAAATTGAACTTTAATCCTAGAATCTCCTCTTTCCCCTATAGAGTAAAACTCTAAGGATTGAAGCTGTAGCGCTTCATTGGAATTAGAGAAATTTGGATGAGGAGCGTACACTAAATCTATGTGTTGGCCAGTTTTAGCCAATTGCTGTAAAAAGCGATCAAATTCACTTCCAGGATAAAAATCATCTGGTGTTCCTAAATACAGCAAACGATAGGTCCGTGAATCATTGGGAGCTCTTTCGATTCCTTCGCTTTTAACAAGTAGTTCTACAGGATGCGGCAGTTGCAAAACTTGTTTTCTAGGAACATATTTTTGAAAAAAATCTGCCATTTCTCGATTATGAACAATTACTTTTAAATGAGGAAAGACTCCACTTGCCAGCAGCCCCCTCAAAATTTGCATTTCTGTAAAATTGTTTCCATAGCCGATATTTTTTAAGCTCATGATTTCAACATTTATGTAAATATTGATTTCAGGATAAAGAAGGAACTCTCCCCATTTGGCAAGAAGCCAGGAGAAACGCTCTGAATACTGGCTAAGTATAACACTGTCTCCCGCCCGGAGATTTTCTATTTTAACAGGATCGCCAAACCGAGAGCCAACATCTTCATGGAGCAAAGCCACGTCAAATAGATCCGCCTGTTTCGCCTCTTTCTCTACCAAAATTTCTCTAACCAAATTTTGTGCAAAGCGAGTACTTGGATCGTACCATATTCTCGGTTTAAGAGCGTTTTCTTGAGCTAAGACAAACTTAGAAAACATAAAAACGCAAAGAAAAAAAGAGCCTATCTTCATATTCGAATTTTATCATAATGCACTAAACACATGAGAAAAGTAATATCTCGAATGTATATTATATATAAGTCTATCAAAACTTTAGACAATCCTAAGAATACTTAACAAAACAATGATAGACACTAGACTCTAGAATAATAAGCTACCCTATCCAAATATAGTAGTACCTTTAGACAGATAGCCCGGAACCAATACTACTACGAAATGAAAACTTAACTTTACCAATCTAGCGCTGAAAATAATAGATCGAACCTAAACCCATTATTTGAGTCAACTCATCAAGAGCACTTCGGCACTCATTGAGGAGACTAGGATCCTTTAGGTCGTCTCCTTGCAAGCGATCTCTGTAATGCTTGTTAGCCCAAACTTTTAGTTTTTCATAAGAATCAGCAGTGAAAACGGCCTTTTGATTTATGGCTGAAAATTCACTTTCGTTCAACGCCACTCGTAATCTCAAGCAAGCAGGTCCTCCCCCGTTCTGCATAGACTGCTTTAACTTAAAATATTTTACTTCATCAATACCTACATTTTCAGAAAGCATTTTATCGATGTACTTCTTAACACTTGCGTTCTCTTCACAATCCGTGGGTGCAATTAAAATGGTCTTTCCTTCGCTCCAAACCAATTGGGAATTAAATAAATAGGACTTAACGGCATCCTGAACGCTAACATCACTTAAAGGAACTTTGATAAGTTTTAGTTCCCCCAGGTAGGCTGCCTTGATTTTTTGAATATCATCTTCAGCATTTAGAAAAGACATTTCGTGGTAAAAGAAAACATCTCTATTACCTACGGAAATAACGTCGTTATGAAAAACTCCCTCATCAATCACATGAGGATTTTGTTGTAAATAAACTACATGTTCATCGCGAAGCCTATGCGCTCTTGCCACCGCTTCACACGCCAATAAAGTTTGTCTTGCTGGAAATTTTTTCGGCTCAATCCCACGCCCTGCACCTTGTTTTCCATAGACAAAAATTTGCAAACCTTGTTCATCATATTCATTACACAAACGAGTGTGGTTAGCAGCACCTTCATCACCAAAATCATCGTGGTAAGGCAAGGCAGAGTGATGGCTAAAATATTGATCGTTGGAAAAAATCCCTTTTAATGCTTTACCGGTACACTCTGACTCTATGGATCTATGAAGTTTATTAATTAAATTTGCAGGAGTAAAATGCACCTTTTTATCTTTTGAATCAGCACTTGGTGAAACGGTTGCCGCGTTGGCGGTCCACATTGGAGAGGCACTGCTAAAGGCATTTAAAATACCTGGAGCCTTATCATAGGCCTTTGCCAAAATTTCCGAATCAGTACCGCTAAAACCAGCTGCTTTTAAAGCTGGAATGTATGGTCTTTCATGAGGAGGAAGAAAGCCCTGCTTTACTCCCATCTCCGACAGAGCTTTCATTTTCTCTAAGCCCTGTAAAATAGCCTCTTTTGGGTTTGCCACAGAACTTGCATTATTCAATGAGGCTACGTTACCATAGGATAAGCCTGCATAGTTGTGAGTAGGCCCAACAATTCCATCAAAATTTACTTCAAAAGACTTCATAATATTCTTAGCTCTCTTTCTTTCTACCAAATAAAACGAAGATCACAAAAATAATGTGTATCCCTACGAAGCCAGCTACATACTCTAATCCACCGGCACCAAAACCATAGGAATGAAGTCCGGCACCAAGAACGTAATTCACTCCATACCAAGCCATGATTACTAAGGAAAAGGACACCACAGAACCTGCGATCATTCCCACTTGTTTTATGTGGCCACCTTGTTTTGCATGAAGAAGTGCAAGATATCCTAGTAAAGCAATCAAAGCCCAAGTTTCTTTTGGATCCCATCCCCAGAATCTTCCCCAGGAATAATCCGCCCATACACCGCCTAAAATTGTTCCAGCTGCCAACAATACCACACCCACTTTTTCAGCTCGGTAAATGGCACCACTAAGGTCCTTAATTTTATCCTTAAACTTTTTCTCACCTTTAATGATGTAAAACAAAGCCAAATCCCCAAGAGTAAAGGCCAAGAAAAAAGCCCCATAGGAAATGGTAATGGTCAATACATGCACGGTTAACCAAAGGTTAGAACGAAGAACTGGCTCTAAAGGTTGTAGACTTGGGTCTAAAACATTTGGCGCAAAATCCGCAAGGAGCATACAAAAAGCTCCAGTTAAACTTGCCCCTAGTAACATAAACTGTGAACGCTTCTTCCACTCAAAAAATAAGGCAAATAAAACCGTCCCAAATGGCACCCAAACTACAGTTTCATACATATTTGAAACAGGGGGTCTACCCGTTAACAATACTCTTAAACTGAAACCGTAGATGTGCATCGCGAAGGCTGCCAATATTAAAACAAGGCCCGTTTTATACAAAGACTCTTTTGAAAGTAAGCTAGAGAGAAAGAAAAAGATGGTAGCAAGAAGGTATAAAATCCATGCCCACTGAAAGGGATGCAATTTATTATAATGAATTTCAATTCCTAATTGAGACGAGGCTTCTACATTTTGGTATTTATTAAAAAAGGAATCCACTGCCAAGTCTAGAGCCTTGGTTGGAATTTCTTTTAAGTTATTTTGTTTCGCTTTAATGATCGCAACAAAAGCTCTGGTCACTTGGCCAAAATCCGCTGATTGCTCTTCTGTAAATTGCCCTAAATGCTTCCACTTGTTATTTTCAGCTTCCTCACTTGGAATCCAACCCGGATGTAGGTTATTAGAGATTGCCTGGTAAAGCGAGAGCTGGTTGTTTAATATTTGAATGGCTTGATCGTAAGAATTTAATCTTTCTTTGGCTTCAGCCTTATTATTCATAGTTTGAATGATTGCAGGCAACTTAGGATGAGACATAATTTCAGCCATACTAAAATATTTTTTCGTTGGCTCAAGATCTAGATCCTCTTTTAGTTTTCGATAATCTATTTTCAAAAACTCCATTTTTGACCAAACATCCGGTAGAAGCATCCAGGTAAAAACAACCTCTACAGCCTCCCGACCATTCAGTTTTGATTTACCATGGATTAGCTGCAAACTCTCTTTTGCAAAAGTATCAAAAGGCTTGATCCTTCCACCATCTTGTACCGCCAATTTACCCAAGGCAGAAAACTCATCCGCTTGAGCATGGCTATTAAAATTTAATAGGAAAACGCTAAGCAGTACGAAAAATAGCTTAGTCATTGGCAGTCTCCTCTTTCTTAGGTTTCTTCTGGGCGTAATACTTACGCATATAAAACAGCATCACGGAACCAACACAAATCAACAATGAACCAAGGTATTTCCAGATTCTTCCTGGATCCTTGTTTACTGATAAAATTGTAGCATTTGGTGTGCCATTTTCATCTTGCTGAAAACTAGCTTGATAAAAGGTGTAGCCTCTGAACTTCAAAGGTTCATTCATAGAAATCTTAACTTCACCCAATTCAGGAACCACTACTGTACTAGCATAACTAGCCGCACGATTGGTTCCCATATATTTATCCATTTCAAATTTCTTCAATTGCACAGGAAAGCCAAGTTCAATCTGACGATTCCCCCAACTCAAGATATAAGCGGTTGTCTGGTTAAAGAACTTTAAAATAGAATTTAAGCCCAGATAATGAAATTCATCACGGTATTTCACTTTCAAAGCAGAAGTGGTTATTCCACTTGGGTATTCCCGTTTTTGATACTCAACAATTCGACGAGCGTGTGGGTAAAAGTTTAATAAACTTAACTTCATCCCCATCCAAGGCATTTCTACAGCCTTACCTAAACTAAGCTCAGCCGTTATCACAGCGCGATCATTTAAAGATTTGAAAACTTTCACCTTAACTTTGCCATTTTCCATATAAAAGAAAATGGTGTTTTTCTTTGGAAAATATTTTTTATCCAGCTCCTGAGAAAATACCAACAACACAGGCCCCAAATCTTGGCGAACGATGGGACGGTCTAAAACCAACCAATCACTAAAATTAACATTAGGGTTTTTCAGTAAAAATCGAATCCCTGGGCGATCCCAATCTTTATCCGTCTCAATGATTTTTCTTTCCGGCACAGCAAAAGGAAAATAATCTACAATTTCAATGCGACCTTCATCCGTGGGAATAGATATATTCTGATCACTAGGCGGATTTGAGATGAATTCAACTTCTCTTTCATAAAGAGATCTAAAATTATCCCCATCCATACTAGCGTATAAACTTAAATCTTTAGGCGTTATACTCACTAGGCTAGCTTTACCATTTAGTGGAATAGTTAGAGTGCCATCCAAGCCCACTTGCTGAGTAACATAAGCTCCAAAGACCAGCATAATTAAACCAATGTGAGCAACTAAAAATGGAATGTGCCTACGTTTCCAAGGAAGCCTTTCCACGGCGGAAAAAACTACGCTGACCAAAAAAAAGGCCATGGTCACATACATCCATGAGGATTTGTAAATTAAAACCTGTGCAAATTCTGTGTTGTAGCGAGACTCTAAGAAAGTACCAATAGCAGATAAAACGGCCATTGCTAATATTACGATAACCGCCATTTTCAAAGAACCCAAGAAGCGAAAAATTTTATACGCCAAGCCTCTAACTCCTGTAGGAAAATAATTGTCTCAAGATTATCAAAGCTTAATGAACTTTAGTATGTATTTAAGAGATTTATGTGGGAAAAAACTAAATACTTGCCTAGAAAACAAGAAGCACCTAACGCACAAAGCCACCCAGAGAGATATACCCAATAAGTCCGTGAGATTTAAACAAATTCCCCTTAATATTTAGCTATGGATTTAGTCATTAAAGAGTTAGATTACAAAGATAAAAGTAGTTTCTTAGAGGCTACAAAAGAAATTTGGGAGCCAAACTTCATAACGGCCTTTTACTTTACTGATCTCGCCAATTCAGACTATGAAAAGTATTTGGAAATCCTGGAAATGGCCAAATCTGGAATTCAAATTCCCAAAGAACATGTCCCCTCCACAAACCTCTTTGCCTTTAACGGCTCCAATAAAATGATTGGACGAGTGAGTATTCGACATGAATTAAATGATTTTTTAGCGCAAGTCGGCGGTCATATTGGCTATGTGGTTGACCCAAAATTTCGCAACATGGGAGTGGCATCGAAACTTTTAAAGGCTGCCCTTCACTACAGCAAGGAAAAGCTTCTTTTACCCAAGGTATTACTAACCTGTGATGAAGAAAACTTATCCTCTGAAAAAGTAATTCTGAAAAATGGCGGCGTATTCGAGAGCATTCGCGAGCCTTGTGAAATTTGCCCAAGCAAAAAAAAGAGATTTTGGATTCATCTTTAAAAGGAAATAAATGAAACACGTTAGAAATTTAATGTCACCTAAGCCAATTACCTGCAAGGAAAGCGCTAGTCTTGATGATTTGTTACAAATATTTTTAGCCACAAACCATAAGTTTATCCCCATCGTTAATGATTCTGAGGAAGTGGTAGGACTTATGGATGAGCTTCGACTGGTAAAAGCTCTAGGAGATAAAAACACCGACCCAGTGAGTGTCACGGTAAAACACTTCTCTAACCTTTACATTGAACCGAAATTCATTGAAGCCTCAGCACCCTTAAATGGAATACTTCCTATGATGCTTAATACTAACAGCAATCGACTCATCGTTGTATCCGGCTCAAAAAAGGCACTGGGAGTATTATCGCCTCTGAATATTTTGCGAGCTATCGTGGGATTAAATCCTAAAAACATCGAGGCAGAAGAAAAAATGCAAGAAACCGTCGACTATGCTGAAAAAAATTGGAAAGGTACAGACACCAAAGACATTTTCTTTCAAGCCTTTGAAAGCAGTCCATATATGATGATCATGACTGACCGAGAAGGAAAAATATTAAATTCCAACCAAAGGGTAGAAGCAGTCCTGGGCTACAAAACAGAAGACATCCTTACAAAACCAATCATCTTTTTGTTTCCTGAGTTCGCAATAAAACGTTACAATCAAGCGGTACATACCGCTAAAAACCTTGGCAAAGCCCCCACAGAACCAACAGCTCTTTTGAAGAAAAACAGATCTTACGAAGATGTAGACATGGGAATTTCTGCAATACGAGACGATAGCAGGCATATTAAGTACTTGAGTTTTGTCTTTCGAGTTCGCAGCGGTGATGATGTTCATATAGAATACATTCGTGACAAAAAAGAAGATTAAATCACTGAGCTATTTGAAAAAATATCTCTTCTTTTCAAATAAATTTATTAACAAACTAAGGCAAAGCATAGTTATGCTTACAACAAACACCGAAGAAAGCTCTAGATCTAGGGCAATATAACTGGCAATCGCAATGGCCGAACTAAACGCCATGATCGCATAGGACCGGGCCACTGGATTAACAAAACCTAGTTCTCTTGATCGTGTTGATATGTTTTGCACCAAACCAAGGGCAAAGACCTCATAAAGAAACGCAAACAATAAACTCACAAAAAACATTCCTACAGAATTCGCAGCCAAATACTCATTAGAAAAATAAAAACTTAGACCGAATAAAATTAAACTTAAACTAAAAACCCAGAAACTAATTTGATAAGAATTCCCCCTCCATTGCAATACTGAGAAAAAGCCTGGACTTTCAATTTTTAGCTTCGCAACAAACACAGAGGCTAGTGCCATGCCAGAATAAAAACCAACAATTAAGATCAAACCATTGCTCCAAAACTTTGACAAATGAAACAAACAAACCTGCACACCCACACTAATCAAACAAAACATTGCCAATGGCCGAAAAATTTCAAAGGCAGATAAACTTTGTAACAAGCCAATACCCGAAGTCTCATCTGCCTTTTCTTGCTCTAGAACCGGGTAGTCGATACCAAAAGCAATCAAAGCGCATACAATATCAAAAGCAAGAATCCCATGGATCCCTATATCCCTTTTAAAAACAATACCAAAAATAAAAAGCCCTAAAATACTTCCCACAACATAACTACCCTCAAAGAGAGGTAAAAGTTGTGGGGCAGAACTAGCCACATTACTTCGATAAATCCTGGAAAGAAACCAAAAACAAAAGCGAAACGAAAGAGCTATTAAAGCACAAATACCGAGAACTCCAGCCAGTTCCACAGAAGAAGAAAAATAAAATAGAGATAAAATCAAAAGACTACAAAGGCAAGTTAATAAGGAGTACCAACAAGGTGCCTTTTCGCTAAAATATTTTGCGGCCATTTCCATCAATATCAAACCAAGGGTTGTACCAATAAAAAAAGCAAAAATAGAACCGACTGGCTTTCCGCCTATAGTAACTAATTTAGTAGCGTGCCCAAGAACGGCACCGCCCCCTAATGCACATAAAAAATTAGCGAAGGCAAGTTGGTAAACTTTTTTATTATTCATCTAGTTTATCCCTGCTCGGTTGAAAAAATTATTCTTAGAATTTAAAAGGAGTCACTTAAATTTTATGATACAGGCTCTATGAAAAAACACAATCTATACCCGCCCCTAAAGCCTATTTTTAGATAAAAACTCTATACTCCGGACACCATACCAAGAAAAAGACTCTCCATCCACAAGAGCACAAGGAAAGGCCTTTGAGTACTCAACATAGTCCTTGGCAAAAGGATATGGTTCTGAGCTTAAAATGTAGCCATGATTTTTTGAAGCATCCAAAGATTCGATCTCTGGATATTTACTTTCTTGAAAAGAAAAAAAGGAGGAGTAGCCTAACTCCTTTATCATATCAGCAATAAAGGTATTGGCACCAATTTCCATATAGGGTTTTTTCCAAATCAAATAACTTAAGGACTTTGATTGAAAAAATTCTTCATTGGCTTGGATAATCCCTGGAAAATCTCTTAATTTTTTTTTATCCATCAAGTCTTTTTTAAGAACTGTCTCAAGCTTATTGGCCAGGTCCATAATTTTTTGATTTTTTAAAAGCTTAGATAAATCTAGCAAAGTTTTCCTTAAGCTTTCTAGATTTGTAATGTGCATGACATATAGCGGATAAGGGCAAGACTCAGCCATTTTTTGGGAATTTTCTTCCTTATCCAAAATCACAAGCTCGGCCTCAGGTGCCTTTGACCAATCCACAGCTTTTGTTCCACCAATAATAGGAATGCTTTGAACGCTATCCTTGGGATGAATGCAGTAGCGTGTTCTTGCAACTACATCCACTTTACATTCTAATAAAGTTTCAGTGATGGACGGGATTAGACTAATTACTCTCATCTTTATTAGAATATTCTTTTTTAAGATAGCTTTGCAAGTTATCTTTTATTTCCGTTTTCAACTCTGTCTTTGATTGATAAGGACAATGCCTGCATTGGTTCTCACAACAGCTGCCTTTTTCGATATGAAATTTCTCCGTAAAAACCCAAAAGCCATTCTCTAAGTAGTAGTCACGTCCTAAAATCAAAGACATCTTTAAGCCTCAATCAATTCGCCCACAAGCTTCCCATCCATGCGAGAGGCATTAGAATCATCAAACGAAATAACCTTAACTTTAAACTCCCCTTGCGAGATCTGATCTATATCGAATCCCTCTGGAAGGTTTATCAATTCCATTTGCCAATAGTCTCTTGATAAAACCTGAACTTTGCTCTTGTCCTTATACTTTGAAAGTAAAATACAATCCTTAGTATCACCGATTTGCTTTAAGGCACTCTCCTTAAGTCTCTTTGAGGATAGCTCCCTCAGTAAGCCAGCACGTCTTTTCTTTTCAGCGCCATCTACCTTATCTGAGTAATCTTCGGATTTGGTGCCTGGGCGATCACTATAAGGAAACACATGGATTCGGGTCCAAGGCAAAGAAGCAAGTCGCTGATAGGTTTCTTCAAAATCTTCTTTAGACTCTCCCGGAAATCCAACAATCACATCCATCCCAACGTAGGCATTAGGAACGAGCCGCTCAATGTCTTTTAATGACTTTTCTACTAGTATAGCATCGTACTTTCTTTTCATGCCCTTTAATGTTTTACTACAAGCAGATTGAATGCTCATATGAAAATGCGGACACATTCTTGGATTGGAGTAAGTTTTTAATAAACGTTCGCTAAGTTCCCCCGGCTCAATGCTACCCAATCGAAACCTAGGCATTTCTGTATATTCTAAAACCTGCTCGATCAAATCTTCTAAAAAATAATAACGATCTGGATTGGTTCTTCCACGCGCTGAAACTACCTTTAAATTATCATCTGCAGACTTTACTGAGGCATAATCACCAATATGAATTCCAGTTAAAATGCCTTCCGCAAAACCTTTGTCCGAAAGCTCATTCACCTTATCAATCACACCTGGAATAGGGATACTTCTACTTTTCCCTCTTGCAAATGGAATCACACAGTAAGTACAAAAGGAATTACAACCATCTTGAATTTTAACAAATGCTCGACTACGGCCTTCTTCTAATCCACCCTCAGCGTCCAAATCCTCTTTTTCAAAAATGTTTGAATGCTTAAGGCGCTCCTCTGATTTTCCTTCTAGCTTTTCCGTCAATAGCTCATTCATAGAAAACTTGTGAGAATTTGCGATAATAAAATCAGCGGCCTTTTCATTTACAAAATCATCCGAATCTACTTGTGCAGCACAACCAGTTACCACCACAAGGCTTTCTGGATTGTTCTTCTTCATTTTTCGAATATGACGAAGAGCTTCCATGGTAGCCTCTCGGGTTACAGCACAGGTATTCACAATATAAACATCTTTGTTTAAAGTGTTTTCAATTCCTGCTTTTTTAAGTTTTTCCTGCAATAGCCCACTGTCATAAGTGTTCACCTTACAACCATAGGTTTTCATGCTAATTTTAGGGCTTCTATTTTCTTGATTTTCCACTACAGAATCCATCCACCACCCACTAGAGAGTTGTCTCGATAAACCACAGCGGCTTGCCCCGGGGTAATTGCTCGTTGAGATTCTAAAAACTCAATCTTCGCCGTTCCATCTTCATTTTTATAAACTCGAGCTTTTGCTCCTGAGTGGGCGTACCTGATTTTAACGTCTACAATTTCCCCCTCTTCTAGCTGTGTGTGCCAATGGGTATTATTCATTTCTAGACGTTGACTAAATAAGTACTTCTCTGGGCCTACCCAAACCGTATTGTCTGTAACATCCGTTTTGATTACAAACAAAGGCTCGTGATGAGATAAGCCCAATCCACGTCTTTGCCCATAAGTATAATGATGGATGCCTCTATGTTTTCCTAAAACTTTACCATCAGGATATTGCTTAAAAACACCTCGCTTGGTCTTTGGATCAAAATTCCCATGCTCTTCCATAAACTCTGCGTATTTGCCTTTGCCGACGAAGCAAATCCCCACAGAGTCTTTTTTTCTAGCCACACTTAAACCAGCTCTTTCTGCATATTCTCTTACCTTTGGTTTTTCCATTCCTCCTACAGGAAATAAAAGCTTAGGTAATATTTCAGGAGGAAGAGTAAACAAAAAGTAGGTTTGGTCTTTAAATGTATCTGCACTAGTAACCACCACAGGATTTCCATAATGATCTTTATCAATTCTAGCGTAGTGACCTGTAGCTAAATAATCACAACCAAGTTCATTCATCTTTTTCAGTAGATGGTCGAACTTTAAAAATGTATTACAATCCACACAAGGTAGAGGGGTTTTTCCATCCAGGTAATTTTGTATGAATGGATCTATTACGCTAGCTTTAAATTTAGCTTCACAGTTCATTACATAAAATGGAATATCCAAAGTATCAGCGACCGATCTAGCATCTTCCACATCAATGCTACTACAACAACTACCATTGCCTTCCATTGTAAGATCACAGCTTTTATTGTAATCCCAAACCTGCATGGTTACACCGACTACATCATAGCCTTGTTCTTTTAAAACCGCCGCAGCTGCGGAGCTATCCACTCCACCACTCATTGCTAGTAAAACTCTGCCTTTACTCATAACTCACCACCATTTTCTTTTATGGCTCTTAAACGTATTACAACTTTTTCTAATTCTTCTATAAAACGATCTACTTCTGCCATAGTGGATCCCCAGCCTAAACTTACACGCATCGAACTTTGTGCTTCTGCATGGCTTAATCCCATAGCGATTAAAACAGGACTTGGTTCAGGGTTACCAGAGCTACAAGCAGCCCCTGTACTAACGGCGATTCCGGCTAGATCTAGATTCATTAGCAAGCTCTCTCCATCCACTCCCTGAATAAAAACAGAGCTGGTGTTACAAACTCGATTCGAATCTCGACCCAATATTTCAAGCCCTGAGATCCTAGACACTAACTTTTCCTCTAATGAATCTCGAAGCTTTCTTACATATTCTATATAGTTTTTTTGCTGCGGGAAAAATTCTGCCACTATACCCATGGAAGCAATCCCTAGAGTGTTTTCAGTGCCACCACGTCTGGAACGTTCCTGACCACCACCAGAAATTAAATTTTCGATTACATTCCCCTGTTTTGAAAAAAGAGCCCCCACCCCTTTCATGGCATAAAACTTATGCCCAGCAAAACTTGCGTAATCTACACCTAAATCTTTTAAACTAAACTCCATTTTACCAAGTGCTTGTACAGCATCAGTGTGAAACTTCGCTCCTTGGCTTTTTGCGAATTGGCACATTTCTTTAATAGGTAGAATACAACCCGTTTCATTATTGGCTAACATACAACTTACCAAGTGAACGGGCTCTTGAAACAAAGCTTGATATTGCGAATAATCAACTTGTCCATGACGATTAACTTCGATCCAAGAAACCCTTAGGCCAAGCTCTTTCAATTGTTCAATGCTTTTGATAGAGGCTGGATGCTCAATTTTTGAAATCACAAAATGAGGATTCTTAACACCAGCTTTTCTAGCTCGTAAAAACTCAGATTTGAGCACCAATGAATTACTCTCTGAACCACCAGAAGTGAAAATTAGCTCTAAAGGATGGCAATCGACAAACTTAGCAAACTGATTTCTAGCGTCTCGAATGATTTTTTTAGGTCTACGACCAAATTGATGAATGGAACTTGGGTTACCAAAGGCTTCCAATAGTTCGGGGGCAGAAGATACAATCTTACGACACAGAGGTGCCGTGGCATTATGATCAAAATAAATTTTATCTCCCGCCGAAAATAGATCTGGGTAAAGGTCAGTCTTTTCTAGCGTCATGACTAGATTCTTTAACACAGCTAGCCTATTTCCTCAATGAAGATCTTTATTTAGGCTTTTTTACAAGTATTGAATTCCCTAAACAAGTAATTAAAAAACAAAGATATATCATATACTTACACCAAACTCTTATGGTGAAATTAGAATTTTGAAAAACTTATTCGACTGAAATAAGCGAAAGCCACTGAGGAACTCATAGAAATTCTAAACAAGATCGTTTTAAGCAAATGATGGTAACTTTTTAAGGATTTAACAATTGATATAAATCAAGAATTGCAAACTTACCATTTGTACCAGCAACAAAAACCCAGTCATTTTCTTTATCAACTATCAAATCGTAGGCTTCTCCATCAAAGGCAGTAATTTCGTAGTCACGCACCAAGCTTGGACTAGTTGGATCATTAATATTGTAAACAACAACATTGCCAGAGGAAGTACTGGCCAATAAATAGTTTACCGAAGAATAGTTTAAAAAGCGAAGATGCCTATGCATGGCCGTTGTCGCTGTCTCTGACTTTAAATCCAACTTAGCACTTCCTGTTTGTGATGAATCGTAAGTAAAAAGAGCAAGCCAATTTCCACTCAAGGCAACAAGATTCAAATCATCGGAAGCTTGCGAAGACCACATATAGCGCGAAGCATTGTCTAGTATAAATGTAGCTAGTGCTGTAGAACTACTATCATAAACCTCAACGTTTTTTCCCGTACCGGCCTGAGTCGCTACAATTAAGTCATTTCCAATGAGAGATGCGTCTTGATACAGTTTACTGGATCCAGTATCTATCGCCTCAGAGCCAGTGTTTTCTACACTTAAAGACCAATCCGATTTTGACAAGCTCATTTTAATCAATCCACCATAAGAGGATAACAAAAACTCATAAGAGCTTCCACTTTCAGTAAATTGGCTAAATTTTTTCGGCTGTTTTGTTGTAAAACTATAACTAGAAAGCTCTACCCAATCAGAAGTTTCTGAAGGGTCCTCTCCCATAGACCAAACTTCAACCGTCTTATCATAAATTGGTAAAACGAACTTTTTTCCTGAATCAATAAATTTAACATCACGACAATCCCCCGCATTAACAGCAGGGCTAGTCGAGGAGCTTAAACTTTTTATAACACGCGGGTTGTAGATACTTCTTATGCTTACTGCATTTATACAGTTACCCGAATTACCAGCAAGAAGAATCATCTTATTTTCTTTACTGTAATCCATTCCAAGATGATTGTTATCTGTAAGCTTTCCCGCATAAATAGTTACCGGGTCTCCATCATCAGCAGGAGCTTCAGAATCGATCAACTCCAAACTAAAACTCTTAGATGTTTTTGCCGATGATACTTTAATTGTGTAGGTTTCATTAAAATTAATCTGACTACCTAAGCTACCTAAGCTTAGCACGATAGAAGCACTAGAACTTGAAGACACTGTTAAATCATATTCAACATTATCGATTATGATCTTAACCGATGTCACATCAGAAAGATCGGTCCCCTCTAGAACAAGTTCCGAGCTATCTGAGTTAATAGCTGATACTTCAAACTTGTCATCTGCAATAATGGATTGAGCGACATCAACACCAAAGCAAGAAGTGAGTAAAATAACAAAACTAAACATCGATAGAATTAAGCTTGTTTTCATAAATAGCTTATCGGGCAAATTTATCTAGGGAATTACATAAATCTCAAAAATACACAGAAAATTCTTTAAAAAATTTAGCTAAATTAAGCGCTAAAGGTATTAACTCTTAAAACTCCACAAATGTTAAGACAAGAAATAATCTTAACATTTCAGGTTACTGCTCAAAGCCATCATTCAACCACAAGTAATTATTTTAGTCAGGTTCTTTACAATTCAACAAACAAACCTCTATAATCATTTTGTAATATGAAAAACTTGCTGACTTTTCTTTTTATATTTTTCTCCTTGAATGCTAGAGCAAATAGTTCAATCTTAACCCCTAGCTTCGCACCAATCCCTGGTGAATCAGATAGCCCTATCAGCGAAAAGAGTTTTTCTTTGAGTGGAAACAACGACTTCGTCGGCCCAACGGATAAATTAGTTACAGGTAGCTTAAACCTCTCCTATGGCCATATCTGGGAAAATTTCGCAATGAAATTACGAGCTTCTTGGACACTGGTTACGCCCGTTTTTCAATACGACTTGAACCAGGATCTATTGGAAACTCCTCTAGGAAAAGTTGCGGAGTGGCAACGTCACCAATTACTAATGGCCTATAGTATACCAACAAACACCGGTGGAAGCTTTAAAATACAGTGGAATGTAAGTAATAACCTTTTAGGTGAAAATGGTTTAGACCTAGTTCAAAAAAACATTCATGATGTACTTAATTCAGAATTTTATTTAGACAGCGTAGAGCCTTCTGAAGAAAAAAACTATATCGCCAACGAACTAATAATAAGCTACTACACAAGCCCCTATTTCAACGCTAGCCTTCAATACTTTCTTAGTCTTGGAGTCAGCGATGACTACTTTTTTGGACAAAGTCATATAGACGCTGGCTTCCTACTTGGTAGCGATGAAAGCTTTAGAATGTATTATAAATACTCTTATGCTAAGCCTAGAGACACTGGTTTCTTCAAAGGCCTTCTTAAGAAAGATCGAAGACAAATGATTCTAGCTTTTAAAGTTGGAAACTATTGGGCTCCAAGCCTTTCCTACTCTAGCGTCTTCCTAAAAGAAGACCGAATTTCACAATACTATCTCAATTTTTACGGTTTCTACGCTGAGTTTTAAATAAAAAAAATGCAGAGAAATATCTCTGCATTTTCATACTTTTAATTTTTAAAAAAGCTTATAGCTCAGCCTCTTTATCTGCCTCGACTTCAGTAGATTCTTCCTCAGAAACTGGATTCGCATCAATATTGATTCCATCTTCTGATTCAAAAGCGTCTAAAGCATTTTGAATATTTCCAAAAGCACTATTTAAAGCCTTCTCTTGTGAATCACCTTCCACATCAGTCTGAGCTTCCACTGCAGTTTCCCCTGATTCCTCTTGAGAGTCTAAAGCCAATTCTTCATCATCACTCTCAAAAACTTGATCAGCTTCATCTTCTTCAGCCAACTCAAGAGTCTCTGCATCGTTAATTGCTTCTTCTTCTTGCTCTAATTCAGATGTATCTTCATCTGCTGCAAAAAGCGCTTCCGTATCCTTATCCACATCTTCTGTGGATAAGTCAGCAGTCTCATCTGCGTCTGCGTCCGCAAAAAGTTCTGAAGATTCATCGCTGGTATCCAAAGCATTTTTGTCTGCATCAGATGCATCCGTTTCTTCTGAAGATTCTAAAGCCAATGCAGCTTCTTCTTCCGCTTTTTTCGCTGCTTCTTCAGCCGCAAGCTTTTCTTCTTCAATTTTCTTATCATAACGAGCTAACCACTTTTTGTCTTTATCAGAAACTTCTTCGTCAAAATCCAAGGCTTCTCTAATTCCATCTGCTCTTTCTTTATCTCTACGAGCCTTTTCTCGAATCTTTTCTTGCTCAAAAAACTCGGTGGTCGTATCAATTTTCCCAAGAGTGTCTTCGATTTTAGTAAGCTCTTCCTCCCCTTCAGAATAAACACTTGCAGCTTCCAAACTCATAGAGTCTGTTACATCTCCAAGCACTGGCTTGTCTTCTTCTTCACCAATTCCTTCAGGGATCAATTCATCAATTTCACTTAAGCTAGGTAGTTCCTTTAATGATCGAAGGCTAAAAATTTCTAAGAATTTTTTAGTCGTCTCATACAACATTGGCTTACCTGGAAGCTCAGATTTTCCAGCAAAACGAAGTAAAGATCGATCCATCAATGCACGCATCAAATGCCCACTTTCTACTCCACGAATCTCATCAACCTCAGCTTTAATTAATGGCTGTTTATAAGCAACAATTGCCAAAGTTTCTAAGGCAGGACCACTTAACTTAAACGGTCTTCCTTTATTGATACGACGTAGAAAATTCATATTATCTACTTTAGTGCGAAGCTGGTATCCACCACTAACTTCTTCTAAACTTACACCACGAGTAGTTCCAGCATAATCGATTTGTAATTGTTCGATGGCTTTTCTAATTTGGTCTGTCTTTACAGTGGTTCCGTCAAAAGCCTTTTTGATATATCCAATTCCTACTGCTTTATCCGTTGAAAACAAGATGCTTTCTACGATAGAAACTACAGTGTCAGCGTCGACAAACTCTTTTTCTTCAATTTCCGGTGACTCGAAAGACTCAAGTTCAGTTCCTTCGCTTAAGGAGCTGTCTGCCGACATCCCAGCATCTTCTTCATCTTCATCAGATTGATTTTCTTGAGCTTCTTCTTCAGCTAACTTGGCCAAGCGAATGCGATCTTCTTCTGCGTCTTCTGTCAAAGCCTCGAATGCCTCGCTCAATGACATAGCTGGTTTTTGATCTGCTTCGCCCTCTTCAACTTCCTCGTTTTCTTCTGAGTCTGCTTCTAATTCTTCATCTTCAGAGTCTTCGGAGTCTGCAAATAAATCCTCTTCATCATATTCTTCATCATCATCAAGCTCTGCTTCGCTTAACTCAATGCTGTAAGGATCTTCGTCATCTTCATCAAGCTCAAGTTCTTCGGCATCATCCAAAGATAATTCTTCACCTTCTAGGTAGTCTTCATCAGAATCCTCTTCCTCGTCCTCAAAATCTTCCGCATCATCAAATAATGCTTTAAATTCATCAGAAGCATCCACGGAATCTTCTTCCTGACCTTCTAGTTCATCCTCGAACATTTCTTCTATGCTTTCTAGTTGTTCTGTATCTTCGTTGTTCTTCGAATTTGCCATTACCCAAAGCTCCCCTATAACTCGAAGTTCTTCACTTCGTCTTTTTTGTCTATTTCAATCGTTTCATCATTAGTTGCAGTAGATGTCTCATTTACTGACTCATCTTCAGAGCTTGAAAAAAGCTCTGCACTTTCATCTACAACAGCAGCAGAATCAATATCTTTCGCCTCATCTAAATCTGTATCAAAAATCGCAAGAGCCGCTCCAAGTCTTTCCACTTGATTAGCTACATCATTGGAAGTTTCTTCCTTCATTGAGTCTTCTGTCTGAGAATTTTGTAGAAGCTCTAATACGTCTGGAACTTCTAAGTTGGCGCTTTCACTTTCCTCGATAATCACGTCGTCAGTACCACCAGAAAACAATTCAGCTGAATCATCAGCGCCAGCTTCCGCTGCCAAATACTCAGTAGAAATGTCTTCTTCAGAGAAAAGCACTGAAGACTCATCTTCAATAGCATGTTCTAACTCAAGAGGATTCTCATCCGTTTTACTAGCATTAGAAAGTTCTTCGATCTCATCAGTCTCAACAAGGCTTAGTTCAGACTCCTTGTCTTCCTCTGGTTTATAACCACCATTATCAAGAGTTTTTCCAACAATAGCGTTAATAGCATCAATGTCTATGTCTTCGGCTGCCTCTGAATAATCTTCTCTGGCTTGATTCACAAACTCATCATCAGCGCCGCGGTCCTCTAGCTCAGCCGCAAAAATATCTTCATCACTTGCCATTTCATCATCTTGAGAGCTTACAAGATCATCAACCAATGACAGCTGTGGAGCCTCAGATTTTTCGACCTGATCGATCACCGCTTGCTGGAAGGCTTCCGGAGCAGAGTCATCATCATACTCTGCAACCCTAGCAACCACATCCCCAGCAATTTCTTTTTTGCCTTCGATATGGATATCACCACAATCATCTGCTTGAAAAAGCCTTACATAACCTAGTTTTCCCAGCTCCAGAGTAGACAAAAATGTGATCAGATACTTAGTAGAAGTCCACTCATCCGCACGCATTAACTCTTTTAAAGTTACTTTTTTTCCAGGACGAATTCTTTCTGTTAATTCCAAAATTCGACTAGCAATGGTTTGAAATTTAGCTGCAACTTTATGATTTGCTTTCGCCGCCTTTTTCACCACACTTCTATAACACGCGATCAAAGCAAATAAAGCTGACTCTTCTAGCTCGATACCACCATCTTCGCCATCGATCTGCTCTTTTTTTCCACGCTTCCATGTATCTCTACCAAGAAGAGGACGATCGTATAAGTCCTTACTCGCTTCTTGGTATTTTTGATATTCTAATAGTTTTTGTACCAATGGTTTACGAGGATCTTCTTCTTCAATTTCTTCGCCGTTTTCGTCATAGTTAGGCAAAAGCATTTTAGATTTAATTTGAATCAAACTCGCTGCCATAGCACAAAACTCACCCGCTTGTTCTAAATCAAGACTTGGGAGCTGTTTAATATAAGAAAGATACTGACTTGTAATACGATGAATTTCGATATCATAGATATCCATCTCTTCTTTGCGAATTAAGTAAAGAAGTAGGCCCAGAGGCCCTTCGAACTGGTCCAGCTGCACTAACATTTAAGATCTCCCCCCCGGATAATCAAACGATTTAAATCCCATTGCATCCCTCATCATACGCAAAGTTTCATTTGCTTCTTTTCGAGCGCGGGCACAACCGTCCTGAATAATATCGTCTAGATTCTTTGGGTTATTCAACAGTTCTTTTTTTATTTCGCGCGGTTCTTCCATAATCTTGTTTAAGTTTTCAGCAAGACGTGCTTTACAATCCCCACATCCGATACCAGCTGTACGACAGCCCTCTTCAACCCAGCTAAGATCTTCAGCACTTGAAACTAATTTATGAAATTTATAAACCGCCTGACAATCCTCTGGCTCACCCGGGTCTTCCCTAGTCTCACGCTTTGGATCTGTCAGCATTTTATTGCATAATTTTTTTACCTTCTTAGCAGACTCTGTTAAGGGAATGTGATTGCCGTAAGACTTACTCATCTTGCGACCATCCAAACCTGGTAAAACAGGAGACTCTGTTAAAAGAGCTTCCATCTCTGGTAGATTGGCTTTGTAAATTCGATTAAACCTACGAACGATTTCGCGACTTAGCTCTAAATGAGGGACCTGATCACGCCCCACTGGGACATGGGTCCCTTGGTAGGCAAGAATATCTGCGGTCTGTAAAACAGGGTATCCAAATCGACCTAAATTGTGGGCGTCTTTGGCCTGAAGTTCCTCTTTGGCATCTTTCCATGTAGTCACTCGGTCTAACCAACCAAAGGGAGTAATATTGGAAAGAATCATATTAATCTCTAAATGTTGAGGCACTTGCGACTGAATAAAAATCACAGACTTTTCAGGATTAATTCCGTAAGCAATCCAATCCGCAATCACTTCTCGGGCAACTTCATTAATTTCATTAGCGCGACCAAAAGCATCGGTCAAAGCATGCCAGTCCATAGCTCCAAAAAAACATTCATAATCGGTTTCGTCTTGTAGACGGACCCAATTTTTCAAAGCACCAAAATAATTGCCCAAGTGAATGCGCTCTGTAGTGCGCATTCCACTCATCACTCGAGCTTTACTCATATAATCACCATTTGCGCAATCGAGATAAAAAAGCCGTACATAAATTTAGCGAAATAACCAATGAAAGGCATCATTCCAGTTAGAATGGCCACCATCAATATCATACTTAAAACCATTTGGTTTTCTTCCATCCACCGGTTTGCGTTGGGCGAAAGGAATCTTGCGATCACCTTTCCGCCATCCAAGGGATGAACTGGAATCAGATTAAACACTGCCAAAACGGCATTGATCTGAATAAAAAATTTAAAAAACTCGATGATGTAAGGAGCAAGCTTAATTTGGTTTCCGTAATAATTGAAACCAACTAAAATAAAAGCACCAATCAATGCTAATAAAATATTTGATAAAGGACCTGCCAAGGCGATCCAAAACATATCCACTTTTGGATTTTTTAAATTACGCTCGTTCACAGGAACCGGTTTTCCCCAACCGAAAAACATTCCCCAATTTAAAATGATCGCTGCCAACGGCAAAACATAGGTACCAATCATATCGGCATGGGATTGCGGATTTAAGTTAAGTCGCCCCATCATTTTTGCCGTATCATCACCACGCTTTTGCGCCATCCAACCATGAGCAAACTCATGGAAACAAAGTGCAAACAAAAAGGGCACAAAGAAAATGGTTATTTTTAAGGCAAGTTCGTATAATTCCATAGATGGGAGTCTACCTATAGGCTGGACTAGTGTCTAGAAGGGGATTTCGTTTGCTTAAGGCTTAAGCGAGGTTTTTGTTTTTTTAGGGGCTTTATTGATCTTACACGCTCTATTATTTTTTAGGGTTTGGTTTTCTTGGTGGGATTGGGGTTTGGTTGCGGTTTTTGATTGGTATGGCTTTTGTTTTTTGGGTTAAGGCTCGTTCGTCTTCGGATTGGATTCTTTTTTTTATTTAGGGTTTGTTTTAACTCCTCGATGTAGAGCTCCGAATGAGCCGGCCCCCTGAAACATAAGTATTTTGCTCAGAAGCGTTTTTGGCTTTCAGCTAGGGATTTTTGTGGTTATTTGGGGGGTGGTTTTAACTCCTCGATGTAGAGCTCCGAATGAACCGACCTCCTGAAACAAAAGTATTTTGCTCAGACGTGTTTCCGGTCCGCATGCTACGCTATCGCTTCGCCTGCTCCCCTCACGTCCATGTCACTCGTTTTGGGCCGTCCTGGCCCAAAAAGGTCTGATCAAAATACTTTTGTTTCATGCGGCCTCTTTCTCATTTCTCTAGTACTAAATCTCGTCGTTATTTTCTTCTGGTGCTGGCGCGGGGGTATGGGGCGGCTTTGCCGCCGATGGCTGTTGAAATCGCTTTGCTCTTCAAAGCGCTTTTTGTTTTTTATCTGCCTGCATTTGGGTGGCTGCCACCCTCTGGAGTTGATAGTTTTGATTTCAGGTTTTTGAGAACCATAAAACTCATGCAAAAAAATAGAACATCAATCAGTCAATGATAAATAGATTAGTTAAGGAATTCTAATCTTTAAGAACACGTTTTATCTGATTAAATTTATGGGAAAATTTGAAAAACTCTTTGGAACTTAGCTAGCTAAAGGTTGAGCTTTGTATGTGACAGATAGTCATTTTAACACTTCTTTTTTAAGATAGAAATATGCTTAAACTGCTTCTTAGTATCTTCTTCTTCGCCATTTATTTGTTTTACGTTTTGCCTCATAATGCACAGGCGGCTTACTCAAATTATAATTCGGTGATGGTGGGAGATCGGGCTGCTGGGATGGGTGGGGCTTTTACTGCCATGACTGGGGACCCTGCGGGAATCATCTATTACAACCCAGCCAACCTTTCTTTGATGAAAGGAAATAGCCTCAGTGCAGCTGTGAGTGTTTACCATAAATATGACAGCTCTTTCGGTGATCAAAGTTCCTTTGAAGACTCCACAAAAAGAATTAATCAAGGAAGTTTTAAATCCATACCTGCCAGCTCTGGTAGTATATTAAGCTTCGGTCACTTCGCCTTTGGCTTGTCTATCTTGGTTCCGGATTACAATTTCTATCAAGGGGAAGTGAACAATCAAAATGATAATATTTCCACCTTTCAACAATTGGATCAAAGCCTTTGGGTTGGTGTGGGTTTCGGTAAAAACTGGACAGAAAAAACAAGTTGGGGATTTTCCGTATACTACACAGCTCTTGATGCGCAGATTAATACTCGGGATCAAAGTAGTTTAAATTCAGGAACAGATACCAAACAAACCGTAGATGAAAGATCCATCACTAACAACAGTCTTTTGTACATTGCTGGTATCACCCATAAATTAAACGACTCATGGAAAATCGCCGCAAGTTATCGATTTAACCCCATCGAAATCAGCGGAAAAGGAAGCTATTACTCCTCCACATTAGATACTACTGGAAGCAGTGATGGAGCGACACAACTCTTCGAAAAATCGGTAGACACCGACCAAGCCATCCCCACTCGCCTAGCCATTGGAGTTTCTTATGAAAGTTCTAGTAAAAGTGTCTTCTCTTTCGATTTAGTTTCATATGGTTCGGGAAACTTCCAAGACTTTCAAGAAAAAGACTATAGCAGAAACTATAAATACGTTAATGTTGTAAATGTGCACCTCGGTTATGAATATTTCGTAAACCCACAAGTAAAAATCAGAACCGGTCTCTATAGCAATTTAAGCTCACACCAAAACGTTGACAACGACACAAGCTACTGGCAACCAGAACACATCGATATGTGGGGCTTCAGTGCTAACGCCGCCGTCTTCACATCAGACAAAGCCTCATTCACCTTCGGAGGCTACTACACCGGCGGCACAGGCTACGCAAAACACCTAATCGAAGACAGCTATCAAAAAATAGAAGCCAAAAGGAACATCTTCAGCATGCTTATAAGCTCCGCTTACTATTTCTAAAAAACAAACGCGCCTTGAAGAGCAAAGCGACTTCACCAGCCATCGGCGGCAAAGCCGCCCCATACCCCCGCGCCAGCAAACGATGAAAAGA
>JAYZXX010000222.1:0-7099 GCA_036140815.1 Bdellovibrionota bacterium | reverse complement strand
GTGAACCGGGACTACTTAGAACCTGAATTTTTTAAATTAAAACCCAAAACCCTAGCTCTACATAAACTATAAACCTGTCCTATGTCATTCTGGGCACTTACATTATTTTAATAAAGGGACCAATTATTAAACAAACACAAAGGGATGAGTCTTATTTTGACTCATCCCCGTTTCAACTTAATCATTTTACTACATTACACATTTTCAGAAATTTCTTGTAGAAGCAGTGTCACTTCAGACTCTACTCGAATCACTAAGGTTTTAAAGTAAGTAAAATCAGATTTCTTATGTACCGTAATAGATTCTTCAATCTCATTAAGAGCCTCAGATGCACTAAGCATACCGAGATTGCCTGTACTAGATTTTAACTTATGAGATAACTTAGCCAACTCATCATAGTTTTCAGATTCCTGGAAGCTTTTGAGAGTCTCAAGATCATCAAAAACCTTCTCCTTAAATCGCTCTAGAAGGCTCATATAAAGGTTTTCACCAGACTTGGTAGTCAATGCCTTGTAGTTCTTAATTACTTCCCAGTCAATTCTCTCCATCATCAACCTCCACAGTTTACGAAGAATAGATATACCTATTATCGGTCCTACATATGGAGATTGTTTTGAGGAATTGTTACTTTATTGTTACGAAACCGCTAGCTTGGCTTGAGCCAACTGATTTCGTACATAAAGTCTGTATTGAGCGTAATGATTCTGAAATTCAAGCTTTGCCTTATCCATTTCGTAGGTCATTTCTTGAAGTTTCAAACGCCCCTGCTCGGAGAGATCACTTTTAAGGCGTTGGTAATCACGCTTTTTTACTCGCCATTGGCGTTGGGCACTTTCCACCTTAAGGCGCATTTCTTCAAGGATTGGATCAAGTCTATTAAGTTTCTGGTTCAATCTCTTTTGCTGCATTCGAAGCTTTGCCTTAAAAATTTCTTCGTCGGGAACTTTCACCAAATTTTTTGCTGCCCCAAACCAGGCCATTAAAACAATAAGCCACTTTGTTGGGTCGAAATGGTACCATCGTAAACCATTGCGATAGTCACCTTGAAACTTATGGTGAAAGTTATGGTAACCCTCTCCATATGTGAATAAAGCCATGATAAAGCTATCACGCGCTGAATTTTCATCGGTATAAGTTTGCTTACCAACATAGTGACATAATGAATTGATAAAAAATGTACAATGATGCACAACTACTACTCGTAACAAGCCTCCATAAACTAGGCCTCCAAGAGCATCTCCAAAAGCATATCCTATTAATGTAGGTAGCAAAAAGCCAAACGCAGAAGCAATGATAATGTAGTACCTATCTTGCAAAACCACCCATTTATCTTTTTTTAGATCAGCGCATTCTGTGGAATGCTTTCCTTCTGATTTGAATAGAATCCACAAAATGTGAGAATACCAAAAGCCTTCTTTAATACTATATGGATCTTGTTCGGTATCCACCTTTGCATGATGTCGGCGATGGTCTGCACACCATTTCATTGCACTATTTTGGAAAGCGGCTGCGCCGAAACAAAGATATAAAAATTTTAACCAAGAAGCGGCTTTATAAGATCGATGAGAAAACAATCTATGGTAGCCACCTGTGATCGCCATTCCCGTTAAAATGTACATCGAAAAAAACAATAGCGCCAAAGCCCAATGAAAATCAAATAGCTGACTGTGAAGTACAAATCCTAGTATTGCTAGAATTGGTGTAAGTGTCAGAAAAGATGTGTTTAGCCACGAAATATTTTTAATACTTAATTTTTTAGCCATAACGATCCCCTTAATATTATGATAGAGGAAAAGAGCTAAAAACGGAAAACATTCTTTGTTTTTTCGCAAATATCCCCTTTAAAACAGGCATTTACAAATAAACTGTAGCATATCTTTACAGAAAGGCGAGGCTGGATTTCCCTCGAAAGCTCTAACTTCTTTTTCTATAAATTAAAAGGGCAGAAACTAGTCCTGCCCCAAAAATGCAATTCATTTGTTTTAAACAAATTTTTTAGGCTCCTGCCCAGTTTTTTAAATAGGCAAACAAGCTCCTCACACAGTAAGCTTCTCCGCCACGAGGACCGTGTGGGCGATTTTCATTACACCAACCATATAGGTCTAGGTGCATCCAATTTACATTCTCTTCCACAAATTTTTGTAAGTATAAAGCTGCAGTGATACTTCCGCCAAAAGAATTTCCACTATTTTGACAATCCCCCACACTAGAACTTAGGAGTGAATGGTAAGGCTGATACAGGGGCATATGCCAAACCGGATCTGCACATTTAAAACTTAAACTTTGATAATCCTTCGCCCATTCATCACGATTAGAAAACATTGCTGGTAAATCTTGCCCGAGAGCAACTCTTGCGGCACCAGTTAGAGTTGCAAAATCAATGAGTAAATCTGGCTCCTCCTCACAAGCCAAAGCCAAAGCATCACATAAAACCAAGCGACCTTCTGCATCCGTATTATCTATTTCAACCATTAAGCCCTTACGGGTTTCAATCACATCTCCAGGCTTCAAGGCATTTCCACTCACCATATTCTCAACGGCAGGGACTAAAAGCCTCAAGTTAATGTTTAAATCAGCTTCCATGATTGCCTTAGCAAGACCTATGGCCGTTGCAGCACCACCCATATCTTTTTTCATAAGGCGCATACCTGCACTTGGCTTGATGTTGTATCCACCAGAATCAAAGCAAACCCCTTTTCCAACCAATGTTAGCTTAGGTGCATCTTCAGAACCCCAACGAAGTTCCAACAATCTAGGATCAATATCACTACCTTTACCTACAGCATAAATTGCTGGAAAATCTCCATCTAAAAGATCTTCTCCACTCACTACTGTAATTTCAGCATCATAGTCCTCCCCTAAACTTTCAAACACTTCTTCTAGGTTTTCTGGACTCATATAATTAGCTGGTGTATTGATTAAATCTCTCACCATGAAGCAGCTATCCACTAGATTCTGCAACTCTTCATGCTGTTCACCAACAACTAACTCAGCAACATAACTTTCTGATTCTTTGGATTTAAACTGATTAAACTCATACTGACCAAGCCCCCATCCAAAAGCAAAGTTTTTCAAATCGTCGCCATCTAAGTTTTCCACTTGATAGGAATGCTTCTTTAATTTTTTTGCGAGTTTTCCACCTAGCTCCAAATAGTTTTTAGGATTTCCTGAATTTTCAGATGGATAAACAACAAAAACTTCATCAATGCCAAACTCAGTATCGTAACTGATTAAAATCTTACCTGGCCCAGCAGTAAAAGACTTGGACTCAACCAAGTTACTTAGCTCTTCAGAATCATTAATTCTTTCTTCTAATTCTTCTTGGCTTAAGAAATAAATACTTACTGCTTCCGCATCAAAATCAATAAACATTGCTCCTCCAGAACTCTTGATAAAATCAAATGCTTCACTGCTTAAGTTTATTGCATGCAAAGCGATCTTATTCCTATTGGCCAAAGCATAGCATGTTTATATTTTTTTATGAACACCAAGTTTTCATCTAAGCCTCTGGTTTTAATGAGATATTTTTCTCAAAATCTAGGGCTAGTTTACCTTATTGAAGAAGGTGCTCTAGCCAATATCTCATTTAAAATAATTTATAAAATCAGAAAACGAACAAGTTCCCTCAATCTGCGCTATAAAACACTATTAAAAGCTAATGCAAACCGTATTTTTCATCAGTATTTCTGTAAATCCCCTTTACCTTCTGAATAGAATCGATTAAAACTCATGCAAAGACACGGGGTGCCCAAAGGGGCTGAGATAATACCCGATAACCTGATCTGGATAATGCCAGCGGAGGAATGTCAGATGCCCGAATTTCAAAATAATATCCAATTTATCCATAGTCTAAAAATTTTAGATTGGTTCATAATTTCATTTTTTTGCGGCCTTTGTGTATTGGCAATTTTTCAAGCTGAAAGAATGCGAAATAAAAACAAAGACTTTGATTGGTTAGACTACCTACTGATGGGGCGTAAGTTAAGCCTTCCCCTGTTTGTCGGAAGTCTGGTTGCTACTTGGTATGGAGGAATTTTCGGAGTCACACAAATTGCTTATGAAAGTGGAATTTATAATTTTCTTATACAGGGAGTCTTTTGGTATATCACATATATCATTTTTGCTCTTTTCTTAGTTCATAAAATAAGTAAATACAAATCAGTGACTTTGGCAGAGTTAATTGGCAAACAGTTTGGTCCAAAAAGCCAAAAGCTTGCAGGGATCTTTAACTTCTTTAATGTGGTCCCGGCAGTTTATACAATAAGTCTTGGGATTTTAATTGAAAGCCTAACTGGAATTCCATTTTGGATTGCCAGTTCTATGGGTCTCATATTTGTTTTTTTCTACGCCAGCTTTGGCGGATTTCGAGCTGTTGTATTCACTGATATGATTCAATTTTTAGCCATGTTCATCGGCGTAGGCTGCGTATTTTTCTTATCTTTAAGTAATTTTGGTGGATTAAATTATTTGATGGCGAATCTACCCAGCACTCACTTTGATCTAAGTTCAACCCATGGATTAGGAGAGACCCTAGCCTGGGGTTTTATTGCTTTGAGCACTCTGGTAGACCCTAATTTTTATCAACGAGTTTTCGCAGCAAAAAGTCCTGCGGTTGCCAAAAAAGGCATTCTTCTTTCAACGGTCTTTTGGTTTATCTTTGATATCTTTACAACCTTTGGCGCTATGTATGCAAGGGCAGTAATCCCGGAAGCCGATCCATCTAATGCCTATTTAGTTTATGCATTACAACTTCTGCCTGTTGGCCTAAAGGGACTTTTTATTGCTGGAATTTTTGCTTGTATTTTATCTACTTTAGACTCCTATATTTTTACAGCATCAAACACACTTCTTTACGATTTACTGCCGAACCAGCTTTATAAAAAAAAGCCATTGCATAAATGGGGACATTTGTTTGTTTGCTCCCTTTCCTACTTCCTAGCCTACTCTTTTCAAGGAAACATCAAAGCCATTTGGAAAACCTTAGGCAGTTTAAGTGCTGCCTGCTTATTGTTTCCTGTACTTTTTCAACTTTTTGGAAAACGTAAAATTGGTGATTTGCAGTTTGTAGTCATATCCCTAAGTAGCGCTGTGGCAGTTAGCTTTTGGCGCAATTTAGACAAAAGCAGTTTCTGGCAAAATATTGATGAACTTTATATTGGAATTTCAGTCTCAGCCATTGGCTTTTTATTTTCTCATCTTTGGAACACATCCAGGAAAGAAGTTCTTCAAGAACAGCCCTAGTAAAAAACTTTTAAATATTTTCAACGTTCTGGAACTATAGAAGCTTTTTCAACATTTGGGCTTTCACGAATCAAAAACTCTGAAATGGCAAAAAAAGCTCGTCGAAGCTTTTTTGCGGTTGAGACTTCTGAATTGTCTTCCTTTTGCATATGGTATTGGCCGTCTTCCGTTTTAATGTATGCAAGATCACCGACAAGACTTACCTTGTCATCTACATAACCAAAAGAGCTTAAGGCAAAGCTATGCCCAGCTCTCAACAAACTCTTTGCCACAGAAACATATTCCACTTCATCAAGGGCAAGATCATACAAACTTGGAAAAATATTTGCATGGGAAGCAAATTTAGATTGTAAGTCTTTTTTAGGTAAATTTCCTAGGGAGGAATACATATAAAGCGGAACTCCCCTCCACTCGATTAGATCCTCAGCCCGAAAGGCAACGCTTTCGTAAAAACTGTGATCTCCTGAGGCTGCAACCAATAGAGGGCGGCTCAGCTTCTTTGCTTTTAGCTTATCCATAAAGGTACCTAAGCTATCCATTGCATATCGATAAGCCAATAGCCTTTGATCTAAAGTATCGCTGATTTTCTGGAGGCGACTTTTTAATTTTTCTGGATAGTTAAACTTAATTCTAGGATAGTCTTTTGGCACGTCAAATGGAGGATGGTTAGTGGTGCTTAATACGAATAGTAATTGTGGTTTATCACTATTACGAAGATGCTTTTCCACATACTTCATCAAATCCTCGTCAAAAACACCCCATGGATGTTTTTCTAATTTCCCACCTAGGCTTTCCTCAATACGAGTTTCCCCATGTAGTTCATCAAAACCCAGATCTTTTAGGAATGGACTCAAATTTCGCCAGCCCAAGCCCCCACCATACATATAGTGAGTTTCATAACCAGCTTCTTTAAAAGGACGAATAGAACTAGTAATATAGTTTTTCCCAACAAATCTTTCGGCTGGAGCAACTCCAGGTAAGGCAGGCAAATTGGTCAACCAATGCGTAACACTTGCATAGGTTCCATTCCCAGATGGCATAAAATTTAGATTCAAAACATCTTCCTGAAAATGCTTACGCATATTACCTTGGATAGGGAAATTTTCTGAATCCATTTGCATCCAAAAGGCTCCCATACTCTCCATGGCAAAAACAACCACATGGGGACTTGGACCATCGTGCTTAGGAGTAACAAAATGTAGATTTTGTTTCAAATCCACTAGCTCCGATTCCCCTTTACTATAAAGGTCTTTAAATGCTTGCTGAATATTTCCCTCGTAGCCCATTTCTTTGATAATGTTGTAATCATGCTTTCGAATTTTGAACCCCAATTTTATAGCATCGGACAATGCAAAGATGGGACTAAATGCAATTTGATTCACAAAAAGATGGGGACTAATCTCCGTATGAATCCGATTCAAAGGATGCATATCAAAGTTTAGGCTTCCCCTGGCCCCGAGACCAACGATCAAAAAGGCCGCCAAATAACTAATTACCCGAGCTAAGAAATTACGAATAGAAAAATTGAAGAAAAACTTTTTTTCGGCTAGCCCGAGATACTTATAAATCAACCAAGTCATAAAAGAAAAGCCTAGAAACTCGAGAAATAAAGGTTCATTTTTCCAAAGGCTCTCTAAAAGGGCTTTTGTATCATCTTCCCACAAACCGAAAACCAGAAGATTAAAATGATCTGTAAAATAATGGTAAAAAGTGATGTCCCAAACGAACAAAGCTGTTATCAAGACTAGAAAGGTGCAAAGGTAAAAGCGTGTGATCTTATAAAAAATGCTCCAAAGCTTTAAAGAACGAAACAGTAAAACCAAAAAGCTAAGCAATAAAATGGGTGCGCAGATATAGT
>JAYZXX010000221.1:0-5941 GCA_036140815.1 Bdellovibrionota bacterium | reverse complement strand
TTTAGGCTCCAAACTATAAAAGCCAAAGGGATGCATTACAGTACTTCCATAGATTGGATTAAAACTTTTATCAGCGTAATATTTACGATTGGCCCAAAAGGCCGGCATAGCGATAAACCGACCTTTTGAAAGAGGGGTTTTCATCCAAGTTAAAGAGCTAATATTAAGACTATCAATCCCAATTCGCGGATCATAAAGCTTCATTTTTCCAAACTCTGGAAAAAGTCTTGATCCATCTTTTTTAAGGTATAGGTATTGTCTTCCTGTTTCATAATCGTTAGCTGTGATTGCAGAGAAAACCAATAAAAAATCTACTTCTTCATCGTAGTTAAAATCTCCCAAATAAACCGCTGACAAATCTTGTTTCTCATCAATTTCTATTTCAAATAGCAGTTCAGCATCATTTTCAAAGTTTCTCAGCTCTAATTTTCGAATGGAACCTTTTTTTGCGATTCCATAATAAAAAGGACCTGGGCTTTGCCCCATCATGCTTCGAATGCCATTATAGCTCTCAGGAGATACAAAGCCATCCTGCCTTTTTTGCTCAAGAGGATATGTAAAATCTCTTCCTAACTCTCTTCCCATATGAAAGTAAGCCAAAGCTTTTTCTTTCACATCTCCCAGCTGAACTTCCATATCCACTTCAAGAAGTTGAGTGGCATGTTCAAAGTCAGCTTGTAACTGAAAAGTACAGGTCTTTATTTTATCCTCAATTTGACAGTTCCTACTAAGAGTCTGAATACTTGAATCACTAAATGAAACTACCATGCTTGATTGGAAAACATCGCCTCCAAAAACCTCATAAGATATTCTTAATTCTCCACGAGCTTCTTTATTGAATTCAATTCTATTATTTTCTTTAAGGTCGAAATAAACTCGAGGAGGCAATTGATCCATTTCTTTTAAAAAAAGTTTCACATCAGGTTTCAAACTTAAGGACTTCGGGTAGCCCGTAGAACTAGAGCGATACATTCTTTCAAACAACTCATCCCTTGTTGCTTGCGGATAAAGTGACTTTAAAATCGAAAACAAGCCAGCAATGTATGGCCCCGATTGTGAACTTCCGTCCATCAACTCCCATAACTGCACAGGAAACCTCTTGCTCTTATTGTTTGGAAAAGAACTTAGGATTGCTGTTCCAGGAGCTGCGAAATCAACATGAGCCCCATAATTGCTCCATTTGGCATATTCTCCCTGAATCCCCATCGCGCCAACACAAACCACGGATTTATAGGCACACGGTTTCACTTGTGAGAATGAGTTATCGTTTCCTGAGCTTGCTACCACAATGATTTCATTTTCATCGGCAATCTCAATCAACTCCTTCATCACTGGTATATTTAAAACCGGTGGCCAACCTAAACTAAGGTTTATGATTTTGGCACCTCGAATGATTGAGTAGTACAAAGCTTGCGCTACATACACACTAAGAGCAGAAACATTATTGACCGTATCTCCTTCAAAGCCTTCCAAATCTTCATCACTAAGATACACTTTTGCAGGCAAAATCTTTGCCACTGGACTAATCCCACTTATACCAATACCATCTTCATCATTAGCAGCGATGATGCCAGAGGTGTGAGTTCCGTGACCGTAATAATCTGTCACCAAAGCCTGTTTCGTGTAATGAGGTGCTACAAAGTTATAACCACGACAATCATTTGGAAATGGATTTTGATCACTCGGCTCGGTAGGCGCTTTTCCACACTGGTCAGGACTTTGATAAATACGCCCTTTTAAATCAGGATGAGTTAGATCAATTCCTGAATCAATCACAGAAACAAGAACTTCTTCTTTCAATAATGGAAAAATCTCTTTTTTTAGATACTCATAAGAAAAATCAAATCCCGCAAGACCTTGAATACTTACAGGACTATCAAAGCTTGGATGTTCTATTAAATATTGGCCGGTATTTTCAAGAGCCCATTGGTATGGAAAAAAGTCTGAACGCTTAGCTAAGTTTCTTTTTGCAACCACCAAATTGTGCAAATCAAAACTAGCATTTTCTGTGGCTGAAAATACAAACTTCTTTTGCGCTAAACTTTGTTTCAAACTGCCTGCTTGATAAAGCTCTGAAAACTTCACCAAAAAGTATTTCTGCAGTCTTGGAAATCCATGGGCCCCAAGAAACATTGGCTTCAAACTTTGAACACTATAGTTTGATTTAATTTTCTCTGAATCACTAGTAGCGACTATGAATTCCAAAGCAAAACTAGTTTGAATAAAAATTATGTTACAAAAAAGAAGCTTCCAAAAAATACGTTCCATTACAAGCGCTCCTGTAACCAATAAAGTAAAAGTTCTGATCGAGAGTAATCATATTTTCCAGAAATTTGATTCAGCGGACAAATGTAGCGTGAATCAGGTTGATGTCCATAAGAGTCAAACTGTACTACTGGAGCTGTAGATTCTTCCCCTTTTCGGTAGGCTTCTATTCTTGAAAGAAAATAAACATTATCCATTCCGCCTATCAATTCAAAAAAGCCAAGAGGTGAAAGATGAGTTTCAGCGTACATAATCAATCGAGCCAAAGCTTCCATCACCGCACGAGAATCCTTCTCTTTTTTCGCAGCTTTTAGCTCCATATACTTTCGAATCATATTTTGACGGATGCGTTTTTCATATTCCTTTTGTCTAGAATAATCTAGAGGAAATCGAGTCTTAGGAAGGTAATATTTATTAACGAGTTCAAGATAGTTTTTTTTTCTTAAACCTAAAACATGCACAAAGGCTGGCTCAAATAAATAAAATTCACCAACAAAACTCATCTTTTCAAATCGGCTCGTTCGCAAACTAGTTCTCAGGTAATCAACAGGAATACCAAATTTCAATTGGAAATCACTTAAACTTTCTCTCACTTCCTTAGAATCTGCTAGTAGTTGATTCCAACGATAACGAATGCTCATACAACGCCGGTCAAATCCATCGCCGTAGTCATTTACGACTCCCTCTAAACTTGCCTCTCGGTAGTTACTAAACCCAAAAAAAGTATTCCCTGGATCGCTATTGCCCACAACATTCAAGCGAATTTCTTCATCCGTATGTTCTTCGATGTAAGCATTGGCGAAGTCCAAAAACAACTCCTGCCAATTCATTCCTGAACGAGAAGCTTCTGTGTATCTAAAAACATCCTGCTGCTCCTCACCTGGCGCAAAAACACTCAAATCGTGTTTTGTAGAAACAGCATCACTTTTCCAAAACAACAAACGAAACTTTGCTACAGTTTCATGAGCCTCATGGTCCACACGAATCGGTTCACTAAATTGTTTTACACCCTCTAAAGAGCCAGTGAAAAATAACTTTCGCAAGGCTTTCAATTTTTCTAAAATTTGCGGGTCATTGGAATATAGGTTCTTTTTATCTTTTTTAACTTTCGCCAAACGAATGTTATACTTTCTGGTCTCCACCTCGGAAGCTGAAAACTCTTGGCCGAAATATAAAAAACGAAAGTACAATCTTAATCCCGTCAAATAACTGAAGAAGTCTTTATCCGCAATGGAGCGATAGATTTGTATATTTTCGGAATCTATGCGGTATACATGAGTTCTAAACAAGCTCATTGTTTGAGCCTGTAAATCCAAGAAAAACGTAGCATTGGATGCCAAAAACAAACCAGGGTTTAAACTTGCTCCCAGATCGTAACTAATATGAGAAATGATCGAATCGCCCACTTCAAAGCCTTCAAAAAAACTTTCAATGTATTCGCTTAAAACCACATCTTCAACTTCTGCTAGATCTGACTTCAAGGATCTCAAATCTTTCAAAAGCTGAGTTCGTAACATAAAAAGATTGTATTTTTTAGTTTCAATATTTGGATCTTCTTCAGCTAAGAACTTTTGCTCTGCGAACTGAAGATCTGAAAACTTTGGGTACTTCTTCTGAAGTTTTTTGTACCAATTTATAAATTGATCAGCTAACTCTCTTGTGTCACTACTGTCCTCGTAACTTGCAAAGGATTTTATACTACTTTCAAGCTCTTTGCTCATTTGAAAATCGATCTTTTTCAAAGCAAAATATGTGGCTTTTAATTGAATGCCCGCTGCTGTAATTGGATTTGCATCCTTCAAGCTGGTTTGTTGATCTAAAACAGGAAAACTATCTAAGGGCAAATTTAAAATAGAAAATAAGTCTGAAGTTTGTTCCTCTAGTGCCTGACTAATGGCACCCTCCACTTCATCTTCTCTACCTTCAATAGGTAATTGGGTTATTTCTACTGGCTGTACATGAGAAAGATTAAAGCTTAAACCAGCGTTCACACTACCTGATAAAATTTCCGTCCCTTCTAAACCATTAAAATATAAATAGTTACCGATCCCCAATCTAAAATTAAAACTCTCTAAAACCTGGATGTTATTCTGGGTCCCTAATACTGGTCCTAGAAATAAATCTTTACTATAACCCAGCTGAGCATTCCAAAAAGGTATAGGTGTTGTACCGAAGTTTATGTCACTAATTTTTCCAGTGGCAATGTATTCTGCAAATTGCTTAGCCGACTGATCCACCCGATGACGATACACTTCTTCAGCAATATTTGTTTTAGGAATTTCATTGTTTAAACGAACAAAAGCATTTTGTAGTAAATTAGAAAAGGCAAGACTCTTTATTAAAGCCCATATATCACTACTTACACCAAGGCCTGCGTATCGATCATGAGTTAATCGATATGGATAATCTTCACAAAATTTTCTTTTTAAAATCCCCTGTTCAACAATCTTGTTGCCACAACTTATTTCATTATTCACCCTCAAAGCCGGGTAATCTAAGTTTAGCTTTTCAATCATTGAATTGCGACGAGATTTTAAAATTTCAGCCATTAATAAAACTTCACACTCACACAAAGAAGAACTTCTGGCGATTTCTTCAAAATCCTTTTCACTCAACTGAGCGATTCTTCGAGCAATCCATCTAGCGTCCTCATAGGGAGTGGCGTAATTTCTTGCAGCAATGAAATCCAGCTGCAGCTTGCGATTAAGAATATTACCAATATTCCAAGAAAATAAGTTCATAGAACCAGGAAAATCAGTCAATGCGTAACCCAAAACCAAAGACCGATATTTTCTTTTGCTACCCATAGATTCAGCAGTAATATAACTGCTAGGGTCTAAAAAATAAACTGGTGGCTCTGTTACAAAGACCGCTTTCAGTCTCAACACATTGGAGTTATCAAATAAGCTATCATCGAATGCAGATGCAAATTCACCTAAATACTTTCGAAATTTATCTTTTAATAAAATACTTTCTTTAGAGCTTGGGTTCATTTTATCAAAGTCATGCACTAAAATCTCAAGAAAGGCATTTTGGGTACTTGATGCATTGATAAGATCTAAGGGATTAGGCTCTTTTCCATCCAGAGCGTCTTCAATCTTTTTAATTTCCTTTAAGGTGGAATTTAAGTCTTTATCCTGGAGTCCTAAATATACGTTTGCTGCAAATATTTTTTTAGCACTAGCGTCTTCAAATTTAATTTCTACACTTTCTTCATATCGATAAGGGGGAACATAGTATCCAATTTTATGAAATAGACTTGCGCTCATCAGGCGATTGATCGCTCTAGGGCCAAAGCCAACCCGAATCACCCGACCTTCTTTTGTTTTCGTTATGAATTGATAGACGTCGGCGTATTTTCCTTCTTTGGATTGATATTCTAGCTGCCCAAGCTCCCCTTCCAGTTTTTTAAATTCACTACTGGGAAATTTGTCTTGCCAATCAAAAATCTCACCATTTTCAGTACGATTTTTTGAACTTTGCGGATTTAAAATAGAAATATCTTTAATGCTTTTTGATTGATAAAGATCAAAAACTTCTTCCGGATGTAAAAGTCTATTTTTATACACAAGGTCTTCACTTACTTCCCCATCAAAATAAAGAGGAACAGAACCAATGTTTGCGTCCAATCTTAATTTTGCATGTATGATATTAGGGTCAACTGCCTGGGCCGATA
>JAYZXX010000220.1:0-9085 GCA_036140815.1 Bdellovibrionota bacterium | reverse complement strand
CAAAGGTAAAAGAATATTTTCGGTAAGAGTTAAGTCAGGTATCAAGTGATACTGTTGAAAAATGATGCCAATATTTTTTGCTCGAAATTCTGAGAGCCTTTTTTTATCCAGTTTATATAAACTGGTGTTATCGATCACCACCTCTCCTGCGTTAGGACGAAGAAGACCTGAGAAAATACTTAACAACGTACTCTTTCCGCTACCACTTTCCCCCACAATTCCTACGATTTTTTCTTCTTTCCAATCAAAATCAATCCCACGTAAAATGGAAATTTCTTTTTCTCCTTGGTGATAAGACTTTTTTATCGAATGACAAGAATAACTCATAGGGATTCCTCTAAAAATGGATATATGTTTCTAAAAATAATCTTGTGCCCTTTTTCATTGGGGTGGATTCCATCAGCCTGGTTCAAATCAGAATGCCCTCCCACATCTTTCAATAAAAAAGGATAAAATTTGATTTTGTATTTCTTGACCAAATCCTTGTACATATCAGAAAACTCGCTTCTATATTTTTCACCATAGTTTTTGGGTAGTAACATGCCCGCCATTAGAACTCTAACCTTTGCCTTCTGGGCCATCTGGATACAACTTTCTAAATTTTTCTTGCTTTCCTTTACTGGAACACCTCTGAGACCATCATTCGCTCCTAAGGCTACAAAAACCACGTCGAGTTTGGATTTTAACTGCCATTTTAAGCGTTGGCTGCAGCTTGCGGTGGTTGAACCACTTACCGCTCCATTAATTATTTTATAATGTTTCAGTTTTTCACTGGATTTAATCTTCTCTTTAACCAAATCAACAAAAGAGTCACCATCAGCCACACCATAACCAGCAGTCAAAGAATCACCTAAAAACAAAAAGCTTTTTTCTTCTTCAAGAATTGGAGTTTTCGTTTCTTTATTCTGCGCGGAAACACTAATAACCAAAAAACTTAATAAAACCAAAATTACAAAATGCTTCAATCCATTAGAAAAATAATATTTCAAGGTCTTTCCTTTTTCTAAAAATACAATCCATGACTAGCGATATATCAATATACAAAAGCTATAGATGTGGGCCCAAAACTTGTTAAATTGTATCACCTATTGTTTCAAGTTCTAGCTCTGAGGCTAAAAACCTCAATCTTTGTTTTAATCATGCCATATTTTAAAGAAGGTGATTGTAACAAAAGGTTTCAACCTCACTTTTTTAAAAACTCGTAGCACAGTGGCTTGCTTGCAAGGCAAAGCTCTGGAATACTGGCCCGACTTTTACAAGCGAGGAAACTAATGGCGAACTATGGACCATTTCAATGTAAAAACTTTCAATACCTAAGTGTGCTCTCTGATAAAACGGAAGGCGTTGACGTAGTGTTGTTTCATGGCTTTGGCGCAGATATGTCTGATCTCTTTCCACTAACCAACTATCTGCATTCTTCCAAGACAAAAAACTTTTATTTTCCAAATGGTGTTATCAAGGCCCCAGGCATGCCTATGGGTAGGGCTTGGTTTCCAATAGACGTTGAAGCATTAGAAAAAGCTATGATGACCGGTAGCCATCGCAACTTTGACCGTCCCATTCCCCAAGAAATTCATGGTTTATGTAGCAAAATTGAAGAATCTCTGATCAATGAACTAAATTTAGACCCGAGTAAAACCATCATCGGAGGCTTTTCTCAAGGCGCAATGATATCGATGAACTTAATTCTAAATTCTCCTTATAAATTTAAAGCGCTGATTCAAATGAGTGGAACTTTCCTGGAGAGAAATTATTGGCTTAAGAAAATGCAGCAAAAAGAAAAAATGAATATTTTTCTTTCTCATGGCTTTCAAGACGCCCTTCTAAATCCAAAAGATGCTGAGGATTTGGCGGCTAGCCTCACAGAAAATGGACACAATGTTTATTCTAAGTTTTTTCAAGGGGGACACGAAATCCCATTGGATGTTTTGAAAGAACTAAAAAGCTTTATTGAAAAGCAATAATATAGAGTTCCAACAAATAAATAATGCAGGATGCAATTTTTTTTATTTTAACACTCTAATTTAGGTCTACCCTCTAAATACCTAAAAAAACTAATGTATAACGCATAACTTAAAGCAGTACTTTAGGTTATTTTTTCTTATTTTTTCTTTTTTTTCTTTTACATTAACCTTTTTCCTTTGGACAATGGTCTTAAGGATGACATCAGGGATAACACATCATCCGATTTTTTCAGGGAAGCAAAAAATTTAATTAATTATAAGCGAGGGGGAAGCAAGGATGCTTAGAGATTTTCTTTTACAAAAGGGTTTATCAAATCGTGAGGTTGAAGTAGCTGAGTTAGTGTCTAAAGGGCTAGCAAACAAAGAAGTAGCGGATCAATTGTTCGTGACTGAAAAAACAGTCAAATTTCACCTAACCAACATTTACAAAAAAATGAGTATTAAATCTAGATCACAATTGATCGTATGGTGCCTACCTCACCTTCGCATTCAAGAAGAAGAAGAGGCCCAAAACGAAACTACAAACCCAGGAATTACAGCTGGCTCTGTTGAGATGAGAATTGCTGGTGGATCTCAAAATGATCTAATTGCTGGTAATGCCAATCAAAGCGCCGGTACAAACAATATGAACACAAACTACGATATCGGTTTGGGCTCATTGCCTGGCGGAATTAAAACTTTTAAATAAGTTTTTAATCTAAAATGAAAAATGGTCGCAGGAAACTGTGGCCATTTTTTTTAAAATAGGCCTGAAAAAAATGGCCAATTAAATAGGTATAGACACCTAAAAATAGTAAAAATCAGAAATAGAAATTTACTCATGAAAAGACTATTTCTATGTGGTTCAATTTTAAAATTGGGTCCTTAAAAACTTAATTAGAACCCATAAATAAATTCACCAAAACGAAGTCAAAAAGCCAAGCTCAAAAAATAAGCTTAGCATATATTTAAACTCGAAAATAACCTCTTAATCACAAGAAACTTGAGCGGGAAATGACTCCATCATTTTACAAGTAGACTTCAAACATTCTTTAATACAAGCCTTTGTTTCACTGATACACTTGGGTTCATCGCATTCACTCAACGCAACACAGCTTTCCCCTGGAGAACAGCTTTGCCTTGTGGAGTCCTCAGACTGCCCACAGGCCTTTAAAGACTGACAGGAAATACCTGGAGCTGGGTCACCAGCAAAAAGCCCTAAAGACACTAGTAACACTAAGTTGATCAACAAATATTTAAGCATAACGAAAAATTAAGTGGTAACCAAACTGAGTTTTCACAGGAGCTGAAACTTCACCTATATTTAAGGCGAAGGCCGCTTCTTCAAAGGGAGCTACCATCTGCCCTTTTGTAAATGGCCCTAAGTCTCCGCCATTAGCTTTTGATGGACAATTGCTGAAAGCTTTTGCTGCTTCTTCAAACGTCATTCCCTCATCAATTTTCTTTTTAACGTCATCAATTTGGAATTCTTGATCCACTAGGATGTGCTTTGCTGAAATGTTAGACATGATTTATCCTTTCTAAATTTTCTGTATAGAAAGCCTTGATTTCACTGGGAAAAAGACTTTTCATAGTATGGTGCAAATAAAAATAAGCATCGATGATTAACTTAATTTAAGCGGAGAAATTATGAAACAAAAAAACATACTAATCTTAGCAAGCTGCGTAGTAGCTTTTAGTGCTTGTAACAAAAAAGCTGGTGACGTTGAGATCAAAACAGAAGAGCAAAAGGTTTCTTATGCCATCGGGCAAGAAATTGGTCGTGGAATGAAAGCTCAAGGAATTAATGTTGATGTAGACGTGTTAAGAATGTCGATTAACGATGCTCTTGCTGGAAAAGAATCTCGCTTAAAGCCTGAAGAAATGCAGGAAGCGATGATGAATATGCGTAAAAAAATGGTGGAAGAGCGTAAGCAAAAAGCGGATGAAAACAAAACTGCAGGTGCAAAATACTTAGAAGAAAATAAAGCCAAAGAAGGTGTTAAAGTTACTGAATCTGGTCTTCAATACAAAGTTTTAAAAGAAGGCGAAGGCGCTCAACCCAAAGAATCTGACACAGTAAAAGTTCATTACAAAGGTACTTTAATTGACGGTACAGAGTTTGATAGCTCTTATTCTCGTAACGAACCAGCTGAGTTTGGCGTTGGACAAGTGATCCGTGGTTGGGTTGAAGGTTTACAACTTATGAAAGTTGGATCTAAATACCAATTTTTTATCCCTAGTGATTTAGCTTATGGCCCTCAAGGACGCCCAAGCATTCCACCAAATTCAGTACTCGTTTTTGAAGTTGAACTACTTGATATCGTTAAAGAAGAAAAGAAGTAAATCACGAAAAAAATTCAATGCTGAAAAACCTAAGTCATTTAGACTTAGGTTTTTTTATAGCTTCCAAACTAATTCCTAATAACAAATTATCTATTCTATTTACAATCTTAGAATAAAATTCAAAACTTCGTACAAAAAATAAAGTTTCAGCCCATTTCCTTCCTAAAGACTTCTTATTTGGTATAAAGCCATATCGGGGTTCTAGGAGGAAATTTTGTTCACTAAAAATTTGTATATAATCATACAAAGTATAGTTTTATTTTGTTTTTCACTGCAGGCAAACGAAAATAAACCATCAGATACAGTCCATTTTTATCGCTATAGTAATTCAGAAATTGGCTTTAAGTTAGATCCAGAGAGTGAAGCCATACTATCCTCAAAAATGCCAGACTTCATAAGCTGGAAAGATATTTTGAAAAAAATTGATCCAGATAAACTTGGAAGAGAGCCCGGCTCAGGCAAGGTCTTCTCCATCACAAGTGGTATTCCTCTATTAATGCCAATGTCTTGCACCAGCTTTCCAGTACTACAACCTTATACTGGTCAGTTAATGATGGCCACAGCTGCTCATTGCATTTTCGGTAGTGATCCAGAAAAATATTCCGACTACGCCACTTCTGGAAACTCCATCATGGGAGTTCAAAACTATCTAGCAAAAGGAATTAACATTTCTGGAGACTATCACAAGGAATATAGTTTTATCAGTGATACCATCCTAACAGCCATTCCAGAAGACGAAGCTGAAAATTTTGGTAAAGACAATGCCTTTGAAATGGCAGAGAAGTTACCGGAAAGAGGTGATATCATATACATGGAAGGTTACAAAGGCTATTCCATTCCCTTGGTTGGAGGTTTGACATGGGGAACTCGTGTTTCTTGTGTCTATATGGGAAAATTCTATGATTTTCATTCAAAACCGGTATTCAAAAAAGCTAAGAGCGTAGAGTCTAGATTTAACATTAATGAATATGCCTACTGCCCAAAAGGTTTAGCTGGGCCTGGAATGTCAGGAGGTCCTACCACCGACTCAGAGGGAAAGGTAATTGGCATCAACTCTAGCCATCTTTTATTAGATAATGCTGCAAATATGGATTATGATGTTTATGTTTTTTCTAGCTTAACAAAATCAGACTATGAACCTGAAGATCAAAAAAACTTACTTCCTATTCGTGATGGCTATTATAAATTTGCAAACGTAAGCTCCCTCTCTCAAGACTTCAAACTTTATAAAGGGAAAATGTGTATGATTGGTGGAAGCATTCGACTCTTATCTGCGAATTTTAAAAATGGATACCTTGATGGTCAAATGGTCAGCAAATTCCAAAATACTGTCTTCAATGCCTATACCTACTTCGATATGGGTATAGCATATCGAATTAAAGCCACAGGTCCGCTTAAAACAGAAGCTGACTTTATGAGAGACGACAAGCTCCGTAGCCCTTGCGACCCTGATTTTGATCCACAAGTAGATGCTCGCCCATGGTATGGTGGTCTGTTTTCCGCTTTAGAGAAAGATTATGGTCCGAATGTTGAAGACCGTTTTGCCAAGATGGATAAAGAGGTTTGGAAGAATTGGGATGACTCAAATGAAATGTACAGAGAGCAGTATGAAAAATCTTGGGAAGAGATGAATGAAAAGTACAAAAACCGGCCTCAGCTTCGAAAACTAGGGCCCCATAACAGAGTTCTTAGAAACTATTTAAAATCAAATGATGACTAAAAAAGCTCCCACGTGGGAGCTTTTTTTTAATTACATTGATATAAGTTTTCAGAAAACATCATAGGCACAAACTCATGAGTATTTGCTGCAAAAACTTGACTAAATACAATTTCATTATCACTTTGCACTGGTAATTCTAAGCTAGGCCCCGTTAGCGCTGACAAATAAGAACATTTTAGATCCTTAAGCTGTCTATTCACCGCAGAGATCATTTGCTCAGGAGATTTTCCTGAATTAATCAAAGCCTTTGTTGGAACTCCTACTTTGGCATTCACCGCGTGACCTACAATACCTTCAAGAGCTAGATTTAAAAAACCAGCAGAATTCTTCAATGGAAGTCTCCTATCTGTATTATCTAAACTGAGCCTTAGTAGTTTATCTACCAATGTCAGATAAAAGTTCAATGGACGAGAAGTATAGTCAAACCTTTTACATTCGATAGAATTCTTTGGCATTTCTTTCGAGTATACTTGGTGGTCAGTACAAAACATATCCGTTCTGCTTGGCTGCTTTCCAGCATAAGAGTAGGCAACTGCCATTACATCATACTCCTCAACTCTTAAATCCCACTCAGTGTATGTAAATAAATAATCCATGATAGAAGCACTTTTTCTTTGTGCATTGGCAAACATACTTCCTTTGAAATTATGACGAAGACCAAGGTTATGACCAAATTCGTGAGCAATCACAGCCTGAATGTAGCTTTGCAAATATTCTAAAGCATCCATTTCAGGCGGGTCCATTAGGCCCTGAGCTAACATATATTCATCAGAATCTTCCAAAGTTTCTTCTTCGTGATCATGAGAGTGCTCTGTTAAACTATCCATCATATGTTCATCGCGAAGCTCCGGATTGAAAGCATGAATATCAAAAGTTAAGTTTCCTGTGCTAAGAGCAAGAGACTTAATTTCATTACTTGCACGTAGATTCATATTATTATTTGAAAACCCAAAAACCTTTTGTAACAAACTTGGGTCTTTGAATGCATTCGCCGTTCTAAAAGTTATGGCAGGACCTTGAATCATAGCCGAACAAGCAATGTTTCTACCATTTGTTTTATCATGCAAACAAGGACCAAAACCTTCGTACCTTGCAACATTGAATAAGTCCCACTCAATAACATTAAATCTTGGATCCCCCGCCATCACAATTTTTTGTAATGGAGAATCTACATCTACATATTCTATTTTGATCGGGCGAATACCCATTAGATTTTCAAAAACTCTATTCCACTCTTCCATGGCATTTTCCACAGAAACTTTCATTACATCTGGAAAATTCTTAGCATACACCACTATCTCAGCTCTGCCAGATTGGTACAGATCAAAAGCTCTAACTGTACCCAAATTAGCACTCTGAGAAAGAAAATGTCCTACCCCATGCGCGGGCATTCTTTGACGAAAGCGCATAGAATGCCCTTTGTTTTCTGTCAAATACCAGCGAGTAACTATAACGGCTTGATCCTCTTTGTCTTTTGGGTTTTGCACAGCCGTCTCAACATCAAACACTAAATTGGGAGCAACATAGTTAACACTAATAGTGCGATTGCTGACTACTTCGTAACTACTTTTTTCATTAGTAAGAGCTTTAAATAAATTTAACTCAGCACCTAAGGCTTCAAAATCCACAAGTAATTGGTTGTTTTGCTTACTCAAGACTGGGAACTCTGAAACCAAAGAACCATCTTGTAGCAATTGAAGGCTATTTGCTGTCTCCTTAATATTAACATTGAAACTAGGAGTGGCAGAAAGCTTTAACATTCCCATTCCTTGGTTTTTTGAGGCTCTTACAGAAATTACGTTAGCTCCGAAGAAAAAGTCTTTGTTAAATAAACTTCTAGATAAACCAATCAATAGATCATTGTTAATCCCTAAAAACTGACTAGCACCTACGGCAGCTTCATTGGCCCCACGAGCTTTAGTTTTTTCGTAGTAGTCACGACTTACAACAGTGATCTCCCCGTTTTCTCCTTTTATCTGGTTGGTGTTTGCAGCCAAATCAACTTGGCCATTAAGAAACTCTGGATGTGGATTCGAGCAGCCAACCAAGGAAACAACTAGAGCAGCTACTGATAAAACTTTATTCACTTATCCCCCCTAAAGTGACATGGCTCCCCCCCAGGAGAACCGACACCTTTATAACAACAAAACCTAGCCTATGTAAAAAAGAAAATAACTGGGTTTTTCATAAGTTATTCTTATAATATATCGCTCTATAGCTCCTAAAAGACCTATAAGCCCGTTAATTAGAAAAAATTATTTTGGCTTAGATATTTATAGGTATATTTTTACATGGTTGATTTAAAGGATTATTTTGAAATATATTCAAGGCTTTTTGCTACCAGTATATGAAAACAAGTTATCTAAAACAAAAAGGCTCTCTAAGTTTACTTAGCAATGGAAAGAAGAGTCCTAGAATTCACTTAATGCCTATTTATTAACACAAAACCACTTAATAAGGTTTCCTCAAAGAGCATATTTTGACCACTAATACATTTTCCGTTAAAAGGATTTCATGTCTAACGCAAATGCTCAAATTTTGGTACAAGCCAAGCAAATCAAAAAAACTTTTGGAGCAAAAAGGCTTTACGAGACGAGTAGTTTTTCAATTCTTGAAGGTGAAAAACTATGTCTCTATGGGCCCAATGGCAGTGGAAAATCCAGTCTATTTCGAATTCTATCTGATGAATACGAAATTGATGGTGGCGAAATTTCTTGGCGATCTGGAACTAAATATTCCTACCTGAAACAAAATTTGGAAAGTGATTTTACGGGCTCGCTAAATGATTATGTTACAGAAATAGAAAGTGAGTTGAATCCTTGGGAAATTAAAAAAATCGCCAATGGCCTGGGGCTTATGGAGGATCATTTTTCAAAAAAATTATCTGAACTGAGCGGCGGCTATCGGATGAGGTTTTTTCTCAGTCTTGAATTAGCCAGAGAGCCAGATTTACTTTTGCTAGATGAACCAACGAACCATTTAGACTTAGAAAGCGTTTTATTTCTTGAAAACTACTTAGAAAACTATAAAAAATCATTTGTGCTAATTTCACATGATCGCGAGTTAATTTTCAAAG
>JAYZXX010000219.1:0-12805 GCA_036140815.1 Bdellovibrionota bacterium | reverse complement strand
TTGGTGGTGGAAGAGATGAGAATTAAAACATATAGTTCTAAAAAATCGAACTTTTCAGAAGTGCTTTCTGATTCGAAAGAAAGTATTTCTGAAAATGCCAATTTAATTATGCTTTATGCAAACTCAGATCATGACTGGTCTTCCTTATCACAATCTGTGGCCAAAGAGTTTCCTAGTTCAAAAGTAATAGGAGCATCTAGTTCTAGAGGTTTTCTCAGTGATGCAGGGAATTTTTTTGGAAGTGATTTCGGTATGGGAATCTTCTCTATTGAAGACTTTCCAGGTGAAATAGGAGTAGGTTATTCAACTAGTAAAGAAACTAGCACCTTAGCAAGAGAGGTTTGTGACCGAATGCTAATTAGTGCAAATCGAGAGGGCGAGATACCAGACTTTGTTTGGATCATTACCTCTCCCGGCAAAGAAGAAGAGATTCTAGAAGAGATAAATCAGTATTTTGGAATGAATGTGAATCTTTGTGGAGGAAGCTGTGCCGACAACGACATTGTAGGTAAGTGGAAGATGTTTAATGGTGCAGATGTTTTTTCAAATGGTTGTCTCCTAGTTGGATTTTTCGCACAAGATGAAAAAATTCTCTCCTCCTTTCAGAGTGGTTACTTTCCTACGGATAAAACGGCAGAAGTTACCAAGGTGGATGGACGTGAACTTCTGGAGTTAGATGGCCGTCCTGCATTTGAGGTTTACAATGAGTGGTTGGGCGGAAAATTAAACGGTGTAGATCTCTCTGTAAATCCTTCCATTACTGTAAACTCAACTTTATCCCCCTTAGGAAGGGTGCGAGGGAAAGTCCATGAGATACCCTATCACTTACTCAGTCATCCAGAAAGGCTAACTGACAACAAAGGCATTCGTCTTTTTGCAAATGTGAAAGAGGGCGAAAACTTGATTTTGATGGAAGGGACACAGGATGATTTACAAGTTCGCCTTGCAGAAGTAGTGAAGTGGCAAATTGAGAGAGCTCAGTTGAGTATTGATGATATAGCAGGAGTTCTGGTCGTTTATTGTGCTGGATGCATGCTTGCATTAGAGGGAACGAATAAAATTAATGGTATTACTGAAGAGTTAAAAGGGGTCATTGGCAATAAGCCATTTATGGCCATTCATACATTTGGAGAGCAAGGAAGGTTTTTTGAAGGAGGCGAAAGTCTCCATGGTAATCTTATGGTGTCAGCGAGTATTTTTTTTAGGTAGACGATGAAAAATGGTGAGTTAAGAGAAGCATTGTTAGAGTTGGAGCGGTCACGCCAAAAGATTCAAAAAGAAAAGGATCTTGCGGAAGCCATTTTATCTTGCTTAGAAGTGATTTCAGATTTTGAAACGAGTAGAGAAAATGCTTTTGAACCATTGTTTGAGAAAATGAAAAAATTGATTTCATTTGATGAGGTGTTTTTGTTTTCAGATGATACAAACAGTCCTGATTTTATGCGAGTAATTCATAGTAGCAACCTGAATGCATTTCGTCCTGGTAGAGCTAAGAAAAATGAATACCTTAAAAAAATCCAAGGAAGGTCACGAAACATTTTTTCAATTGATAAAATCCCAGAATTTTCAGATTTGGCAATAGATGGAGCTTTACTTATTATTTCCTTCGAAATTGAGAATGAGGAAAACTACATTGTTTTTTACAATTCAGAGAGGAGTTCTTTTACTAAGGAGCATCTGCGTTTGGGCACACAGGTGTCCAGTCTGGTAAAGCAGGCGATCATAAATTCAAACTTAATCGCCAAGTTGATTTATTCAGATAAAATGGTTAGTGTTGGGGAAATGGCTGGTGGAATTGCTCACGAAATCAATAACCCCTTAATGATTATTACTGCTAGTGTAAACAATCTTGAAAAAGCAAAGGAAGAAAATGTCTTGACCGACCAAATGGTGAATAAAGCTTTTGATCGAATCAAAAGTACGGTGATGAGAATTTCTAGAATTATAAGTAGTTTACGAACCGTATCTAGGCAGTCTGACGGTTCACAAAAAGATTGGTTTGAAATTCGTGAGTTTATTGAGGATGTTCAAGAGTTAAGTTCGGAACGATTAAAACATAATCAAGTCAATTTTAAATTGGATTTGACTAGGCCATGTTTCAATAAAGTTGTCTATGGTGATCAGGTCCAATTAAGTCAGGTTCTTCTTAATTTAGTGAATAATTCGTTTGATGCTGTATTGTCTTTAGATCAAGAAGATAAATGGGTAGAGATTGCTTGTCGTGATGAAAAAGACTTTTTTGTTTTGAGTGTAGTTGATAGTGGCCATGGAATTCCAACAGAGCTGCAGTCAAAAATGTTTAATCCTTTTTTTACTTCCAAAGAAGTGGGTAAGGGAACTGGCTTGGGGCTTTCAATTTCGCTTGGTATTATGAACAAGATGGGTGGAAATCTGGTTTATCGAGATGATTTGGAGAACACTTGTTTTGAAATTCATATCAAAAAAACCGAAATGTCTCAGTGATTTTCACTTTGTCTAAATAGTATATTTTTAATAGTATAAAGCATGTCACAAGATGTATTCACCTCCCATTCATTTTGCAGCTCAAATTTTAGTAATAAAACTCCCGATACTGAGTTTATTGAATCTTTGTTTTTAAATTCTAACAACGAGCTTTTGGGTGCTTCACTTAGGAGGGCTAATGCTTTTTTCTATAATAAGTATGGCCTAATTTGTATTTATGAACTTTGGGGGTGTTATTTCATCTTAGGAGATGTTTTTTTTAAAAATGATATCCCTAGAAAAGAAGAGAGTGTGCACCGAGAAGCTATTTTTCAGGAACTTCTACAGTTAGGGATTCGTAATTCAAAAAGAATTCTTGGCTACTATCTTGAAAGGCCCATAACATCGAAGCAGTTTAAATGCTATCCTTTAGGCTTCGTGCATCGGAGGAAAATTAGTAAAGATATGACCAAAGGGGCGCAGGGAGAAGAGTTGAGGCGTTTAGAAAATTTAAATGAACGTCAAGACTATTTAAATTTCATCGATCTTAGCGAATATAGTGATCGTTCTGAAGACGACAAGATTCTTGTTCAAAAAATATATCGTAGTTTTATTGGGAAGCAATTAAAACCCTATATAGGCTATCTACTGGCGAAACCTTCCGATCCAATCTCCAATAACGAAAAGGTGTTTTTAATGAAGGAAAACAAATCAGAAGTGTTTTCGGCATTGGTTACAGCCTTTCAAGCTGGAAGTACATTGTATGTAGATCGACTGGTTAAATTAAGTCCTTCAAGAATGTCTTTAGACTTACTTTTAGGTCGAGTCGTACAGCATTGTCGCCAAAATGATATTAAAAGATTAAGTCTAGGTTTAAGTCCATTTTATTCCATGGAGAATCATTTGTTCTGGAAGTCATTTCGTAGACTCATTTCTTTTTGGTATAAGGCTGAGAACTTAAAAAAGTTCAAAAACAAATTTGCAAAAAACAAAACACAGGCTTATTTTTTTGTAGAAAAAAGGAAATCCCTATTTTGGAATTTCCTCTTACTTTCTTTTGCTAGTGTTTATTGGAAAATTGACAGTAGTAACTAAAGCTCTTTGAGTAGCGGGATACTAGTGTTGATATTGTCAGTAAATACACCATCGACCTTTAGTTTGTCTTTAAGTAAAACTAAAAGCTCCTTTTCTGTTTTGATTCCAGGCGGTAAAGCATCGTTTCTAAGGGTGTATGGATGAATTTTAAAATTTAATTTTTTAGCATACTTCAAGAACTCACTTGGCTTTCCAGCTTTCGTGACAAGTTGAGGGATCCAAGGGCCTAATCCATCAACGTATTTTCTCATTTCTTTTAGACCCTCTCCTGTTTTTAATTTGTCATAGTCGGTACTACTTTCCCCCCAAGAGTTTTCAGCAACGAGTTGAACTAGGAAGAATGGTGAGTTCATTTCTTTTTTAATTCGTTTTAAGGTCTTGCTATCAAAGCATTGTAAAATGATTGGAGTATTAGGGTCTTTTTTATGGAAATCTAAAAGTTGGTCATGGACGATTTTTACAATATCTTTATTTTCACTAAGATGAAACTCTGGAGCTTTTATCTCTGGGTAAGCTCCAATTTTTGTACTGTGTTTTTGATTGTATCTACTGAGTGCATCTAAGAACTGATCTAGAGTAGGAATTGTTAGCTTAGACTCTTTTAGCAGAGGTCTTGTTGGAAAAACGGCCTTTTTAGTTTTCAAATCAATTCTATGGTTAATATTTAATTGCTTTAGCTCTTTTAAAGTGAAGTCTGCTGCGTAATAACGACCATCCTCTCTTTTTCTTTTAGGAAAAACCCTGGCAACATTAGTTGTAGTGTCTAAATGAGTGTCATGGAGAATGATGGCAACATTGTCTTTTGAGAGGACCACATCCGGTTCTACATAGTCAGGTTTTAATTTAAGTGCCTCTTGAAGTCCTTGAAGGCTATGTTCTGGATACAATCTTGGTAAACCTCGATGCGCGATAACATCAAATGCCGAGGCATTGTTGCAGTTAAGCCCTAGAAGCATTAATAATATGTATTTCATTCATCCCCCTTTATACTTGCAATAGAATACTCTGTAAGTTTGTTTTGGCAATTTATATCAACCTTTTACGCTGTGAAGCAGCTATTAAGTGGGGACGAACTCATAGCTTATCGAGAGGAAAAGTTGAGTGTCCTAAATTAGATTGTTTTTTTATGATGTTTCATTTTTAAACGGAATTTTTAGCAAATGTGGTGAAAGCACTAAAACATATCAAGTATGATAGACTAAAGTCCGATGTTTTAAGTATGAAATTGGTACGTTTATTTGTTTTATTTTTGTTTTTATTCAATTTATCAGCCTGCACGGAATGTGGAGGAAAAAGTTTTATATATGGCTCTTGTGATATAAGTCAAAACAGCCAATCCTCAGGTGTTAGTTTTTTAGCAAATAGATCCAAACGACCTTATATGACCAAGCAAGAAGACTGGAAACGAAAAGTTGATTTTTCAACCCTGGTGGGTGATTCATCGGGAGTGGAATACTACTGCTATTTTATGCAAGCTAGTGAAAGCGGATATGAAAATGCAACTAAGCAATCTTGTACAAATCCAAATGAGAAGTATCATTTAATTTCATGGGAGAAAATATCAGATTCCAATTACAGAGAAAATTTTGTTTTTGTGGTAGAAGCATTTAATCTTGAAACGGGGAAAACGGATGCCATTGCCACTTACCAGCTAAAGGACGAATTGTCGCACATTGAAAAATATATTGATTGTGATTTCATTCCAAATACTACAAGTTCCTTTGTTAGTTTTTTACAATCTTCAAGCTCAGCAAACTCAAATGTTTGTCTCAAAGATGGTTTTCAAGATACCCCAGTGGGGAGCAGTATTAGTATAGGGGCAGCTAGCATTAAGATTTATGGGCGAGAGCCTGAACCAAATACTTCTGAAAAACCACCAAAGATTGAAACTTATTTGTCTTCTGGTTATTTTATCTCCTCAGAAAAGGCAGGATTTGAAATGCATGGGGTGGTGTTGGAGGCAACGAAAGCTGGCATGAGTGGACATGTCTATACTTCATATCCAATTCATTTGAGTTTCATAAATGTTCGTGGTGCTTCGAACTATGCACCTTCAAGCTTCTTAACTATGAATCAGGAAAGTACTCAAAACGATAATTTTAGTACAGTTGATTCCGTGAATTTAAAATTGGCTTCTGTAAAGGATGGAATTGTTTTGCGTGGCGGAAAAGAGGATTTGTCTATCAAAAATTTCAAGATGCAAATTCATGAACCGGTAGCAACTAAAAGTCTTTATGGGGTGCACATCGGAGCAAGTTCTAAGGTGAGCATTCATCAAAGTACAATTGATGTCTTAGTAAGTGGTCACGCGGTAAAAATGGAAGGCGGCAGTTTACATTTAAGCAAAAATGAGTTCATTCAAAGAGTAGACAATAAGCAGCTGTTTCTAATAGTGGATGGTATAGGTGGTAAAGAGATAGACTTGGCTGGTAATCGATACATTCGTAAAGATGAATCTGTTGGTACACCAGATCCAATCTTTCAAGTCACTAATAGCGATGGGATTAATTTCAAACATTCAAGCGCTGAGGATGGAACCTCTCGGGAATGGGCCTGCTTTATCAATGATTCGATCGCTAATTTTAGTAATTATTTTGGGGTTAGTAATGGGGCAAGTATTACCTCCCATCCTAATGTGGCTGATATTCATGCTTTTCAGGGCAATGGAATTAAGGATTGTACAGAGATACCTGAACCAGAGGTGATATCAAATAATCCTGATCAGTGGAGTGCGGATTCCTATGGTTTTAAAGGAAATGGCTGGGCTGACTAGATCTATTAGTGTTGATAATAAAAAATTCTTGAGATGGGCTATTTCTGAGCCTATCCTTATAGTATGTTTTCAAAAATACTTCAGTCCAAATGGTTTATTTCAATTTCTTTGTTGGTTATCGCCATCTATCTTTTTTCATTAGTTGTTATTAAAAAACAAGGTCAGATTGCGGGCGAAGAATTGTTGGTTATTAAAAACTTTGCCGAAAATCTAGCAAATCAAAAAGAGGAAGTGGATAAATTAAATTCGATCTTTGATAAGGCTAGTTTGGTTAAAAAGAATTCTTTTTCTCTCCCTAATAGCAATGTGCTAGTTGCTGAAGATATCTCTGCAATAACAGAGAATAACTTAGCAGACTATTTTGCCAATTATCGAGAGTTTATTGATGATGAAGAATGGCAGCTGTTTTTAAATATGGAAAGTAAAACTTGGTATGATTTGCAAATGGCAAAGCCTGTAGAGTTCGATAAAAAGTATTCTCCATCTTCGGTAATACGAAACCTATTAGAAGAAATTGATCTGTTAGTGGAGGGCAAAGCTAAAGAAGGTTTTTTGGAGAAATGGGAATTGTTTTTGAGCTATTACTATTCTCAACTTGTTCACTTGCAAGAGCCACTTGAAAGAAAAAGATTATTTGAGCAAAGTTACTTGGGGCTTATGGCTATTTTTGCCAAAATGGAAGACTCGAATCGTAATTATGCCATTTTGTTTGTTTACAATTCAAATCGTTTACAAGAAGAGTTAATTAACTCGCAAATGGCTGCTAATTCTCAACTACTAATGAACGAAAAGGATAGAAATACTTTTAATGGGATAGAGTTTTTGTCTAAGATTGCGCCATTGATTCCAGACAATCTATTTTCCCAATATAGGTTTATTAAAAAGAGTCCACGGTGGTTTTGTTCCTACATTCGTAGGCATCGAAGGCTTCTTGCATATTTACAGCTATCTGGAGAAGAATTTCCTTTGTTGTCAGAGCAGGAGTTGATTGAAAATAAACAGCAATTTGTTCAACGGGAAGAAATTTGCGGTGATCAATTAGAGGAAGCTCAAAGACAAAACTTCCTAGAGAATTTCAAACTGTCTCTAAAATTGCCGCAAAGAAATGGAGCTTGGGACTTAGGCAACAAATACAAAGCAGAAGGGATCGCAATGAAGCAGCTTATTGTTGAACTCTCGATCTTGTATCGCAGGCATGCTAAAGACAGCCCATAGTTAAATGGGCCATTAAATTGCAGATGAATACTTCGGATGTGTAGGTTTATCTTTTAGTCTTTTTTACTGAGTTAAGTTTAAATTGAGATAAATTAAACTCTTTGAATATTTTTAGTCTATCAGAAGATTTCATCTGCAACTAAATAGGCTAGCTTATGTGCAACATGAGTTTTCTCGCGTGATTAAGGCTTTTAACTGCAAGTGCATGTCTTCATAAATCGAAAGTTTAGGAGAAAAGAGGAGTAGACTTAAGCACTTAGGTTAAGTTTATGTAAATTAAATCAATTTGCTGAACTGCGTATAGCAATAATTTTTACAGATTGGTAGTGTAGCCAAAATTAAGAGCATAGTTGCTCCGCGTCAAGAGGTGCTATATGGCAAAGAAAAAAGCTGCAAGCAAGAAGGCGGCTGCCAAAAAAAAGACAGCAAAGAAAAAAGTAGCAAAGAAAGCGACAAAAAAACTTGTAAAGAAAAAGGTAGCTAAAAAGAAAGTCGTTAAAAAAGTGGCTTCTAAGAATTCTTCCTCTAAAAAAACATCCAAGAAAGCTACTAAGAAAAAGATAGCTAAGAAGAAGGTAGCGAAGAAAAAGACAAGTAGTAAGAAAACGCCTGTGAGTAACTCTAAAAAGACAACTAATAAAAAGAAAGTTACTAAAAAGAAAAGTCCAGCGAAGAAAAAAACTAGTGCTAAAAAGGCAAAAGCCGTGAAAGCTGTTGTTCAGGTAAGGAAAGAAAAAAATCCTATAGAAAAAGAGACCTTAAAGTCCGATACTGGTTTAGTTCAAGAGATCAAGGAACAGCAAAAAGAAGACACAATAAAGAGTAAAAAGTTAAAGGCTTTGGTAAAAGAGCAAAAACTTTCTAAGAATAAAGAAGAAGTTACAGATGAGTTGAGCTTACGAAAGGCTCGTTTGATTGAGAAGTATATTCGCCAGGGAAAAAGTTGGGAAGAAATTCGTAAAAATATCGAAGACTTTGCTCAGTCATATAGTATGAAGCAGGAGTATGAAGCTCGATCTGTTATTGAGCATTCTAGCTTAGGTGTTGGCTATGTGATGGCGGCACAAAACAATAGAATGACTGTGTATTTTGAAGACGGTTATCGAAATTTAATTATGAATTACCAGAAATAATATAGTACCCGTTTTAGGTTTGACCACGAACGGGGACTAATTGTTTTTTTCAAAAATCCTTCTTAAAGTCTTTAAATTGATTTTCTGTTAAATCTAAAATCTAAAATCTAAAATCTAAAATCTAAAATCTAAAATCTAAAATCTAAATTGAATAGTTCCGATTTTTTTCGTTCTAGTTTTTGCGAATGATCTTACAAATTAGTTATTTTCTTTGAACGAAAATAGAAACTTTGGTCGATGGAGAAGATTTACCACCTCTATATATTAAAGTGAAAAATCATCGGCCAAGTTGTCAAATAAATAAGCAGGCCCTAGGTTTTTGCTAAAATCCAAAAACAAAAAGCCCCGATGGATCTCATTGGGGCTTAGCTAATCTTCTTGTCGAAGAATATCTTATTTGTGTCTGTACATGATTAGGCCGTGTGAAGGGTCATATGGAGAAACTCCAACGGTTACTTTATCCCCAACAACCACACGAATATTGAATCTGCGCATTTTTCCGCATAATTTCGCTTGAATAACAACACTATTTTCGAGTTCTACCTTATAAAGGCCACCCGCGCCTGCATCTACAACTGTGCCCTCAATTTGGGCTAAATCATCTCTCGCCATGAACAAGGTTTTAATTCAATTATTGAACAATGTAAACACAAAATGCGTCCGCAAAAGAAGTGCGGATAGTTTTTGCCTTTTTACAGGAAATTCGCTACATAAATACAGTCTTAAACCACTGAAATCTATTACTTATAGCTTTAAAGGAAGCCATTTATGAATTTAAGTTTTGAGAAATATTTTGAATCTCGTTTTCCGGAAATAAAAATCACTTCAGCTAAGGCTGTTTTAGAACTGGTCGCTGATGGAGGTACGGTTCCATTTATTGCTCGTTATCGTAAAGAAAAGACAGGTAATTTAGATGAAGTTGCTATTCGTAATGTTATTGAAGCAAAAGCCACTTACGATGAAGTAATAAAACGAAAAGAATTTATTCTTAAAGAAATTGAGTCTCAAGGCAACCTTACGGAAGAAATTAAAAAACGTATCATGGCTTCTTATGAGCTTGGTGATCTAGAAGAAATCTATCGCCCATTCAAAAAGAAAAAGAAAACCAAAGCAACCATTGCCAGGGAAGCAGGCTTAGAACCTTTGGCGGATTGGATTTGGGCAATTGGGCATGGCGAAGCAAAAGATACTGTTTCTCTTGAAGTAAAAGCGAAAGAGTTTGTTAACCCTTCAGCGAAGTTTGTTACTTACCAAGAGGTATTGAAAGGTGCGACGGATATTATCGTTGAGAAAATTGCCAATGAACCGAGTCTTCGTGAGCAAGTTAAAACGGACCTTGAGAAAAATGGCAAACTAATTAGTAAGCGTACCAAAAACTTTAAAGCAAATTCTAAATATTCAAACTATGAAGAGTACGAAGAGTCTGTTGCTACACTTGAGAAAGCAAAAGCATCTCACAGGTATATGGCTATGAGACGTGGTTGGCAGGAAGGAGAACTTGCGCTTAGTTTAGTTGGTTCTCAGGACCTGCTAGAGTCTACCTATGTGAACTTTGCTTGTAGTGAGCAAGAAACACAAGTAGCAGGTTTTTTAAATACAGCGGCCAAATCAGCCTTAAACATCTATGTTCTTCCGTCGGTGACTAATGAGCTACATAGAAAATTAAAAGAAGCTGCGGATGAACATGCTATCGAAGTATTTGCTACCAATGTGAAGACTTTATTATTGTCTTCTCCATACGGTGCCAAATGTGTTCTTGGGATTGACCCAGGGATTCGCACTGGTTGTAAAGTAGCTTTAGTGGACAAGGCCGGTAATTTCTTGTCTCATACTGTTTTACACATTCAGGGTAACGATGCTGAAACAAAGGCGAAGAAGCTTCTTGGTGACCTATTTAAACAGGTAGAAGTTGAAGCTATTGCTGTTGGAAATGGAACTGGTGGCCGTGAAGCGGAAGCTTTCTTGAAAAAGCAAGTGGAAGACCTTGGTAAAAAGACTCCAGTCATTTTGATTAATGAAGCAGGGGCTTCGGTGTATTCAGCAAGCGATATAGCAAGGGAAGAGTTTCCTGATTTAGATTTAACGGTTCGTGGTGCTATTTCCATTGCTAGGCGCTTACAAGATCCACTAGCTGAACTTGTAAAAATTGACCCTAAAAGCATCGGTGTTGGTCAGTACCAACATGATGTGAATCAGACAAATTTAAAGAAGAATCTAGAAAGTGTAGTTGAGTCTTGCGTAAATGCTGTTGGCGTAGATGTAAACACTGCTTCAGCTAGATTACTTTCTTTCATATCTGGTGTTGGACCTGCTTTGGCTAAGAATTTAGTAGATCACCGAGCTGAAAATGGCTTATTTGAGGACCGTAGTTCTTTGTTAAAAGTAAAACGCTTCTCTGATAAAGTTTTTGAACAAGCGGCGGGGTTTTTGCGTGTGCCTAATTCACAAAATCCACTAGACAATACAGGAATTCACCCAGAAAGTTATTCTGCTGTTAAAGATATGGCAAAAGACACTGGTTTTAAAATTTCTGATTTGATTGGTAAGAAACCAAAAGAAATTCTAGATGCTCGTACCAAATGGGTAGAAGTGATTGGTGAATACACATTTGATGATATCGTGGCAGAACTAGAAAAGCCTGGTCGTGACCCACGTGGGGACTTTGAATTGTTTCAATTCCGCGATGATATTCACGAAGTGAAGGATTTAAAAGAAGATATGCAGTGTCCAGGGATTGTTACCAATGTAACTAATTTTGGAGCCTTTGTAGATATTGGTGTTCACCAGGATGGCTTGGTTCATATTAGTCATTTATCCCATGAGTTTGTGGATGATCCTCGTAAGGTGGTTAGCCCAGGAGATAAAGTAAAGGTGAAGGTATTAGGTGTTGATGAGGCGAAAAACCAAATTTCATTGACCATGCTATTAACGGAAAGGCCTAAAACCAAAGTGGCAGGGACAAGAGCTAACAATAATCGACCTGCTGGAAAATCTGCCGGAGCCAGAAAGCCTGGAGGCAATAAAGGTGGGCCTAGAAAGCCACAAAACAAACGCCCTCAGAGGGAGCCAATGAATAACGCTTTTGCGGTATTGGCTGATTTTAAAAACACTTTAAAAAAATAAAAAAAGAGCAGCCCTGAGCTGCTCTTTTTGTTTATATGCTTTTTTTAAGCGGCGATTCTAGGCCATTTTCTCTCGGGGAATGTGGCCTTTAATTTATTCTTAAGCTTATCAAAAGTAATTGGCTTAACGATATAGGCGTCCACACCCAGTTGTTTAGACTTTAAAATGTATTCCTTATCCATTACTGCGGTACAAAGATAAAAAGGAATGTTTTTTAAGTCGCCTTCAGAGGTTCTTACAGCTTCTAGAAGCTCAATTCCATCCATATTTGGCATCATGATGTCTGAAACAATAGTTACCAGATTAGGAATTCCTTTTTGGAAGGCTTCCCAAGCCTCTTTACCATCCGCGCAGGCAACTGTATCGAAACCAAGTTTTTCAATCAAGTGGGTGAGAATTCTACGGTTTGGAGCAGAGTCCTCTACAACTAAGATGGTATCGTTTTGAGCTTTTTCTTCTTCGGCCATTTCAGGTTCCTTTCTTTCACCAAGTATTTATCGGATTTAATAAATGAGGATTTAGTGAAAAAAATTATCTAGGCTAATGACTACGTATTTTAAAGATTGACGTGAATTGCGCGGAGTGGCTAGAGGAAGTGTTAACATTGGGTCTCAGAATGGGAATTTTATAGAGTTGGCTCAATTGGATTGCTTTGTTTTTGACTTCTCGGTTTTATCATTTGAATGAGTCGGCCTTCTGAAACTAAAGTATTTTTCTTAGACGTGTTTTGGACCTTCGGCTGGGGTTTCTTTGTGGTTATTTGGGGTTTGTTTTTACTCCTCGGTTTAGATCTTCGAATGAGCCGGCCTTCTGAAACAAAAGCATTTTTCTCAGACACGTTTCCGGTCATTCGCCTTTGGCTTCTTCCCTCACGTCCATGTCGCTCGTTTTGTCGCCTCCTGGTGTATACCGAACACATGGGTTACACAATTTTCCGATCACATAGGTTACACTTTTTTTGTATAACGGCATATGTCTTGATAAGGAGATTGTATGCCCTGGAAAGTGAGGTCCATTGTGGATG
>JAYZXX010000218.1:0-8613 GCA_036140815.1 Bdellovibrionota bacterium | reverse complement strand
ACGTGATTAAGAAATGTATAAATTCCGCATAAGAAAAGTTAGGAAAATCTAAATCCGTTAATCTCTAAGATAAATCATGCCGGCTGATTTCATTAAAATGTCATTGCAGCTAGACGATTAGGGGCTTCTTAGTTTATTAGGAGTGTTTAATTTTTAGCATCAAAAAGATGCTCGCCTTTCTTATATTCTATATTCATAAAAAGTTTGCCTTGTGAGTTTGATCACGTGAGAATAAATAAAATTCTAAATTGGAGACTGTTTTGTTTTTGAAGACTTTATTTGTTGTTTCTTCTCTATTTGTAATTCCGTGTTTTTCTTGGCAGGTTGAAAAAATTAAGGGAGTGGCAAGATTAAATCGTGCTGGTGTGGAAAGTGAGTTGTCTAAAGGAGAGCTTCTGCAAATAGGCGATATTGTATCCACTGGTAAAAGTTCTAAAATCGTTCTGACCGAAGATAAGGATAGCCATATCTATTTAGGAAGTAGAACAAAGTTGAAAATTGATAAAACAGAAAAAAACAAAGCTTCAGATGATTTACTAAGTCTAACTTTAAAAATATTTTACGGTAAAATGCGAGCTGTAATACAAAAAGATAATCCTAAGTTGGCTAAGAAATACAAATACAAGTCGAAAACAGCAGTGGCCGGTGTGCGTGGGACAGAATTTTTTATTTCGGTAAACGATAATGAAGAGCAGTTCTGTACTTTGGAAGGAAGTGTTGAGGTAATTACTGATTCAGAAAATAAATTTATTGTAGAAGAGGGTAATGGGCTTAAAATAACTTCTTCTCAATCTCCTAAAATGAACATCAACTCTAAAAGATTGGTGGACTCTTGGGTCGCACAAACTTCTATCGAAAATGAAAGCGTTGAAACAAATTACTTAGCAAGCTCTGATCGTTTTTACGATACAAAGCAAGACAAACTCTTTTATGGTTTTGAGGCTCATAGTTTCTGGTGTGAATCGAACAAAACAGGTTCAAAATCTTGTCTTTGGACTTATCTACGACCAAGCATTAAGTATGGGAAGAGAATGGGTTTAGTTTTTAAGCCAGCCTTCAATCTTATATCAAATAGTGAAGATAAAAACTTAGATGATGTACCTTTAATAAATCAAAAATCGATGCAATCCTTTAGTGTTTCAGAGCTTTACTTGGAAGGGGATTATTCTAATTGGCAATGGAGTACAGGATTGCAGGGCATTGGATGGGCTGATGAGATTTTACTTTCAGAAAGACTATGGAGCATGGAACCTCAAACTCATCTCGCAATCCGCGCAACTAAGCAGTGGGATGAAGTGGAACTTGAGCTTCTGGCGGGGCCCGGTTTTGAAGACAGGGCTGCCCTAAAAGGGCATTCCAATGTGGGACTACTTGGAGCAAAGCTGGCCTTTCCACGCAAGGGAATTGAAACTTATTTTTTACATACTGAATTTGAAAAGCAATCCTCATTATCATCAAAATTAGACTATGAAAATGAAATGAGTCATTTAGGTGTTTTAGTAGATAATGATTGGGGCCATTTGGATTATCGGTTTTCCGCCATATACCAAAAGCACTCCTTAGATCTTGGTTCTAGCAAATTATTAGACCAAAAGGATGATGGGGCGATGGATCTGGATCTTGGTTACAACTTAGGTCTTAGCATGCCTATGCGCTTTGGGCTTCGATACATTTATGCGACCAAAAGTTTTACAAATGTCTTGGAAGATAATTATCGATTTGGTCTTAGTGGCTTTACTCAAGTTCGGGGTAACTTAAAACAAATGCGTGTTAAATATAGCCTTCAAGTTTTTTCAGACCAAGTTCTAACGGTGGAATATTTTAAATCTAAGGAAGTGGATTCAACTGGACAAGTAAGACAGCTTTCCTCTGTAGGGAAAGATGGAGACATCGGATCAGAGATTAACTTAAGTTACCAGGCTCTTTTTTCTAAACGCTGGGGATTGTATTCGGGAGTTTGGAGGTTCTTTCCTGGTACTGACAATAGCGAGAATGAGACAAAGACAGGTTTTTCATTGCGTTTAAAGTTTAAACTCTAAACTCATCATGAAACTAAGATCCTAAAAAATACAACTCTATCTAAAACAGACCTAAGTGTTCTTAAATTTGTAACGCTATTCGGCGCCTTTTATGGAAAAATCTGGTCTGGTTTTCTCAGGGAGCTATATATTATGGGTAGTTAGGAAATTTTGTTGCCTGTCTCACCATAGAGATGTTCGCCCGGGAATGAATGGCCTTCATAGAGTTGTGGTGAAAACCTCTACCACTGATAAAGGGATTAGGCATGCGAATCATTTTTGTGATGAAAGAGAAAAGGTTGCGGCTTTCTCTAAAGATGAACAAGTGAAGTATACCGGCGACATGGATGAAAAAGGTTATGAAAATACGAAACGAGTAACTACAGTTTCAAAGGCCGTAGGTGGTGCTGCTTGGTTTTTTGGCGGTTAGAGAGAAAGTGATCTAGGCGGTATTGTTGGCTTAGGAGCAATGGCAGGAGGCAAAGCCCTAGGAAACGCCTATTCGGTAGAGATGCATTTTAAAGGTATCTAAAAAGCCTTGGTAATAAAAAATCTAAAATTGGCAAAGGCGAAGGTAGCACCGTAAAGCAGAAAAGCACTGCTTTTCTGTAGGTGCAGTGAGCGGGCAATTGCCTACCCAGGCAAATGCCGTCTAGCGAACGCTTATGAGGCAAGTCCCTCCACCGATCCGCATAATCAAGACGAAAAAAAACCAAGGAACAAAGCCTTGGTAATAAAAAACCTAAAATTGGCAAAGGCGAAGGTAGCACCGTAAAGCAGAAAAGCAGTGCTTTTCTGTAGGTGCAGTGAGCGGGTATTTGCCTTCCCAGGCAAATGCCGTCTAGCGAACGCTTATGAGGCAAGTCCCTCCAGCGATCCGCATAATCAAGGCGAAAAAAAACCAAGGAACAAAGCCTTGGTAATAAAAAAATCTAAAATTTGGCTCAGGTGGAGGGACTTGAACCCCCGACCAATTGATTAACAGTCAACTGCTCTACCGACTGAGCTACACCTGAACACTGGCCTGTTAAATTATGAATTGCTGAGCGGTTTGTCAAAATATTTTTTAAGACTATTCGTATGGGATAAATAGAATTTAAAAAATGCTTAAAATTCAGGATTAAATTTTTGTTTTTAAAGGAATTTCTTCTGTAATTCTTTGATGGAATTGAGAAAGCCTTCGGCTGAATAAAGCTTGTTTTGCCAAATCATAATAGACCCAGCTTCTGAGAACTCCAGTTGGAAGCCTTTACCATTTTCAAATTCCACGCTAAATTGGTAGTCTCTTCGAGGTGTGTTCTCTGACTTGATGGCGTATATTTTTTGTTGGCAGCTGCTTTTAAGCCATTTATCAAGGGCTTCTTTGTTTAACTCTGAACTTAAGCCCTTGGTTTTAAGTATCCAATTTTCCTCAGTTTTTGCAATATTGAGACTTTCCTTTAGGTTTTTTATATTTATAAGGCTTAGTTTTTTAATTCCTGCCTCGCACCATTTCCATTCGGCTTCTCCAATGTAATTCACTGGAGCGCCTGTTCCTGTAATCATTTGTCCAATATCGGATTTACCGATGGATTCAGATTTAAGGTTTCTCATGGTGTAAATTACGGCAACAAAGCCAATACACATGACAACGATTCGAAATAATAACCAAGGCTTCTTAATATTATTCATATAGATACTTTAGTCATTTTATGTAAAAAAGTCATAAATTTATCCATAAATTTAGAAATATGCATATTGATCTTATTTGGGGTATGCTTCCTGTAATATTACGGGGGACAAAGGGAAATTTATGATTAAGTATTTAGCTGTTTTGGTCTTGCTGGCTGAACTGGCTTTTGCGCACAGCATTTTAATAACAGATGTGGATGACACTCTGAAGGACTCTCGGGTTAGAGATCGGGTTCAGTTAATTTTACGTGGTCCCCGTACTGGACCAGAAATGGTTGTTGGCGAAATGAACGAGGCCTTGTGGCTTTTGGTTTATCAAGAAGAGATAAAGGAAGTTTTTTACGTATCTAAAATTCCAGCCATTTTACGTAGACTTCATGACAAGTTTTTAGAGAGAAATTATTTTCCGCCGGGTTTGCTTTTTGGACGGGATAGCCTTGGAAGTTTTAAAGAAAATCAAGTGAAAGAAATTATTGATTTAGAAAAACCTTCTAAAGTGGTTTTGGTAGGAGATAACGGCGAAGCTGATCCTCAGATCTATAAGAGAATTGTTGATAGCTATAGGGGGAGCGGTATTGAATTTGAAGTTAGAATTCGTCTAGCTTATTCGGATAATTATTTTTTAGAGGAAGGTCAGATTGGTTTTACTGAAAAAGATGATTTTATCGCCTCTTTTAAAAACCCTAAAGGGGATGTAGATAATTTGATTGTGAAAGCGTTTAGGAGAATTAAAAAAGCTTGTCGTATTAGCCTTACACCGGATATTTAATTCTTTTTAAAAAGCGAAAGGCAGGTTTTCACCTGCCTTTCTATTTAGTACCCAACAAGAGGATGAACCCCTTTTACTCTATATTCCGCGTAAAGTTCCACTCAAATACTTTACGGCTTTATTTGATATTTTGTTGTCCTCTAGTCGAATCACTTCGAGGCTAGATAGTATTTCATAAAAATCCCGATCATTTTTTGCTAAAAGCTCAAGGCCAGGGTAGAGAGGCGTAACACTTTGTCCTAAGTGCTTGCCTTTGTCTGACTCCCATACGTAAGCGTACTCGGGCTTTTGTTTTAAATGTTTCTGAAGACCTAAATGAGAAAGAGAGGTTTTAATTCCCTTTTTCATTGGGCCAATTTGGGCTGGAAAGGCAATCCGAAGTCCGTGCTTGATGAAGTTAAGTAATGCGGTTTTATCGACCTTCTTGTTGCTATCTATTAAATGCGATTTCTCAAGACGTTTCAGGCTTTTTACGATCTCAGCAGGGCTAAGCAAAAGCTTGCTAGCTAAATCCTTTTGAGGAATTTCCTTTCCCCATCGTAAAAGTCCTATTGCGATGATGACATCTTGAGGTCTAAGCGTTCCTTGCCTTTCCATGAACCTAATAGACACTAGTAATTTACAATTTACAAATTATAAATCGTAAATAACTAAGTGCGATGTAAAAACTAGACCTTTGTAATTGAAAGATTTTCTAATGTCGTTGTTAGAGTGAACATAAACTTTGGATTTAAGCACTATTTGATGGGTAGTTATTTGACAGTTTCTAGTTGGAAAGGAAAAACAAGTTAAGTAGAGCTGGAGTTTTTAAAGTTTAACAATGTTCTAAGTAAATTTCTTTGCACAAGTCTAAAACTAGGAAAAGAGATTTAGGGAGGCTTTCTCGGCTTAATAAAACACAAGCATTCGAAGCTAATTGCATTTCAAATCTTTCTAAAATTGATAGGAAGAAAATGTAAAGAGCAGCGTTTTTAATGTTTAAAAAAAGTAAAATTCAGTATTCTTCAACTTCCGATAAAAGATTATAAAGAAGCAAATACCAATTTTACTTTGTTAAACAGCTCTTATTGTTTTGTATATTTACTTTTCAGAAAGAATAAAAATCGGCTCTTTATATAGGTTTTGTTTTCAACTCTGTATTTTCTAGATGCCTAATCAATTTAGCTTAAGTTGCAGCCTTTATTTTGGGTATGCTTGTTGAATATAAAAAACAGTGATAGTTATCAAGTTTTCCACTTAGGTCTTTAGGGTGAAGAATTGAAAGTTTATAAAAACTTATTTTATTGTATCTGTATGCTTACTATATTAACGGCTACGCAAATTTTTTCTATTTCAAAGGCATTGGCACAAGAACAAGAAGTAGTTGATCCATTTTCAATTCAATTACCAAGCGAGTTTTCTGAAATGATTCAAATGGATCAAGGTGGAAATATATTAGCCTTTGATCCATTACCCGAAAGAGAGAAAGAAATTATTCACCTTTTTCACTTTGAAGTGGGTGAGGCCTATCTCAAATTATACCTATCTGCCTTTATGGATGAGGAGACTAGTCGAATTGTAAGGGTCCCACAAGAAAATGGTGATTTTAAGTACCGGGTATTTTTCGCAGAAGATCGAGGTGCTGCTTACACTGTTCTGTCCAGTGTTTTTGGAGAGCCCAAAAAAGAATTCTATGCAACAAAGATGCAGTCTCATAGTACTTACTTCATCTGGAAACCCAATACGAATTTGATGGCATTTTTAAAATTGCAGGGACGAGAAGGTGACACTACCACTCATGATTTAACTGTGAAAAGCGCAGTAGAAACAAATACGGCCTTAGAGTTTCTTGCAAGACAAACTCATAATTATTCAGACGTTTCATTTTTTCCAGAACGTTTTGGAGCAAGTCTTAACTTAAAATCTAATGTTTCTTATTCCTACAGCATGAGAAGTGTTCAGCCAACGGATGCTCATCGTTTTCCAAAGGGTTTAATGCTTTATCCAGCTCATGGTTTTTTCTCTAGTGCTCAATTACAAGAAATATTAAAAAGAAAGGGAATAAGCCAAGAAGAGTGGATTGAAAAGTTTTACGCTCCTAAGTTGGGTGAGTTTATTGCCATTACTAATTTTAGATATGGAATTTATACGGAAGCACATACTCAGAATTTATTGATAAAAATAAATGCAAATGGGGAGATTCAAGGCTTTAGTTTTCGTGATTTAGCGGATGTTGCCATTGATGCAATGATTTCTTTGCGAAGTCCTTCTTTAGTTAAGCTGTTATCATTGTACGAGGGAAACCGTATGTTAAGTCGCCTCGGTAGAAACCATGTGTCTGATAATGGCAAGGGGGGAGCCTTCAGACATCTTGGATCTGGTTGGATTAATGGCGGATATGTAGGGAATTATAACTTCAACCTTAATAGCAAAAACATAGCACAAGCGGAAAAATATTTTCGTAGTTTTTTTAATTCCTATTTAAAAATGACTTCAGCTGTGACAGGGGTAAAGTTTGACGTAAATGAACTAGAAGGTATATCTTTGTTCGAGCATGGAAAAAACTATTTGGGCTATGACTGGTTCGAATACGTTTATAACAAAGTTTCCGCTAAATTCTTATTTGAGGTAGAAAATCATTGGCAAAATTATGATCAGAAAAATTTGCAAAAAATATTCAAACGCCATTTCAAAGAAACTCTAAATGTCGGTATCTTAAGAGGGTCGGCTTTGCCGCAGCTTTTATGGAATTTAGGTGCCTTAAGTGGTCGCTTAGGATCAGATGTTCAATACAGCGTTCATCAGGGCAAAATATTTGCCTTTGATAGGCTAACTGGAAGGCCAATTGCTTTCGCGTACGGCTTGAGTCCCGACGAAACATCTGAAATCCAATTTGAGTTGATTCATAAACACAAAGAAACGCCTCTGAGAAAAAGAGATCATATTAGAAGAGGCTTGCGTTTTATCTTATGTCGAAAATCTACCAACTAAATAAGGACATCTTTACCTAGCGTGTTTCACCTATAGATTTCTCTGTCTATTTTCCATAGCCAGTGTTTTTACGTTGGTCTATTGTTGAAGGGCATGGGTAGATTTGAAAGAGGTTCTGATAATAGTATTTATTATTAACTTAACTGCTTGCATAGTTTGGTCAAAGGAAAAATGTGAAAGTATAAACTGGATAGACTGGCACGAATAACATTTTCAAGGTTCCATTTTTTGGAACCTTTTTTTTCTTAATTCTTATCTTTTTTCCTTCAAATCTGAAAGGTTTAGGATTTGCAATGAATCAATGTGAATTTTGAAAAAATATGTAGATCTTAAAAGGAGAGGCTTTCTAGATGAAAAAAACTGCCCTTATATGTCTATTGTCAATTGTTTGTACACTTAGTTCAACGGCTTTTGCAAGTGAAACTAAGCTTGAAACCAGTGCCCCAGAGCCTCTTTACTCTGACAATGTGCGGGTAGATAGCTCTCAGTTTTATCGTGCAGCTAAAACAGTTTCTTTGGTGGTTCAACCTTTTGGTTTAAACTACAACTCTTACTCAGCAGGCTTCACAGGTTCTCTTTTCGTTAGCTCTAAGTTTCAGCTGTCGTTATCGGTACTCAACCTAACAGATCTTTTTCAATTTGGTTCTGAAGATGAAGAAACAGGAGAATACGTTAGAGTAAGCGATGACAAAGAAGGTGAGGCCTACGAGCTTTCTGCAAAAGTCTTTTTAGGAAACAGTTTTTACATTAGTCCGTTTCTGTTTAAACGTAGCCTTGTAGTGCGAGAGTTTGATGGCAGTTGGTTATTCGGAGGATCTGGAGATGTTATTCGCCAAGGTGGAATTAGCGACTCAGGCATTGGTTTGAAAATTGGAAACCAATGGCAGTGGAGTAAATTTACTTTGGGTTGCAACTGGTTCAGTATTTCAGAAGCCGTATTCTCTTCAAAGCAAACCGGTGATTTGGCTTTCGAATTTAGTACTACTCAGATAGGTTTGACAGAGTTTTATCTGGGAATGTCTTTTTAAAAATGATTCGTGGACTTAGTCATATTACATTGAGTGTTCGGGATCTAGAAGAGTCTTTTCTCTTTTATAAAGACACTCTTGGCTTTAAGCCTTTATTGCGAAGAGTAAAAAGTGTTTATTTTCTCGCAGGGGATTTGTGGTTTTGCATAGAAGAAGA
>JAYZXX010000217.1:0-9782 GCA_036140815.1 Bdellovibrionota bacterium | reverse complement strand
AACCAGTTAAAACTTTATCTCAGGATGATTTTAAAAAGGCATACCAGGCGATTCAAAAAACCGATTTGATGGCGCCAAGTACGAAATCTGTATTGTCTGTAGGTGAAGATTCACTTGCTAAATCGGTTTATCGCCTAGGAGAGGTAGATTTTTTCTCTGTAGTGACAAGAAAGCCAAAAATTTGTGACTTTAAACCTGTGGTGATTGAAGTAGCCATCGCTCGTTTTAAAGATATGAAAGACAATGACTCTCCTGTAAGAGTTTTACGTTTTGCGAACCGTGTACCTCTTCAGTTTGACAAAGGTGCTTGTGCGGTAACAAAAGCGATTGAGTCTGTGAATTGGCGTTCTTATGGTCTTTCTCAGCCAAAAGGAAGTGTTCCGACGGGGCCATACATTTTTGCGGTTTCTGTAGTTTCTCCTTTTATCAAATTTAAGAACGCTTCAAAAGAAACCATTGATAGTAGTGATGAGTTAGTGGAAGAAATTCGTCGTGCATTGATGCAAGCGGGCCAGAAGCTTTCTCGCCACATCAAAAGAGAAGCAAAGGCAGCGGACTTAGAAAGAAAAATTAGTCATATCGAAAAGTTCGGCCCAATCTTGGTAACTACTTTGGGTAGGATTTTAGAAGCAAGTGATCGTAGAATTAAAAAGGCACAAAATGGTTTACAAACCATTCTTGGTCGTGATGCAGCTGATATTCAAGATGATTTAGAAGCAGCCGAAGAGAAGCTTACTAAATTGAAGCAGAAAGAGTCTTATTTGAGCGTAGACGAAGAGGATGATTCTGAGGAATCAAAAGAGGTTCAGGCGACTACTAAGAAAACTGCGACCAAAAAAGTAGCTACAAAGAAAACGGCAGCAAAAAAGACAGCTACCAAAAAAGTAGCCTCTAAAAAAGTGGCTGCTAAAAAGACTACAGCAAAGAAAGCTAGTGCAGCGAAAAAGAAAACTAAAACTTCTGCATCTAAAAAAGCAGCGAAGAAGAAATAAGGGTGAATAAAAATGGCTAAAGCAAAAGCTCGTTCGTCTGAGACGAAAAGAAATATCCCAAAAATGATGAAAACAATCTGTAACGAAATGTTAACAGATTTAGAAGATGCAACTCGTCCAGTTCTAGAAGCAACAAAGTGTAGTTTGGACAATGCCTTTTATTCTCCTAAAGTGGGTTATTTGACCCCAGGTGATAAGAAGGTAAGAAGTGAATTGAATGTAAGTTCAGTTCAAAAGATGTCTCGTGTTGTATACTTGATGGAGATTCTATTGAGAAACCTAGATACGGGTGCTGTAAATACAAAAAGGGAGCTTTACTATATCTCTAAAGGGATGGTGAAACACAGCCCAGAGTTGAAGCCACTCGATTTTGATGAGCAGTCTGAGTCAGACTCCATCGTAGATTTTATTTCAGATATGCTTGAGATATATCGTGAAGAACTAAATGTGTTTGCGAATGATCGTGGTGGTCAAACTTATTCGCAACAATTGATTGTGGAAGAAACATTGAATGACGGATCGAAAGCAACAATCGATTTGAGTACTTTGGGTACATCTCCTTTTCAGCCTAAAAATAGACCGCAAAACCTAAAGCTTAAAACCAAAGGCAAAGTAGACTTCTGTTTGGTTGTTGAATCAGAAGGTACCGCAAATACACTTGTTGCTAATGGTTTTACTAGAAGAAATAAATGTATATTGCTTGGTGCTCAAGGGGTTCCAAGTAATGGTGTTCGTGGTTGGGTTAAAACCATTCAAGACCAATTAAAAGTACCAATCTATTTCTTCGGAGATCTCGATGCCTATACTTTGCAGAATATCTATAGAACTCTTCGCGCTGGATCAGCAGCGAGTTTAATTCGTAATAAAGACTTCAGTGCACCTGATGTACGATTCTTAGGTGTTTTACCTGAAGACGTGGACAAGTTTGACCTTCACTCTTATGAAGTGAAAACAAAAGATGCCGGAGAGATGAGAGCTTTGAAAAAAGCAGCTGATGTACTTAAAAATGATCCATTCTTCCAAGATAAGAAGAATAAGAAATTGGCCCAGGTTCTTAAGTGGCTAATTAAAGAAAGGCGTCGTTGTGAGCAGCAGGCCTTTTTCATGGTAGATCCAAAAGATCCAATCATGCCTGAGAAAATAATCTTAGAGAAAATCAAAAAAGGTAGCTGGATTTAATGAAATGAAAAAACCTTCTTCGGAAGGTTTTTTTACTTTGAAGGAAGAACTTGTAAATGACTTTTTCTAAAAGGAAGTCGTCAGGGTTTGTATTCGCGACCCCATTCTTTGATTCCAGGTAAGTTTTTATACAAGAACCAGTGATAGATACTTCTGGGTAAAACTCTTCTTAAGGCCCCAAATAGCCAGGCATCAAATGAGCCAGCCACTCTTAGAGGGGGATTTTTCTGTTCCATAATTTTCAAGATGGTCATTGAAACATCGTTCTTTCTAACCGGTGTATGTCTCATCATAAATTGAATGAAGTTCGCCATATTTTTATAATGATTGTGGTAGGAAAGTTTCGTGTCTTTAAAGGACTTTTCAGCAAGTTGAGTGAGTCTCGTTTTAGAAAAGGAATCCGAGTTTATAAAACCAGGTTGAACTAGGGTAACAGAAATTCCATAGGGTTTGAGTTCATACCATAGAGATTCACTAGCTCCTTCAAGGGCAAATTTACTGGCAGAATATATCGCCATGGTGGGCATTGCCATCATACCGCCGACAGAACTTATGTTTATAATTTTTCCGCAGGCTTTTTTTCGCATCCTTGGCAATACTAAACGTATGAGCTCTAGAGGGGATTTAAAATTGATACTCATCTGTTTTTCTAATTCTTTTTCCGTCACATGTTCCACCACAGACCGGTAACTTACTCCTGCATTATTGATCAATATGTCTACTCCACCTAGCTTGGTATTTAGCTCGGCAATTAAATCATACATATCTTTGTGTTCTTCTATGTCTAGTTTTCTAATCCAAAGATGTTCATTTTCAATAATAGGAACTTCAGAAAATCTCGATAGAGAGCTTTCTCTAGCAGTAAGGATTAAATGGTATTTATCTATTTCAATGAGCCTTTTTGCCAAGCTTAAGCCAAGACCAGTACTTGCACCGGTTATGAGGACAACTTTTCTTTGTCCCATAGATCTACCTTCGCGACCTTTGTGCTCTTTGTTTTGCTTCATTTTGCTCTAGTATTTTTTTGTACAAAGTCTCTCTTTTTCCCTTAGGTATACGGGCTCTTTTTTCTATGCCATAACTAGCGGGAAGGCGAGATAAACGAGCTTCCATTCTGGCAATCAACTTTCTTTTGTAGTCAGCTTGAAGTCTTGCCTCTTCTCTTTTTTTGGCAACAAATTTTTTTCTTTGCTTTTCTTCGGCTTTAGCAATTTCTTTTTGCGCTTCAAAATATTTATTCATATTCCTTTGATCGGTTCGTTCTTGGATTTTTAGCTGATACTGTTTTTCTTTAATGTATTGTAGACGAGCCTGCTCTTCTTGATTTTGTTCTCTAATTTTTCTGGCCTTGCTTTCTAGAGAAGCTCGCTTGGATAGTTCCTTTTGTTGCTCCAAAGCGTGAAGAAATTGATCAAAATGGGGGTCTTCACTGGCCCGAATTTTATAATCAACATCCATTTCTGAAATTCGTTGGTGGACAGACTGCCCATTTGCACTTATAGAGCAAAAAATTAATATCATGGTGTATAGACTTAAGTATTTCATATAGATTTAATCGGTTGAGTCGAGGAAGGTCTATAGTCTAGTTTTCTAGTCCAAAGTGGGGACTTCAAATGCAAGTGGGGCTAGAAAAGTTCCGATTATTGTACAACAAACTTACAGTTTAAACTGCGCCTTAATTTTTAGTGAAAAGCATTATTTTTTGAGACAGCATATTTTTTTTGGTTTAAATATAGAGAAAAGATTGTTAATTCTATGAAGTCTAAAAATGTTTTGCTTTGGAGCTACAGGTGCATGAGAAAGACGTTTTTCATATTTTAAAGTCCTTTCGCGATGATAGAGAACAACAAGAAATGGATAAAATTTTATCCTTACCTAAAACAAGTTTTCATCGGCTAGAGTCTGGTTATAAGAAATTTTATTTAAATGATTTTTTGGAGTTTTCTCGTAAATTAGGTCTAGAGAATAAGTTGGATCGATGCTTCAGGAAGTCCATAGGTCTTTCTATTTTGGAAAAAAATGATTCGCAGGTTTTGGATGAATTTTTCGACCTTTATGGAGAACCAAGATTTGAATTTGTAGAGTCAGATTTGAAGATGTCGGCCAGTACTTGGTGGCGTTTAAAAAAACACAAAACCAGTTTGAGTCTCAATGACTTTTTAATTCTTACGAAATATCAAAGTGGCAAGTTTACAAATTTCATGGCTGAATTTGCTCAAGAGTTTCTCCAAGATCGACTCGCAAATTCCAGTTTTTACGAATATTTAAATTTTATTTCTATGAATCCAGAATTTGGAGTTCTGTCTGCGGCACTTGATATCCCTAGAGAAGATGAACTTAGTTTGACTCTACATTTAGAAAAACTGACGGGAATTGCAACAGAACGAATCGAAGAATTGATCCATGAAGTTTTAAAGTATGATTATGGAAAAATGATAGATGGGACGCTTAAGTTATATCACGAAAAACTAGCTTTTAGGCAAAATCAAACGAGCTACTCTTGGTATTTTGGCCAGTATGTTTTGCAGAGGGCTCTCACTGCAAATGAGCAAAGTTTTATCAGAAGAAGCTATTTAATAAAAGCAATTTCATCTAAGGCTCAGAATGATATTTTAAAATTGCAAATCCAATTTTACAAAGATTTAATGCAAGTTATTGAATTGGACAGGGGAGAGAGACTAGATCAAGTCATGTTAATGTCTATTGTAAGTTTAAACGCTGGGAAACGAAATATATAGATTCCTAATTTTGAAAAGCTCTTTTTCAAAAATCTAAAATAAAAGTTCATCTCTTAAAATGGATAGCATAATGATTGAATGAGAAGAACATCCCAAGCAAGAAAACAATCCGAAGAAAAATTTGATTATAAAAAAGCTTTTTCCCGAAATTTGGGCTACCTGCGACCTGAAGAACAAGAGCTGATTTCGAAATTTTGTATTGCTATTCCTGGTATGGGCGGAGTCGGTGGTCATAACTTTCATGCGTTGCTGCGCTTGGGGTTTTGTAAATTCAAAATAGCAGATCTGGATGAATTTGGTGTGGAAAATTTCAATCGGCAATTTGGCTCAAGTATGTCCGCGGTAGGGAGAGAGAAGGTTGAGGTTTTAAGGGAAATTGCATTAGACATTAACCCTGAAGCTAAAATAGAAATTTTCTCGGAGGGAATCACGAAAGAGAATATTGAAAGCTTTTTAGACGGTGTAGATATAGTGGTAGATGGCCTTGACTTGTATGCTTCTGAATTAAGAACTCCATTGTATCAAAGGGCTTACGAAAGAAACTGCTACGTAGTAAGTGCCGGGCCTTTTGGTATGGGCACTTCAGTGATGGCCTTCCATCCAGGAAAAATGAGTTTCACAGACTATTTTGACTTGGATAAACCTGGTTTGACTAAGGAGGCGCAAATTGTACGATTCTTGGTAGGAATGTCTCCTTATATGTTGCATAGAAAATACATTGCGTTCCCTGAGGCGGTTGATTTAGTGAATGGTAGGCTTCCATCGCTTCATAGTGGAGTTTACTCTGCTAGTGCAGCGCTTTCTTCCACGGTATTAAAGCTGGCCTTGAATCGTGGCAAGGTATTGTTTGCACCTCATGGGATACAAACGGATTTTTATCTCAATAAACAGAAGAAATTTTGGCGCCCTTGGGGGAACCGAAATTATATTCAAAGGTTTATAATCAAAAGAGTTATGAAGATGTTTGAAATGAAAGAGTTCTATTAAGGTCTCAGTATTTATCCTTTAGATGTCTGTTTTTTTAGCAAATTAAGTGTTTTTATTAGACAAATAATACTCATTCTCATTAGCACCTTTTTTCTGTCTCAGCTTGGTGAAGATTTGTTTAATCCCTAGTAAAGATCTAGCGCTTCGCCTAAAATAAAGCTCATAAAACCTGCTTATAAGCCCTGAGATTTCGCGTTAATGCTTGTTATTATTGCGATTTTGAGCTTTTATATGTGGGAATAGTTGGTAGTGAAGTTTGCAAAAAATCTCTAATTTTTCCATTGGCAGATGGGGCTTGTTAGAGAGCTTAGGATTTTTCCTAGATGGCAATTTCAATAAGCATAGCAGATAGCTTCTTGAATCTTTAAGTGAAACTTTGCTACAAACTCTAGATGAAACCCTATTGAAATAAACGCAAGGCTAAGGCTTAAAAAAGGAGTATCATGGCCACCATCGAGACCACTTCTGAATTGGTAAAAAATAGTTACGACAAAGCTCGTAAGAATCTTGAGATCGTAAGAAAACGTTTAGGACGCCCATTAACTTTGGCGGAGAAGATCTTATATGGTCGCTTAGTAGACGCTGAAAACCAAGAGTTGGAAAGAGGCTCTAGTTTCCTTTTATTAAACCCTGATCGCGTAGCGATGCAAGATGCTACGGCGCAGATGGCTCTGCTACAATTTATGCTTTCTGGAAAAGAAGAAGCGGCTGTTCCTTCTACGGTTCATTGTGACCACATCATTCGTGCCCATAAAGGTCGTGGAAAAGATATGGAAGTGGCTATGAGTGAAAATGGAGAAGTATATGATTTCCTTGAGTCAGTTTCTTCTCGCTATGGAATTGGTTTTTGGAAACCTGGTGCAGGTATCATTCACCAAGTGGTTCTAGAAAACTACGCTTTCCCTGGTGGATTAATGATCGGTACTGATTCTCATACTCCAAATGCTGGTGGATTGGGGATGTGTGCAATTGGTGTTGGTGGTGCAGATGCTGCTGACGTGATGGCTGGACTTCCATGGGAAGTGAAAAATCCTAATCTAATCGGTGTTCACTTAAAAGGTGAGTTGAACGGTTGGGTATCTGGTAAAGATGTGATTTTAAAACTTTTAGACATTCTGACTGTAAAAGGTGGAACGGATAAAATCGTTGAATATTTCGGTGAGGGAGTTAAATCTCTTTCTTGTACTGGTAAAGCTACAACAACTAATATGGGTGCTGAGCTTGGCGCCACTTGTTCTGTATTCCCATATGATAAGCGTATGGAAGATTACTTAAAAGTAACTGAGCGTTCTCACATTGCTGATATCGTAAATCAAAACCTTGATTTAGTAACAGCGGATGACGAAGTACTTGCTGACCCGTCGAAATACTATGACCAAGTAATTGAAATCGATCTTTCTACTTTAGAGCCACACCTTGTTGGTCCTCATACTCCAGATTTAGCACACACTATTTCTGAAATGGGCGCTCACTGTGAAGAAAACGGTTGGGATCCTAAATTGTCTGCTGCTTTGATTGGTTCTTGTACTAACTCTTCTTACGAAGATGTTGGCCGTTCTGCTTCCATCATCGAGCAAGCAAAAGCAAAAGGTTACGAGATGCCTACTCCTTTCTTTGTAAGCCCAGGTTCAAATATGATTCAAAATACGATTGAGCGTGATGGTTTAATGACTTCTTTGACTGAAGCAGGTGCTACTGTGCTAGCAAATGCTTGTGGACCTTGTATCGGTCAGTGGGAACGTGATGACATCAACAAAGGTGATATCAATACCATCGTAACATCTTTTAACCGTAACTTCCGTGCTCGTAACGATTCAAACCCTGCGACCCTAGGTTTTATCGGAAGCCCAGAGTTAGTAACGGCTCTTGGACTTGCGGGACGTATTGACTTCAACCCATTAACGGATGAGCTAGAAGCAAAAGATGGAACTAAATTTAAATTAGATCCGCCTGTTGCTCCAGAGTTTCCTGAAAGTGGATTTGTACCTGATGAAGTAGGTTACCTTGCTCCTAAAGGTTCAGATGCTGAAGTAAAAGTAAACCCACAAAGTGATCGTTTACAGATTTTAACTCCTTTCCTTCCGTGGGATGGAAAAGACTTTAAAGACCTTCCTGTTTTATTAAAAGCAGAAGGAAAATGTACTACAGATCATATTTCTCCAGCGGGTCCTTGGTTAAAATACCGTGGTCACTTGGATAATATTTCTGACAATATGTTTCTTGGAGCAAACAACCAATTTACAGAAGAGCCTGGAACGGGTGTTGATTTCCGTAATGGTGAAGTGAAAAACCTTTCTAAGTTGGCTCGTGATTACAAAGCGGATGGAATCAAATGGATTGCCATTGGTGACGAGAACTACGGTGAAGGATCGTCTCGTGAGCACGCAGCCATGTGTCCACGTCACTTGAATGTTGCCGCTGTTATTACTAGAAGCTTTGCTCGTATTCACGAAACAAACCTTAAAAAACAAGGTGTTTTTGCAGGTATGTTTGTGAACCCTGCGGATTATGACAAGATCAAGTCTGATGATAAATTAGATCTAGTTGGTCTTGATTCATTTTCTCCAGGGAAAACGCTTACTCTTGTTATTAATCATAAAGATGGTAGTAAGGATGAAGCGGAAGTTCGTCACACTTACAACGAAGAGCAAATCAAATGGTTTGAAGCAGGTAGTGCTTTGAATCTTCTTCGTAAGAACTAAGAAGAGCTTAATAATCATAAAAGAAAGTGAAGGCCGAAGATTTTTCTTCGGTCTTTTTTTTAGCTTTTAGGCTATGGCTGTTTTCTGAATCTATTTTTTTAAAAAAACTAAAGAGTTTATAATAAATAAGAAGTAAATGACTTGTTAACCTTCGGTTTATAATTTGAAAAATAAAATCCAATCATCAATGATATTCTATATATCTAGCGCTATAGGGGACTTTGACTTAAAAAATTAAAATCAATCAGATCCATTAAAAACATAGTCTTTCATTTCCTGGCCTTTTATAAAATAGAACTTTTAGGCATGATAGTAACAACAAAAAGCTAGTAAAGAGGAGTTAAGAATGAAGACCATTGGTTATGCTGCTAAATCAGCAGAAGAGAATTTGGAACCCTTTCATTTTGAAAGAAGGGAACTTCAAGATAATGATGTTGCCATTGAGATTTTGTATAGTGGAATATGCCATTCAGATTTACATACAGTTAAAGGAGACTGGGGGCCTCAAACTTATCCCTTGATCCCAGGTCATGAAATTGTAGGCGTTGTAACTGCGGTTGGTTCAAAAGTAAAAAAATACAAACTTGGTGATAAAGTAGGTGTAGGCTGTATGGTAGATAGTTGTCAGAGCTGTGACCAATGTCACAATCACGAAGAGCAGTTTTGTCGTTCTGGTATGACAGCAAACTATGGATCGCAATATAAACATTTAGGTGGGATCACTCAAGGTGGTTATTCTAAAAATATCGTAGTTAGAGAGGAATTTGTTGTTGGTGTTCCAGAAAAATTAGATATCTCAAAAGCGGCTCCTATTTTATGTGCCGGAATTACTACATATTCTCCCTTACGTAAATGGAATGTTGGTAAAGGAACTAGAGTAGGAGTTATTGGCTTAGGTGGCTTAGGGCATATGGCTGTTAAACTTGCTGTTGCTATGGGGGCAGAAGTTACAGTAATTAGTCGTTCTAAATCAAAAGAAGAGTCAGCCAAAGCGATCGGCGCAAAAGGGATTTTAAGTTCTTCAGATCAAGATGCTATGGCGAAAGCTTCTGGAAGCTTTGATTTTATTTTAGATACTGTACCTGTAAAACACGACTTTAATACCTATACTCCACTTTTGGATGTTGATGGTAGTTTGGTTTTGGTTGGTCAAATTGGACCTATGGAAGAGCCTCTCACAGCGC
>JAYZXX010000216.1:0-6139 GCA_036140815.1 Bdellovibrionota bacterium | reverse complement strand
CTTTCAAGACTTCAAATTAGTTCCCTTTGAGTCTGCAAAAACCAAAGACAAAAATAAAAACTAATCTATATCATGTTCTAAGAATGAATCATGAATGACTTCTAATTCATGAAAAAACTCTACTGGCAAAAGCATATCTTCCACCGCATAAAAACTTCGCTCTAAAATCTTCTCTTTGGAAAACTCAGGGTTTGCATACTCCAAAGCTTTAGAAAAAAGACTCAATACCCGCTCTTTACTAACATGAGCGGAGAATGCACCTTCTGCCAACTGACCATCAATTCCTTGAAACAATATTTCCAAAGACTCAAAGCTATATTGCTTGCTCAAGCCCGAAAAAACCCCGATTGCCATTTCTTCTGTAAACCCACCAAGATTGTCTAATAATATCTTTAGACTATGAGTCGCATGTGCATCGGCTTGAAAGATAATTGCTTCAGAGGGAGCCATTGAATATATTTTTAGAATTAAGTTTGTGTTTTTTGAGTCTCGTAAACTCTCAGCAGCAAAGATCACATCTAAAATATGTAATCTTAATGCATCTGGAAATTTTTCTTCTCCTGCAAAAGAAAATTTTTTTAGCAAAATTGGATAGAGGCTCTGAATAAAACTTTTGGTGTCTAATCTTTCCACCAAAGGATCTGTGGCAATATACTGCAGTTTCGTAAGAATTGCCTCATTTACAAAATTCACATCTACTTCCATAAGATCTAGAAGTAAAGACCTTAGTCTTCCTGAATTTTCCATGTTCTCTAAATTTTCTAATTTTAAATAAAAGGCATCCGAAATCTCTTGTCTGTAGCTAGAAATTTTTGACAAAAATTCAGTTTGATTTAAAAGCTGTGCCACAGGCTGTTTTTCTCGATCAAAACGATGAATCTCGCTTCTACGTCTAGAAAAATCAACAAGCTCAGCTTGATGAGTCCCCGCCTCTTCTGTTTTCAGAACATTCTTTACCTGTTCATTTTTTTTCTTTCCCGCCGAAAACGAACAAAGCTTTGAGTCTTTATCCGCGAAAGCCTTCAGACTAATCAATGTCCCCCATATAAATAGGATAAAATATTTTTTCATCTCTTGTATTTCCCTCACCCAAGACTTTAAGAGCAAAGGAACTAAATTTCCTCAAAAACCACCCTAGAATAAAAAACTTTCATGAAAAATTGCCGTAAATTACACCTACTTATAGTTTGTATAAGTAACCAATTTTGAAAGAGGCTACTAAGTTAAGCATCATTTTTATACAACTCATTGAACTCGCCAATAAAAACAGTAATTTCTCAGCTCTTTCGCTATCTATTGCTAAAATGATGTATGACATTTAAAAACTTTTTAAAACCCAATAAACAATCGAATCTCGAGGTTTTCAGTGTTTCACCTCGACTCCTGCCAGTGAATAAGACTATAAATTTTAATCTCTATATTAATTCCTCAGCCCGAGAGGGAGTAGATCGCTTTGTTTGTATTTGGAAAGCAGGTAAAGCCATTCAGGAAAGAGATGTTTTGGAAATTTCCAAAAAGTTTGGCCATATCTATATCGCTGAAGATCAAAGAACGCAGTTCTTCAAAGATCTGGGGGATAACCAGAAACTTGCAAGCAAAGAAAAAGTAGAAATTTTAAAAACTGCAGCCCTTGAGCACTTAGATAGCCTTTTTCACAACAAAGATAATATCATTCAATCCGAAAGCATAAAAAAATGTCTCGCAGAATGTGAAGCTGCCACTATAGGTATGATGGAGAGCATTCGTAATTATGACATTTTTGGACTTCACGATCTCATCGCGGAATTGGATTATCACGATCACTACACCTTAGATCATTCTATCAATACAGGTCTTTACAATATGATGTTATTTCGGGAAGTGAATCCTAACGCAACTCAGGAGCAGTTAAAAATTGCAGGCCTAAGTGGAATGTTTCACGACATTGGAAAAATCAAGCTACCAAATTCCATCATTAACGCCACTCAAGATCTTCAACCAGAGGAATATAAAAAGATAAAACAACATCCAGTATGGGGACGAGATTTACTCCGTAAAGACGGGATTGACTTCCAAAGAAATCAATTAAATATAATTACAAGTGTGGTTTACGAGCACCATGAAAACTACAACGGCAGTGGTTACCCGAACGGCCTAAAGGGAGAGGAGATAAATATTTTTGCAAGAATGACCTCCATCTCCGACTTCTTTGATGCCATTACCACGAAGCGCTCCTACCACATTCCACTGGATCCCCTCGACGCCTTGGGAGTCATTGAAAACACTTGTGGTATAAAAGTTGATCCCTATTTATTTGGACGCTTCAAATCTAGAATAGTAAAGGATGAAAAATTAGATTCTACACTTTTTTTACCAATGGATTTTGACCCTTGCTGCCCACACTCAGCACTCAATCTTAAATATGAAGATGAAATCCCTAAAGCTGAAAAACCACAAAAAGAAAATGGCGATGTAATTCACTATACATGGTCTGGAAAAACTCAGTTACCAAAAGTATCCTAAAAAAAAGACTGAGTCTAACTCAGTCTCTTCATTTATCTTTGTGGCTCAATGGATTTAGCAAAAATCACATCTGGATTTTCTCGCTCCGCCCACTGCAAATCCCACTCTTTATCAAGAAGAACCACCTTCTCTCCAAGAGTATCTACCAAGGTTGTCATATTTCCCTTGATGTCTCCTTCATAGGCTAGGTCATCTTTTGTTCTTGGCCAACGAGCAACACTATAAGGAGCCCTTTGTAACTCTAGCTCAAGATTATATTCTTCTTTTAATCGGTGGAGTAGAACCTCAAACTGTAGCTCTCCTACCACACCGATCACAGGGTCTTGAATACCAATAAAGGGGTCGTAGAACAGCTGAATCGTGCCTTCTTCTGACATCTGACCTAAGCCTTTTTCTAGCTGTTTTCTTTTCGACATATCTCTTTTTCTAATCTTAGCAAAAAGCTCCGGTGAGAACCTTGGTAACTGTGGGTACTTCACCTTTTTCCCAGTGCTTACTGAGTCACCTACTAAAAAGTTGCCAGTATCATTGATACCTACAATATCTCCAGCATAGGCAATGTCTACCGTTTCACGGTCTTGAGCCATAAGTTGATTTGCGTAAGCCAGGCGAACTTCCCTACCTAAACGAGTGTTTTGAACTTTCATTCCGCGCTCAAACTTACCCGAGCAAATTCGAATGAAGGCAACACGATCACGGTGTCTTTTGTCCATATTAGCCTGTACTTTAAATACAAAACCAGTAAAGTCTTTATCCTGCGGGTCCACAGGGCCATTACCACCATCCCGAGCCTGCGGAGCCGGTGCATAATCTGCGAAAAGATCTAAAAATAAATCTACGCCAAAAAGATACTTTGCCGACCCCCAAGTTAAAGGACTAACTTTTCCCGTTAAAAAGTCCTCTTCAGAGAATTCTCCTAAAGCAACTTCGAGCAATTCTAAATCTTCTCGAAACTGATCAATCAATTCTTGGTCATCTACGATTTCTTCTAATTTTTTATCTTCAGGACCGCTCAGCTGATAAACTTCTGATAAAAACTCGCCATCTTTAATTTGATACCAGTGAAACTCTTTGGTGTGACGATGGTACAAGCCCTTAAAAGTGCCACCAATTCCTAATGGCCAAGTCACTGGATAGCAACTCATGTTCAAAGTACTTTCCACTTCATCTAAAAGTTCTAGTGGAACTTTACCGTCTCGGTCCAATTTATTGATGAAACTAAAAATTGGAAGTTTTCTATAGCGACAAACTTCATATAGTTTTTTCGTTTGGGCCTCAACCCCCTTGGCAACATCAAGGAGCATTACCGCAGAATCAGCAGCTGTTAGGGTTCTATAGGTATCCTCAGAAAAGTCTTTGTGACCTGGAGTATCTAGCAAATTAATATGCAAACCTTTATGTTCGATCTGCATCACCGAGCTTGTAATGGAAATTCCTCTTTCTTGCTCCATGGACATCCAATCACTCATGGCCGCTTTACTACCCGCCTTACCCTTAACTTCACCTGCCTTATGAATAGCTCCACCCAAAAACAGAAGTTTTTCAGTTAAAGTAGTTTTACCGGCATCGGGGTGGGATATAATCGCAAAAGTTCTTCTTCTAGCGATTTCCTGCTGAGTCGTATTTTCCATTTCAAATCTCCTGAGGCTCGTAATCTACCCAAAAGCTAGAAAAAAGGCAAACATATGAGTGGTTTAGCCACCGAGGCAACCAATTATTATAGGGAGGCACTAAGCTATATTTAGCTCAGATCAAATTATTCCTATTTGTCCCACTTGTATATTTCACAATGAAACCAAATGATTTGAGCAGAAATAAAGGAATTTCTACGAAGAAAGCATAAATTCTACAATTTTTAAGGACTTATGCTAGCTTAGTAATTAGGTCAATTTTTTGCTTATTTATTAGCGAAACCTTGCCCATTAGGCGTTTTTAAGAGATAACAACACCCCTCTTAGAAGTAAATTTTAACTGAATTACCAAGGGAAAACCTATGAATAAATCCATGCCGGATGTGGTAAAAGCAGATAAACCCGACTACCAAGGAAAATTGCGTTGGGTTGGAATGGACGAAGTGGAAGTTCCGGTTTGTGTTGAATCAAGCACAGGCTTATCCAAAATTGCCGCCAAAGCAAATATTTACGTAAACCTTATCGATGAGAACGCCAAAGGCATTCATATGTCGAGACTTTTTGTAGCTATTAAAGAAGGACTTCAAGACAAAGAAATTAGTCCTTTGGTCATTGAAGAAATCTTAGAGAAGTTTTTAATTTCACATGAAGAAATAAGTGACCAGGCAAAAGTAGAAATCCAATTTGATTACCTTACAGAGAGAAACTCACTATTAAGTGAAAATTCTGGATGGAGAACTTATCCAGTTCACATTATTGCCAACAAAAATCGTGGTGAAAAAGCAAAAATAGAAATGGGCATTGGCATACAGTATTCTAGTACTTGCCCATGCTCTGCTGCTTTAAGCCGTCAATTAAACCAAGAAAATTTCTTAAGCAAATTTGGCGAAATGGATCAAGTGAGCGTGGAAGAGATCTCAAGCTGGCTCCGTCAAAAAGAGGCCATCGCTGCCACACCTCACGCACAAAGAAGTTTAGCAAAAGTCTTTTTGGAATTTTCAGAAGAAGTGAAAGACTTCAATTTTACTGAAATCATTAATGAGATTGAAAAAGCTTTGGGAACTCCGGTACAAACCGTTGTAAAAAGAGAGGACGAACAAGAGTTTGCTCGCCTAAATGCGGAAAACTTAATGTTTAGCGAAGATGCCGCTCGACGCATCCAAAAGCACCTAAACACCCGCAAAGACATTAAAGATTTTCATGGAAAAGTGTCTCACTATGAAAGTCTGCATCCACACGATGCTGTTTGTTATTTCCAAAAAAATTATTAATTCTGTAATAATCCAGAACAATTAAACACTAAGCTACGTAGGCCTTGCTTGCGTAGCTTTTTATTTTTAAAATAAACTCATCAGAAGCCTCTGATGAAATGTTTTGGAGGATTGGATGAAACAGCTAATCGTAATAATTATTTCACTTAGCTATTTTGGAGGAATCATGGCAGAAGAAAATTACAAAATGGATCTTTCAGAAAAGCAAATTCGAGAAAAACTCAATGACCTCCAATATCGAGTTATGCGCCAAGACGGCACTGAGCCACCCAATAACAATAAATATTTCGACAACAAGAAAGAAGGAATATACGTCGATCCACTAAGTGGCGAACCTCTTTTTTCTAGCACCCACAAATTCGATTCTGGAACTGGCTGGCCAAGCTTCTACCAGCCCATTGATGATAAATACATCGTCAAAAAAAAGGACTACAAATTAATTTGGCCAAGAACCGAAATCCGCTCAAAAGTGGGAGACAATCACTTAGGCCACCTATTCAAGGATGCCCCCCAAACCCCAACAGGCCTACGTTATTGCATGAATTCAGCCTCACTCCTTTTCATCCCCAAAGAAGAAATGAAAGCCAAAGGCTATGAAAAATACCTGAGTTTGTTTGAAGTAAAAAAATAAGAGGCCAATGTAAAACAATAAGGTCCTACCCAAAAAAACTGAGCGCACCAGTAAAATAACAAAAGCGCCTTGAAGAGCGCAGCGACTTCAACAGCAATCGGCGG
>JAYZXX010000215.1:0-31210 GCA_036140815.1 Bdellovibrionota bacterium | reverse complement strand
ATTTCGGATGTGATTGGTAGAATTTGAATGGCATCGAGGGCAAAATCGCTTCATAGCCAATAAAATTGCAAATGCCTTACCAATTCGAAAACTTAGGAACTTCTATCCGCAATTAAAGGGGCCAGTTATTAGATGTCAAAACCAAAACCCAAGGTCACAACCTGCGAAGTAATATCAATCACATCTTCACCTGTTTGACCATTCTCAGCCCCAAGAATATATTTATAATCAAACACTAGCCAAGTGTGATTAATTCCGTAATCTTCATCTAAATCATCGGTATCGCCCATCCAAGAGTCGATCAAGAATCGAATCCCAGCATTGGCATGTGCACCACCGGTATATGTCTTTACATTCTCTCCATCGTCTCGTGATTCGTAAATAAAGTAGGCGTCGATCCCAACACTTACATAAGGGATGAAGGATTGTGTTTCTCCAAAGTATTGAAAGTGATAAGTAAAGCCACCGTACAATGGTAGCATGACTAAGCTGTAGTCTTCATAAGCTTGCGACCCATTGGCGTAAAAGCCAGTTCCTGTCGCGTAAGTTAAGTTTAGGCCGTAGTTCCATTTTAAATTTCCTTCTTGGCCAAAAACAGGGGTTTCGAAATCCACAAAAAGCGAGTAGGTGGTTTTATAAACATCACTATAGCTTTGGTTGGTGCTATTGTTTTGCAGATTATCAAAAGCTTGGGTACCCAATTTAAAACCTGAATAGCCTTCAATTTTACTTTCTTCTTTTTTATATATATAGGTTCCGTCGGCTAAGATTTTGATCAATCCATTTTTTGCTTCAGGATGTCTTACCTTTAAGTAGTCATCAGTCTCTTCGATCACTTCATATTCAGGCTGTGCTTGTTTTACAACGGGCTGGGTGTCTTCTTGCCTTGCTTCCCATTCTTCTTCGCTAATGTAAGGTGGCTCCAGGGGAGCGGCATCTGGGGATCTTGAGCTTTGAGCTTGAGAAAAATTAGAAAAAGTTAAAACTAAAAGAAGCCATTTTTTCACGAAGCAATCCTTTGTCGAATATAAAAAAGTAGTCGAATGATAGAACCAATAAAAACAAGGTTTAGCAAAAGACTAAAGAAAATTCCGTACTTCAAACTAATCTTAGCAAAGAAATACAGTGGCCATAAAATCAATCGAACGATGGGTTTTATTACTTCTTTGTCTAAAAGCCAAACGGCGGCCTCAGGAGAGTAAGTATAGTAGTAATGAATAAACTTTTTACCCCATTGGTATTTTTTTAAGACTTTATCGCGAAACTCTCTAAGTAAAACTAAATGCCGTTCCAGTGGGTTACCATAAGCCGCTGTGGCAATAAAGCAACGGCTATCTTCAAAAACACCATATACTTTTTGTGGTGTAATTGTCCTGTTTGCTGCAGTTATTAAATCTGTAGAAGCAGCATCTAAGAAGTAGCCAACATTTCCGGCTTCGTCCACGGTGGCAACTCGAAAAGTGTATGCTACGTCATTGGTTAAGCCTGTGATGTAATCGGTGGCGGTAGATGAGTTTCCATTGGAGTCAGTGATAACTTCAATGTCTTGATAATTTCCTGCTGTTATGGCAGCTCCTACATCAAAGGAAGTACTTGAGCCTTCTGCATAGATAAAACGAATGTATTTTGTAGTGAGATGATCTGTTGCTGAAGGAAAACCAGAATTTGCGGATAAAGCTTCTGTAACAGTACCGTCTGCCATTAAAATTGCTTTTGCATCCCCTGCAACTAATGAAAAGCTAAAAACGCAGGGTTTGTCGGTGGTTTCACCAGTACAAGAACTACTGTCAACCAATGCCTCTGTTGCTGTATCATAAGCATTAATTTTAAAATCAATATTCACACTTAGGGTGGAATTATCAGCAAATGTCGCTAGTAAATACAAATCATCACTATCATAATCAGCACAGGAAGTGTTATCGCTATCTAAAGTTGTGCAAATACTTGACCAAAGAGCACGAATGCATTTTGTATTTCCGCTAGAAACGCTAGTTTGAGTTTGGGTTAAAGATACTTCATCACCGTCAGAAGTCGCAGTTACTAAGCTAAACTCTGCAGTTTGAGTACTGTCATCATGATAGGCGCAAACCTCAAAAGTACTTGAACTGGTGATTGGGTTTATAGCACAACCAGTACTAGGATCGCTACCAGTTAGAGTATTGCAGTTAGGCGAGAAGGCACCATATACAATTGGTGTTGTTTCTGTTTCGTCATCGTAGGCACTGACGCCATCGACGGAATAAATTGTGAGCGTAGCTGCTTGAAGGTTTATTGAGAGGCCTAAGAGGATTAGGCCTAAGAAAACTTTTACTGATTTTATATATTTAAGCAAGTTCTGCATGCTTTAATTGCAGCACTAGTTTTGACTTTTGTCAAAAAGACTCTCTGCAATTTGTAGCCCATTTAGCGCTGCACCCTTACGAATGTTGTCAGCGACAACCCACATGATCCAACGATTTGCAACAGCCACATCTTTATGCACTCTTCCAACAAAAACAGGGTCTTTTCCAGAGACTTCACGAATAGTAGGCAAATCCTTTAAACTCATATCAATGCCCTTTGAAGTGTTCAAACAGCTTATCATTTCTTCTTTGCTTGGATTGGATTTTATATCAAACCAAACACTCTCAGAGTGGCCGTTTAAACTTGGAGTACGTACGCAAAAAGCAGAAACAGGCAAGTCGTCTTGCTCAAGAATCTTCTTGGTTTCGTTGACCATTTTCATCTCTTCAGAAGTGAAACCATTATCTTCAAGATCACCAATCATAGGAATATTATTAAAGGCAATACTTTTCGGAAAGATTTCAGGCTCAAGTTCTTGGTTATTCAAATAAGCCAAGCTATGTCCTTTTACTTCTTCTACCGCATCACTCCCAGCACCGCTGACCGATTGATAAGTGCTGACGATTACAGAAGTTAATCCAAATTTTTCTTGAATAGGCTTAAGTGCTACCACCATTTGAATGGTAGAGCAGTTTGGGTTAGCGATTAACTGCGCACCGAGTTTACTATCCACGGCATGCATATTTACTTCAGGAACCACTAAAGGAACCTCTGGATGCATGCGAAAAGCTGACGAGTTATCAATGGCATAGGCACCTTGTTCTACTGCGCGTGGAGCCCAGATTTTACTAACACTTCCACCAGCACTGAAAAAACAAACATTTAAACCCTGAAAACAAGAGTCTTTTAAAGCTTGAACTTCGATGTCTTTTCCGCGAAAACTGATTTTTGTTCCAGCACTTTTTTCACTGGCAAATAGCCTAAGCTCTTCAATAGGAGTTTTTCTTTCTTCGAGAAGTTTTAAAAACTCACGTCCTACTAATCCGGTTGCTCCAACGATACCTAATTTTAAACTTTGCATAGATCCCTCTTTATTGGTGAATTGGCGCCATTGTAGCATAGTTTATATATAAAAGGGAATGGAAAACAATGGGCTTTATAGGCTTTCTAGCAAAAAGCTCATTACTTCTAAGAAATTTTCTACTATATGAATTAACGTGGTAGGCAATCTGGGGAAAAGCATTGCTTTCAGTTTTGTCGCGGCTTCTAATAGGAACGGACTAAGATTATTAGCTAAACCTTTTGGCCGCAGATGATTATTTGAATTTGCTAAGATCATTTACTGTTTTTATTGGTCCAAAAACAAAGTTATTTATAAATCAAACTCTTAAATTCAATGGTGGGCATAGAAATTGTATGCCAGCCCAAAAGCGGGTCAGTTTCTATTCTTTTATTTCAAATATTTTATTAAAATTCTCAAGCGGGATTCTATAATCATTGCCAATCATGATATTATCTCCAATGTGTTGGGCTGGCGAGGCCTCGAAAATTTCAAAATCGATTTGTATGTCAGTTAAAAACATATTTTGAAAATCAGGAATTTCATTTTCTTTAAACTCAACGACAGAAAGTCTTTTATCCCATCTAGACGATACAAGATAGAGCTCATTGGTTTCGCTTTCCACTTTTTTAATATAGTTTATGGATTGTAGCCGTTTTGTTTTAAAGTTTGCTTTTTTTAAATTGGTATAGAAAGTAGTTCCAGGACCACTGTGGCTAATGAGATGTTCGTCATTTATTATTTCAGCTTGAATAAATTTTAATGTGTTTAAGTCAGCTTGAGGGTAGTGCATAAAGACAATCTGATGAAAATTAAAATTATTATCCAATTTATAAACTTCATATTTATTATGTGAAATTCCAACGACAAAAGACTTAATGAATCTGTATTTTCCTTTTAGTGGCAGCTGCACTTTATTGGGAGCATCCGCAAGGTCTATTAAAAACCAATTTTGACTTAAATCTCTTGCGATGAGTCTATTTTTATCTTGAGAGTGTTTTTCTATAACTAGGTAACTTAGTTCCGTTTCAATTTTAAAGTATCCATTATGATCTCTTTTAAACCACAGTGTTTTTGAATTTTTCCCTACATAGGGGCTCTGAATACTAAGGAAAAAGTTGTTCTCATCTAGGCGATAAAAAGTTTTATTACCTTCAATAAAATGCTTACTTAAAGCGCGAAAAAATGGCAAAGCCACCTTTTCAGTGACAAGCTCTCCATCAATTTCATGGGTGATTTCTAAATATTTTTTGAATTTACCTTCTAAAAAGAAAAAACCTGTCATATTAACAAAGCTGGAGAAAACTTCTTCGTAAGCCATTTTTTGGATGATTGAAGCCGTGTTTCCTGAGACTCGAAGCTGGGAAAATATATTTCCAGTCTCTGAATTTATAAAGTAGGTATTTGGATTTAAGCTGAAAATATATAAGGTATTAAAAGTTTCTGTTTCAAATGCTAGTTTATTTTCAGTCTTATTTCCGGACTGCTTAATACTGTAAATCCCACTAGCTAGATATGTATTCTCAGGGGAAGAGGGTTTTGTGTAATGGATTACATTAGTATCGATATTAAAAATGTAATTCATTTCAATCACTTTAATTTGAGATTTCTCTAAGTAGAAAAAATAATTCCTATGTTTCGACAATTTTAAAATAAGCCCAGAGTTCCACTCTAAAATATGCTCTGCACTCAATTTGTAGGCTAGTGGCTGGAAGGAGCCTTTTTTCTCTATTTCAAATACAGGTATGGCTCTCTTATGTTCTACTCTGATTTCGTTCTTAGAGTTTTTATCGCGTACAATTCTCCATTGAGAGTTTTTTGAGGACCATATAGTTCTTTTATCCTCGTTTCTTAAAAGAGATAGTCCTATTAGGCCTTGTTTCGAAGTAGGTTTTTTTGCCTCAGCTTCAAGACTTTTAGGTTTTTCATGGCTTATCTTGAGCTGAGCATCAGCTATTACCTTACTCACGAAAGCAGAGAAGCTGTTAAAGTTTTTCTTGTTTTTATTAAAGAAAGCAACCATTGCAGATGTATGTTGGTCAATGAGTCTAGAACGATCTAAACTTTTTGAAGGATATATCATTGCATAAGCTGCTACCAATTTTTGATAGTCCGTCCCGATAGGGTCTTTCGTATGCTCTGAATCTAATCTTGAATTTTGCTTCTGCCTTTCAATGCTTGCAGTGTATTGACAGTGGTCTGAATGTGCTAAAGCTTTTGAATTGGCTACAACAATAAAGTAGAGCCCAAAAAACAAAAAGAGTAGCTTCATTTATCACCACCAAACCACTCATTGGTATTAAGGATCTCCAGTGATAGTAGGTTGCCAAAAAAGATTTTGTTATCTTTGTGCTCAATGGAGAGTTCTGAGAATAGCTTAGGGTCCATATTGTTTTCGGAAGAAATTTTGTTGTCCAGCGAAGGGGCGTGCTCACTATTTAGGTTTAATAAATAGATATTTTTTCGGGCTTTATCCATTCCTACTACAAGGTCTAGAGTGTCGCTTTTTACCACTTGAAAACTAGATAAGAGATTAAAGTGTCTACTGAGTTTTTGCGGGTCCTTCAAATTAGTGTAAAAAACCAAAGAGGGACCATATTGGACAAACAAATGTTGATCAGCGACAATATGCGAACTTATGGTGGCACCTATTATTGGAATAGAAGGCTTTAATGATACTAGCGGTTCAAGCTTGAGCTCTTCATTTATTTGGAACAATTCATATTTCTCTCGGACAAAATGTATCACATAGGATTCATGAATTTGTAGTTCTCCCGGTAATGGAAAATAAACTTTCTCTTTGGGGTTATTTAAATCCATCCAAAATACTTCACCCTCAACATCTGCAGCAAGTAGCTTTTGTTTCGGGGAATGTTTAAAAATTTGCATATAATCAAGGCTTTCTTTTAGAACGAATTTTCCCTTGGCGTTTCGTTGAAACCAAAGGCTGTTAGCTCTCCTGGAAAAGGGAAGCCGCAATATTGAGACTATAAAATTATTGGCATCAATGGAATAAAATGTGTTAGTGCCATCCCAATAATCTTTTTTAAATCGTATTGAAATTGGAAGAGAAACATTTTCTTTGATTTGTTCTCCATTCACAGAATGAACAATTTCTAAGTGGGCCTTAAAGGGGGCATCATAATATACCAGGCCTCTCATGTTGATATTTTTATAATCTGTTTCCAAAAACTTGCTTTCCCGAAGAACTGGTTGTGAGTTTTCTTCAAAAATTAATTCGAAGGCTCGTTCTCTGGTGTTCTTACCTAGGAGAAAATGTTTATTCGTTAATTGGATTATTTGGTTGATAGGATATGTGGTTGCCTCAAAGAGGTTGACGATTTCTATTTTGTCAGGTTTTACATTTAGTGCTTGAATTTCCTTTCCTAAGCTATTTGTACTATTCTCGGCAAAAAAGATTGTTTCTTTACCAACATGAAAAACATAGTCCATTTCTTGAATTTTTATTAGGTCAGATGATTCGTATACGAAAATACTTTTTTCGTTTGATAGTTTTATTAGAAGGCCAGAATTCCACTCTTTGATATTTTCAAGACTAAAATCATAATCAGTTGTAAAATAGCTATTGGTTTTGTTATAGACTATGTCTAATAAGCTTTCTCCCTTCTTAAGTATCTTATTTTTAGAAACATTATAAGCAATATGGATACTCCATTTTTTGTCATTTGATGTCCAAAGTGGGCCTTCCGACGAAGTAATTATAAAGTCTGTTGTTATCAAATTGGCAGCTTTTGGAATTTTTTGACTTGGCCTAGAATTCTTTGATTTTGTAGTTTCACTGGCAATCTTTTTTATTTGTCCAATCATTGCAGAGAAACTCTTGAAGTGAGTTGTGTTTTCTCTGAAGAATGATACCGCTGCTGAAATAAATTGATTGTAGAGCTGCTCTTTTAAAATTCCCTCAGCGGAATCTACTTTTGTTTGAGCTTCTGCCAAAATCCTTATCTGACTTTGGAGGAAGTTTTTGTCTGCATTCTTCTCTTCCCTAATTATTACAGCTTTATTGGGATTGCTTGAATTCCAGCATTCTAGGTTTGTGGCGTAGACATGAGAAGAGAATAGAAGTAGGGCTAAAAGATTAAGACAAATATAGAAAAATCCCATTTATTCAAACCCCTTTTCAGCCTTTATAGCAGGAAGAAGAACATTGCCGCCAATCTCAATTCCTTCAGGGGTGATTTTGGCCGATGAACTTTCTAAATGTTGATATAACTGATGGTCTCTGTAAAATTTTGTATGAATCTCTGTTGCAAGAACAGGAGCCATGTCTAAGCTTAAGACCGTCACCGCTAGACTTCCATTGGTTGCTAATCCCCAAATAAATTTTTTATTAGAGTTTTCCACAAATTTAAAACCTCTAAAAACATTGATAGAGTCTGACTTAAACACTTCAAAGGTGTTGGTTTGTAGGTCATAGAAATAGAAGTGGGGTTCTTGCCTTGGGATTATAAAAAAGAAGCGATCATCCAAGGACTCTATAGAAACCCTAGAATCGTGAATTAAAAATTCTGTCTTTCCCAATCGTTGAAATGATTTTCTATTATCGCTAATCTTATAGAGACTTAAAAACCCATTGTCTATTTGGACTAGATATGGATATTTTAGTTTCAGAGATCCTTTCAGCCCTAGCCTACGCTTTCGGCCGTTTTGCTGAAAGTCATAGCTTACCCACTGATTAGACTTGTTTTTTCCTATCAATAATGAGTTTGAAACTTGTATCTCCGCAAGATAGTCAAAGTCCTTTTTTAAAACGAGGGAGCCATTTGAATTTCTTTGATACCAAGAAATGTATTCTTCATGGTAAACAAATGAAGAAGTAAAGTCGTACTTTCCAGCCAAAAAGTTATTGTCGTCCACTTTCAGTAGGTTTAAAAACTTTTTACCAGCAGTAAGAGGGAGAATTTCTTCGTGGTAGCTGCCATTAACAAGATGATACAGTTCGATTTCTGCTTCATTGGACCTGACAAAAGCTTTGGTGGGCCATACAGTTCTAAGCTCGCTTACCAAATCAAATCGTTCTTTAGATACCCAATCTGTACTATTTTTTGATTCGGTTTGGTAAAAATCTTTTTTTCCATTCATATCAGGTGGATTTACAATAAATTTCGATTCACCAATTTTATTCACAGTCAAATGGCTATTCAATTGGGGAGCACCATTAAGCGGCTCTATTTTTGGTATCCCATCGTGAATTGTTAATATACTAAATACTTCTGAATACTTTGATCGATCAATAATTTGAATCCAATTTTCTTCAATCCGAATAATTTCCCCCAATTTAATTTGCTTGATTTGGGAGTTTTCATAGTAGAATAAATCAGTGGAAAATGTTCCTGTAGAAATTAAAACTAAATCATTCCAAATCCTTGGATTCCCAAACCTAAAATCAATTTTCACTTCACGACTATGAAGTCTGTCTGCCTCCAGATGGTATTTTCCTGCCTCTTGTGTACTTAAAGCCCACTTTTTATTTGGGCTCTCCCAGAGCTTAATGTTTTTGTTTATCTTCTCTAAAGTTCCTTCGAAGAATAAAAGTGATGTTTGGGGGCTAGGGTTTTCTTTTGCAATAGAAACGGAAAATTTACTATTCTTGTTCAGACTTTCATTTTTACTTTGAGCATCACTAATGATTTGCGATATCAAAAGTCGACTGCTTTTATATTGTTCTCCAAATTCACCATAAAACTCTTTAAGACTCTTCGTAAATTGGGAATACAAAAATGAATTAATTTTTCCGTTTTCAATTTTGGAATAGGCATCTACTAAAAGTTCATACTTTCGAGTCTGCTCATCAATAGCAGGAACTTCAGAAACTTTTGTGGGCTTGCGAAAACTGCTAAGAAGGTTTTGTATTTTATTTTTTGCAGATGAATACTTACAGGCCCATTGTGAGGCCGAGGCATTGGGAGCAGCTATAAGGCTGAGAAAGCTAATTGCTGATATAAGTATTTTTAAATAGTGTTTCATGGCCCGATGATTTTAACATTTCCTAGGTGTTTTTAGAGGTTTAAGAGGTTTTTGTGTAATTAAACTAGAGTTGTCTAAAAGCTTACAACTTTTCTATCAAATAAACTCAGAAAGGATGTATTGCTTTTAGCTTGGCCCACTTATTTGTGGATTCAGAGGCATAAGCTAGCTATTTCTATAGGTTTCTTAGCTGTGTGAGGAAAACTTTATAGGTAAAATGCAGATTCATTCAATTGAAGCTTATAGCTATCAATCACCTGCAATGATGTAGAGCTGTTTTTACTGTTTGCAAAGAAAGGCATTGGTATATACAAAATAACTAGAGCTATTCACTCATAAAGGTAGTTTTTGATCAAATGTTCTATAGCATTCTAAAAAAACTTTTAGCTATAGGATCTTTGAGATAGATATTTGAGGGGTACGGCGTTTTGGCCCCTAAAGAAAGAGATGGGCAGGTTTTTTTAAGAAGGGGCATAAAACGAGTTCAAACAAAAGAGCTCTACCTAAAACATATTGTGAAGCCTTAGAAACTTTATGATTATATCTTCACCAATTTTGATTCCTTCTTCAGTAAGAATGGGCTCATTAAAATTAAAGTAGCTATAAAATCCTGTCCCAAATTCCTGGTCTAAAAATACGCGGTGAAGTACGACTTTAGGGCCAGAGGTGTCGACGATCAAAAAGGAACCATTCTTGAAACCGGTGGACACTCCGATATAAAGTTGACCATCTGTATTGGAAACTTCCTTAAAAATACTAAAGCTGGCATTGTCAGGTGTAGGCAGAGAAAATGACTTCGGATTATCAGAGGATAAATCTATAAACTCCAATAAACTACGACTTGAGTAATTTAGAATGTATCGATCTTTAATGAGTAAGATGTGGTTTGGATTGATTCCTGTTCCTTCGCTTTCTTCTGAGATTAACTGAATTTTTGTGTAGTCTTTATTCGCTTTATAAATTTTCAACTCACTAAACGTACTTTGGAAAATAAATGGTGGGTGAAATTTTAGCATTCCAACCACTTCAAGACTTATAAATGGAGGATTTCTATGAACATCAATGTTGTACCAATTATAGTCCTCAGAAATACCCAAAAGATGACCATCAATCTTTTCTAGCCCTCTTAAATAAGGTAAATCCTTTTTAAATTTAAATTCACCACTTTTATTTTTTTGGTACCAGTCGGTGGAAGAAGGCCTACGGCTATTATTATTGTCGTTAGTAAATGTTATTAAAACATTATTTTCATCCACTACATAGACATAACTATCTGCGGAGAATTCGTCTATATTGAGATGAATTTTCTTATTTTTGTTGTTCTCTTTGTAGTGGGTTTCTAAAACTTTATTATCATACACAATACTGGTAAATCCAGCAGGGGAACTTAAAATGTCTTCAATATCATCTCGAAGCTTGAAACCTGTAATCTTATTGTATTCAATAAAAGCTTGTTGAAATGTCCTCAGACCGCTTACTAGTATCACAGTATCATCATTCAGCGGTTTAATTGTAGGTAAACCTAAACCTGACTCTAATTTATATATTTGGCTGTTAATTAGTTTTCCATTACTTACTTTATACTCTATAACTCGAGAGTCTCTTAGCTCGGTAAAGCTTGATGATTCAAGAAAGATCGGGTCTGAAATATAGTAAAAATTCACTTTTGATTTGTCTTGAAAAAAAATTCTAAATCCCTTTTTTATAAATTCGATAAGCTGTCCGTTCCACTCTTGCAGTGTTGAAACATCTATTCTATCGGGTGCCGAAAAGGCTTCTCCGTCCTTGTATTGAATCATATTTTTCTGCAGTCCTTGCTCATCTTTTTTGTCCAAAAAGACGACCCAATTTTTACTTGGTGACTGCCAAATAACTTTCTTTTTGCTTGGTAATATTTTTGCGTCTTCAGGGAAAAAGCCTGCCAAGCGATTTATGATTTTTTGCTTTTTGGCTTCAGCCGGAGCGGATTGATCTTCAGGTTTTTCAGGGGGTGTATCTCGCAGGACTAAGCGAAATAACTCATTTGGATTTTTCAACCGATCTTTGTGTAGCTCATAAAAGGTCTTTAAACTGGAATAAAAGTTTCTTGTTACCAAAGATGTAGTTGGAGATTTCATAGAATGTATTTGTTGATAGGATGCCGATAGTTTTTCAAGACCCAATTCGAAGGCTTCTAAAGAAGAGTCCGCTACCGTCTGGTTCTTTTGACTATTTTCCGAATTCGCACTTATAGAACAATCATTTTCAGCTGCAAATGTATTTACACTAAAAATCACAGTAGCGGTGAGACAAAAATAAAAGTAGCCTACAGTGGCAATGTACTGCCAAGTCATGTTAATTGATACTTTCGAAATATGAATCATGTTTCTCATAGATCTTTATAAAGTATCATTTTTATAACTTGTTTCTGATAAAATTACAGATCTTTGAAATAAAGCTAAGTCTGTCTAGTAAATAACATACGTTCCTAAGTTGCCGTAAACATTGACTCAAAGGCTAATCTTTAAACATACTGCTATATCTTTCCATTTGGATAAGAATTTCTGGCCCAATTTGAATACCTTCTTCCACCAAGACAGCTTCATGCTCATTAAAATATTCTTTAAATTGAGTATTGATCAATATATCTGTTTCGACTAAATGGAATCTAATTGTATTGCCAGTAAGGTCTGTTACTAAAAGGAAGTTTTTTGGATGTACTTCCAATGAATAGCTGAGGAAAAGGCTATTTGCGCTATTAGCTACGGGTTTGAATTGGCCGACCCGCATATTATCAGGTGTTGGAAGTAAATGAGTGGGGTTTCCTTCGGTTTTCAAATCAATAAATTCTAGTTGACGAGGATTCGAGTAGTTCACGATATAGCGATCTTCGATGCTAGTTATTTTATGAGTTCTAACCGAATCAATGGGTTCAAATTTTCCAATCAATTCTAAATTTGTTTTCTCTTTGTTAACGCGATAGACTTCAAGGTTTTGTCTTCCACTGAAGACTAGGTAAGAATCAATTTGATGAAAACGGCTAGCAATATTTAAATCTGTGATATTTTCCGATTCCCCAAGTTCAATCAAGTGATGATTTTGTTTGGCGTTCTTTCCAATTAGCAGTCCTGCAACTTTCCCAATAGAGGAAAAGTAAGGGATGTTTTTTTTCTTTACTAACTTACCTGAAGAATCTCTCTGATACCAATCCAAAGCAGGTTCTTCAGTATCGGAAGCGGGTCTAAAGCGAACTAAAAGATTGTTTTCATCTACTTCATAAATGAAGCTATTGGTATTTATTCTTTCAGGCGAAAAAATCTCGTGTTGATAATGTTCACTATTAGTTCGAAATATCTCGACTAAATTATCTACAGTGAGCAAAGCGTTTGACTCTGAAGACAAGGGGAATATCCAATTCCAATTCAGATTTAAACTCAGGCCAAATTCCGAAGAAAATTCATAAAAATGTACAAACTTTCCACCATCTTCATAATTTTTGGTAACATATACTAATGTTCGGTTTTCAGCTATTTTTTTAATGCTTTTAGAGTCAGAGATATTAAATGCGTGTTGTACTTTCACTGTAGATGAAGTGTTTTTATTTGATACTTGCCATATGTAAATACTGTCATCTTGCAAAAAGCTTATGGATGTTTCTGTGAACTCAAGTAGTTCTCTTCTTCGATTTATTTTATTGAAGTCTCGTTGAGAAAATACGTAAAGATTTTCTCCGTCCTCATATAAAAGAAAAGAATTCCATTCTCGAATTTTCTTAGGATCTAAGCTTATATGCGAGAAATATGGTGCATAATCTAGATATTGAATTCTATATCTTTTAAAGTGTAGGCCGAATTCATTTTCTAAACTAATCTTCCACTTTTTGTCTTTGGATTGCCAAACTATTTTTCCCTCTACATCAAGGTACTTGGCCTTTTTATAGAATCTATCTCGAATATTTTTAATAGTTTCTAAACGTCTTTGTTCTTCCTTGTCATACTTCTTAATTTTTTTCCCTGTTTCAGATACTTTGAGTATCTCTCCTATTAGACCTGTGAATGAGGTAAAATGATCCTCATATAGCTCATAGAACTTTCTAAGGTCCGAGTAAAACTGTTGATGGATTTTCAGTTCGCCTTTTTTTGAATTTTTCTGAAGCTTTTGATAAGCCTCAGATAATAAGATGAGGCCCTGTTCTACACTTATTTGTTCGGAGCGAATGTGACTTTTTTGCGTATGAAGCGCTGATTTTGTAGAAGCACTTTTCGGGCAATGAGAGTCATTTGCCAGTCCAACATTTGTTAAAAATGGCAAGGTAAAAATAAGGCAAAAGTAATTAAGTCTTAAAGCTTTCAATAAGTCGAAAAGATTTTTTGCCATTGAGTTAATTTTAGTTTCTTCTAATTCCTTCATCGTTCCGAAGAAGACTAACATTTTTTGCCTAAAACTTTGTAGAAAAGGAATGCTTTTGAAATAAAGCTAAGCCTGTCTAAGAAATGACAGGCTTAAGATAAGTAGCTTAAATTAATGGGGAAAATCCTTTTTTTCAGAAGACTTTGCATCCGTTTTTTCTTCGTCTTCTTCCTCGTCATTGTCGATAAAATCCTCTTCACTTAGATAGACTTCACCGGTTTCATCGTCTAGGTATTCGTCCACATCATCATCATCATCGGACGGGGAGTGGTAAGGGTTTTTCTTTGGTTGTTTGCCGATTCGTAAAATTCCAAAAATGGCCCCTAAACTGGCGTAAGTTAAAAACAACATAAAAAGCATTACTTCTGGGCGATAGGCTACGATCAAAACTATCAATAAACCTAAAACCATTGTGCGAAATGGTTTGGCTTTCCTTAGATCTAAGTCTTTGAAAGAACGGTATGAGAAATTACTAACCATTACAAAACCTAGAAGAAAACTCATGAAAAGTATCAGTAAGTTCCCTTGTGGCTCCCAACCAAGGTCATCAAATGCTAACACACTACTGGCCGCAATACCTGCCGCCATTGGGATTGGTAATCCCGAAAAGTTCACATTACTTTCGTGACCAATTTGAACATTAAACCTCGCAAGCCTTAAAGCTCCACAGGCAATATAGAAGAAGCAAAGCAAGTATCCGATTCTTCCAAAAGGTTGTAAGGCCCAGTAATACATCATTAATCCTGGGGCCACACCGAAGCTAACGAGATCGCATAAAGAGTCGTATTCGGCACCAAACTTACTGGTAGTAGAAGTCATTCTGGCTACGCGGCCATCCAAAAGATCAAAAACGGCTGCTGCTACGATTGCGTAACTGGCCATAATGTAATCCCCTTGGATGGATTTTAGAATGGACATAAAACCAAAAAACATATTTCCCGTAGTAATTAAGTTGGGTAATACGTAAATAGTTGTTCCCATTTGATCTCTTAAATCTGCTGCCTTTTGACGGGCCTTGCTTCTTGTCTTTGGAAATATTTTTTTCTTCTTTTTCATGCCACGTCCTTTGGTGCGCAATCGGTGTTCTATCAGCTGAATCCACCGAACAATAAAAACAAAATGTACAACATGGTCGCGGCTAAAATTGGAAAGGAAAAGTTATCATCCATCTTACCTACAGGGACCAATTCACTAATAGCTCCAATTAAACCACTTAAAATAGAGACTAGCACGATACGTTCTAACATTAAACCTTTACTGTAGTAGAACAATGCTGCGACGATAGAACATATGGCAAAGCCAGCCATGGTTCCTTGTAAGCTTTTGTTTCCGAGAATTTTATCTTTTCCATATAAAACACCCACAATGGAACTAATAGGGTCACCAAAAGCCAACATTCCCACAGCAAGAGTTGCTACTTCACGAGGGAAGATTAAAATGACCGTTGTTACTCCGAGCATTAAATGTGTTGTGGCACTCCAACTATTCATTTCGTTTTCACGCATTACGCGACGAAAGGTTCGATGAGCCACATCGCTAAAAAATTTGGTTTTCAAGCGTAGAAAATCAAAAGTCAAAATGGCAGCTGTCATCACAAATGAAAGCTGTATAGCGTTTTGATAAGACAAATTATGGTAAACGACTAATATGGAGATGATCCCCAAATTATGGAAGATCTTTCTTGAGATATGTAAATCAGATCGTTCTTTGACTGGTCGAATGTGTTTGTCGTGAATTTCGGCCATCAAACTCCACCCTCCTGAGCTGGTTTTTGGAACTAGAGAGAAAACTATCGGAAAATCCGCCGTTTTGTCACCAAAAACGAGCTAAGTATAAATGAAGCCTATAGAATTAAAGCCTAAAAACTACACAACTAGCTAGTTTTGCTTAGGTTTTTAGCTCAAACATTCGTGTTTTAGCATGTTATTTACGCGAAATGTTAAGGAAGAGAGCAATGATAGTTAGGTTCTATTTGTACAAGTAGCATTTCAAATTATCGCGGGCTTGTATTTCAATGTCGAAAATAAGTAGAGTGCTTAAAAAGAATTTTGTTTGCCCTTAAACGTCAACTGTCTAAAAACACTTACTAATTTCTTCCTCAAATCGAACTCATTTGTGTTTCGGGAAGTTTTTAATGGTATAAGTTTTGCTCCTCTAAGGCTTTATGAAACAAAATTTTAAAAACATATTAACATTGGCTCTATTTTTTCTTTTGTGCAACTCACTTAGGGCGCAAGAGCTTGATCATGAAAATGATGTTTTTGAAATTGAATTTTTTCAGAATAAACAGGCTGAGCTAAATGCTGTACTAGAACAATTAGATGAATTAATAAAATTAAAAAAGGCGAATAATTCTGAAGAATACCAAGAAAAATTTGAGGTTCTTGCTGAGGAGCTTTATCACAGAGCCTTAGATCAAGACGGGCGTAAAAGCCTTGAAATAGATATTTACGAAACCCTTTCTCGCCTAAGAATTTTAAATGAGCCAGAGTTAGATATAAATTTATTAAGATTCATTTTATACACTTATCAATCAAAAAGTGAGGCTTTCTTACCGATTACAGTTCACCGAGTAATTCATTACGTTTTAGTTGAAAAGGGAGCTACAGTAAATTTAGACGAGCTCGCTAAGTACGATACCTTGTTAAACCTTTTTAAAAATTTTCGCGAAATTCCTGGTGAGAAAATTTTCTTAGAAAAAAGTTTTCTTGAGATGAAAGAGCAGCTTTATCACGGAAATGTTTTGAACCGATTGGCAGAGCTCTCTTTGGTGGCAGATTACCAAAAAGAAAAGACAGCAAAATTCCTAATGGAGAGTCTTTTGAATATTGATGAAAAAATGTATTCCATGAGCCACAGGGATAATACCTTAAAGGCGATAGAATCATTGTTGCCATATTCAGAGGTAAATCGACAGTTGCTACTTCAGTTTTGGAGTTCCTTGGAGACAAGGTTTTTGTCTCATGGAGTAACTCGAGAAATATGGCATACTAAAAACCTCGATTGGGTAGAGCTTAAAAATAGTAGCTTCAACAATTGGCGAGAAAAGCAAAGAGCCCAAGCTATCAAAAAACAGGAGCCTAAAATGAAATGGAGTGATTTCGTTCGCGAGGCCGAAGAGCATAAGGCCACTAGCTTTAGCTCACTTGCATGCAGAAGGAGTGCTAAATAAAAGAAAACATTTTGTTAAGCTTAAGCATTGAAAACTATTTTTAGCGAAATATATAAATAAGAACGGGAAAGTTCACATAGATAAAAGCTCGAAAGCATTTGGCTTAATTCGGCTACTTCTAGGCAGATTTCATTTATTTATGCCCTTAAAGGGCATTTTTTTATAAAACTTATAATTTTTTTACCACAAATGGTGATCTGTTGATTTTGAGCCTGGCCAGGCTTTTGCTACTGCAATAGATGATGAAAAATGTATTGGCCTTGTTATCTATATTAATGATTAGCTCGCAACTTCAAGCTGCGAAGCGGGATCATTGGGGCTATGTAGATGCAAATCAAGAAAGCCAATCTGAAAGCTATATCCTAGAATTTGATTTTATGGGGCCGCCAGAAAAACAGGAAGAAAGCTTCATCAATGAAGAATTGGTCGAAGAATTGCGATCGAGATATCAAAATGAATTTGGTTATACAGATGCACAACGTGGCTTAAATTATATGGAATACTTTTTCCAATCCAATCAACAAAATGTGGGAAATATAGAAGAGGCAGAGCTATATTTAGAAAAACAACAGGATTTCGCTAACTTCACTCTTAGTCGCTTAGGGGAGAGGGCTCTGGATCAAATCTTGATGGAGAATAAAAGCCTTAGGCCGGCCTACGAAGTAAAGCAAAGAGTAACTCGATTTCAAATTAAGCCTCAAGCCAGAACGGAGATCAGCGGTGACTACAATCTTTCAGGAAACATTTTAAAGTTTTGGGTGAAAAACCCAAATTATAAACTGCAGATTAGTACAAAGTTTAAGTCAGGTCGCTTGGGTCCTACGCCAAGGGAGGAATTGTATTATGAAGCTTCAAGCAAACTAACTCGCAGTTTGGATTTAAGAGTTTACTACCAGGAAGTTGCCGAAATTACGGATGTCGTTCTTCATCAGCAGTTTACTGCAAATCTAAGTATGGTTTGGCAAAACCAGTGGCAGCAAAAAGAAAAAGTGGAAGCTGAAGTTTTTCAAAATACCTATCTTGGTCTATCTTATGTTTTTTAAGTTCGTTCGATATTAAATTCTCGCACTTCAATTTGGCCATCAGAATTCATCCACTGTAGTTCGATTTTATTGGTACCACTTCTTAGCTTTAAAAAGTCTGTACTTAATCTCTTACTAGGTAAATTAAAAATAATTGCCTGGGAGCCAGTGCGGTGATTAATAATTTTATGATTTAATTTTGAAACATTTAGACACTCGTTGATTTCCAGACGAATGTATTCGGCTTGAGTATCAATTGTGTCTGAATTGCAGTCTAATTGATAGACGATCATTTCTCTAAATTTCTCAATGCTGGTTTTTTCATTTTGTTTTGGCTGAATGGAAGCGATGCTTCTAGTTTCGTAGGATTCAGAAAGTTTGTATGTACTAGCCGGCTTTTGCAAAGACCAAAACACCGCCCCTAGTAGGGCAAGGTTTGCTAGTATGATTTTCTGATTTAAACTGATTTTATATTTCCTCATCCCCAGACCTTGGTCTAGTGGTGGCTAGACCTACATAATACTATCGGTCCAAGGTCGAGAAACTTTAGTGGCAGCAAAAAGAAAAGGAGCCTAAAAAAGGCTCCTTTTGTATCAGGAAAAGCAAAAAATATGCTCTAGCGAGTGCTCTCGCGAACAAACTTACTAATGTAGTAACGAATTAAAAACTCAAGATTGATGGCTTGCTTCTTATAAGTCCAACGAACTTCACCAAATGGTCCCCAGGTAGCGATTAGCTCGTCATCTTCTTTGGCGTATGTATCTGTAGTATTTTGAGCCGCTTCTGTACCAGGAACAATACTTACCCCTTGGTGACGGGGCCGGATGCATATTTTTCCAGGCTCATCTAGTTCAAAAATTAGCTTATATCCATTACGAAAAAGCATAAAATCGGCTTGAGTGTTTGAAATTCCATAGATTTTAATGCCACCAACGGCGCCACCTTTTAATTCATTAAAAGTAGCTGCAGCGTCAACAAACTCTTCTTTCACTTGATTCATAAAGCGAACGCTTTGAATGATAAGCTCTTTATTAGGATCAAAGCCCGCAGAAAAATCCACCATACCTGATTCTTCGAGGTCTTGTTCAAATCGAACTAATTCTTTTAACCATCCTAACTCTGTCATTCTGCCTCCATGCAATTACCCTGTTCTATTACACACTTAGGGAAAATGCCTGTCAATAGGGCTAGTCGCAAGACCGTCCTTAAATCCAGTCCAATGTTGCGTTGCAGAGGAATTTGGGGCCGTTTTATTTGGGTTTTGAGTAGATTGGAAACAAATCAATGCAGAGACACTGCAGACTTTCTGACTTGGATTCGGGAAGCTTTTTATAGAAATCATTAAGGCAGGAGCGTAGGTTTTGTTTTAATTCTTCAAAATCACTAAGGGAACTAGTGCAAGGAACGGTAATTCTCATGCCATCAGAGGATTGATTGTTACTAAGATCTTGTAGTGACTTTAGTCGCCAATTCATATGGATGTATTTTGCAAGGGGAGAGTCTTTGTCGAGGTGAATCCGTTTTGGTCCCACTTCTAAACCATTTTCAGTTCTTAGCACTAGGTTTTTTTCTATTAAAAAAGCTAGCTTGTTACGAACGCTGTCGGCTTCAAGCTCTAGTATGTTTGCAATTTGCTCGGCATTATTTATCTCTTTGATATCACAGAGCAGTCTTATTCCAGAATATACCCAATCAGAGTAAAATTTCGTTTTGGTTTCTTCATCAAGAATATCATCTTGGGGGAGTCGATTTATAAGTTCCTTAGCCTCTTGTTTATTGATCTTCATTTCTTCGGCAAGATGACTTTTATAGTTATGATTGCTAGCGAGTTGGTATTGGAGCATTAGTTGAAAGTACTTAGTTTCGGCTGGAGTGAGCTCAAGGAGTTTTGCTAAAAAATAGGATTGTTCATTGCTAAGATTTCTGTCGCCCTGAAATATCTGGCTTATTTGGACATTGCTTAATTGCAGGTGACGAGCGAAGCGACTCCATTGTCCACGGCCACTTTTGGCTTGTTGTTTTACCCAATCCTTCACAAATTTCTTATAATCTGAGTAATTATAAATATCCATATTGTTAATAATATCGGTTATTTATGGATAAACATTAAAAAATCAGAAAAAAACTATTAAAAATTTAATTAATATTATCTTTTAGAAAATGCTGCAAAGCACTAAAACTACTGTGACTTCAATTCTAGGAGGTAAAGATGAAATTGATAGTAGTTTTAATGAGTGTATTGCTTGCGGCCAGTGCCTGTAGCAAAGATGAAAAGAAAGAGTTTGTAGTGTCGGCAGCAGGAGCATCAGGCTCGTCAGGTTCAGCGGGGAGTGGTTCTGGATCAGGTGGAACTTCACAAGAAGCTTATTCTGAAGAAGCGGAGCTGGAAGATTACGAAGCTAAACAAGCGGCTACAGAACCTGGCTTAAGTTATCGAGAAAAAAACAATTTAAAATTTGCGCATCTTGAAACTTTTGATGGGCCCCAGCTTCGCAGTACTTTTGGACTTGAAATTGAGGGAGAAACAAAAACACTTAACTATCCCGACTTCGCAGGTAATTCCGCTCTGAATGCCTGTAGTTTAACTAAAAGAAGTGAAGATGGAATAAATTCGTACTCGATGAGCTTTTCACTTGGTAAGGATTATAGCACCTCTCTATCAACTAAGCTGAGCAAAACCGACTACTTCTTGATAAAGGAGTTTGTATCTCAAGATGAGTTTTTAGCTGAGGACTTTTTAGAGATAACTGATTTGTCTTATACGCTTAACTTACAAGAACTAGGTACTTACTATTCTGTTGAGGCTGTGAGCTGTAAAGCAAAAATTCATCCTGTGGCCTTGGATTATTTCCACTACAACAATTATCAAGATCATTATTATTCTAAAGGCTTTGCCATAGAATTTCAGTGTAAGGATATAGATAAACAGCTTAGTGATGGCGTTCAACTGATGTCAGCCAATGTTACTTACTACTGTAGTGTTGCAGAGACAGACTACACATATTAGGTGCCATTCTTTGGCAAAGCTGAAAAAAATTTAGGGGTAAAAGGGCTTTTAATCTATAGCGATTATTTGAGGGGGGAATGAAGTTTGCAATTCTTAATACTAGAGGAAAAACATGCATTTATTAAAAATAAGTCTGATTTTGTTATTGAGTTTAAATCTATATGCGGGTGCTGCGGATGGTGTTGGAACAGATGGGCCAGATACATATAGCTCTGAAGAGCTAATGAGTATTTTACCAAATGTGCTTGATAAATTTGTTGAGTTTATGATGGATGAAGCGAGTTTGAAACAACTTAGCTCTCGAAATTTATTTAAAAGTGAAGAAGTTCAGGCTTTCAGTTTTGGAGGAGCATCTCCGGTAATTGATTCTGAAAGATATTTGCAAATTTGGGGTAGTGAATACTCTTGTGTATCGGCGATACTTGAAAGTAATGATTTTTCCCAAAGTAACCTGATCACGTATTCAGAGCTCCCAGATTTTATTGAGTCTTATTTAAATGAAGATGATCGGTCTAAATGTGAAAACCAAATCTCTCGTCTATTGGAAGAAAACAATAAAAATCTGGAGGACATGATTATCGATTCTTTTTTAGCCAAGCACGCTGAAATTGATAGAGATGAAGTGTGGAGTGCCTCAAAATTTTCTGTAGCCTTGAAAAGAGGTATTTTAAGTCATGCTAAAGCTTTAAATAGTAGAGCATCGGTTATAGTAGAGTATAAAAAGAATGGCTTTTGCCCTTCTCCACAGGGAGATGCTTTTTTAAGTGTAAGGCTTCAAGACACCAAATACCAGTATGCTGGCAATGAAGGTGAATTTAAAAAAGTGGTATTGTGTTATTCACTGGATCAGTTATCTAAGTTGCCGCAAAGAGATTTTGAGAAAGTAATTTTATCCCAATTTGTTCATGAGTTAACGCATCTCCACTATAGCTTAGATGAATCTTTAGCTGAAAGGGTAGAGCGCCGTCTTTTAGAGAGGTGGGAGAAATTTCAAATAATAAAGGCTAAATGGCTCGATGGTTTTTTTCCAGCTGTTTGTGAGAAGGTATTGGGCAAGTTTACTCCGAAGTTTGACTATTTTTATTATAAATCCTATTCATGGATTCATTCTTTCTACGATGATGAAAAACAATGTAAACAAGATATCGGCTCTCGTAACCAAACCCGAATTTGTTTAAAAAAGGCTAGAGAAATAGACTTTTTGACGGGGGAAAATATAGAAGAAAAATATGTGCTTTACGACATTAGGACGAAAAAGCAGTTGGCAGATTATGAAAATCTTGAAAACTGTCGAGAAGTGTTATTTGAGGGAGGGCATGATGAAAATACATATTAAGATTTTTATTATCCTTCATTTGTTCGCTTTTGATTTAATGGCTGCTCCAGAACAAATCAATCTTCAATGTCGAGCTGTTTCTGTTTATGGAAATCTGGATATCGAGCTAGATGGACAAGAAACATTTGAGTTCCATGATAAAATTTCTAGAAACAACAGGCAGATCTTCGAGGTGGGTAGGGGCTTCACTCATACTGTAAATGAAATTGGAGACTTTCAGACTTCTTTTGGGATTACTGGGGAGCTTGATATAGTAGAGTCTAAAGAGGTCCAAGGAAACTTGGCATTTGACGTTAATATGTATTGGTATAACAAAGACCCAGAATTTAAATTTGTGAAGAAAGTGAATTTAAACTCTTTTGTTAAATCCAACTTCTATGATGATAGGAAGCTAACGCATTTCAAAGAACGTTTTTATCTAACAAATGAGGACTTTGCAGCTTTAGAAGGGTTTAGGTCTCAGTTACCTACTCTAAACTACTACCGAGAAATCCATGTTGAAAAAGCATGGTACGACTTCAGCAAAGAAAACAAAAGCATTCGGGAGCTTGTTGAACTACCTTTGATTGGTTGGGACATCAAATGTGTGGCTGACCTAGTCGATGAAAAAGGCTCTTTTTAGAGCCTTTTAAAACTGCGGAATATTCATAAAAAAGGCAAAGCGTAGGTCACCGCCGGCCTCTTCGTTTAGTCCTTGGTAAATTCCAAAGACGAAATCAATCGGTAAAAAATAGCCTACATTGGTTTCGTAAGTGATTTCTGAACCAAGCGTTGCGTAAAGTTTTTCCCATTCATCACGAGCAAATTTACTGGTGGATTCTTGATAGAAGTTACCATCCATTGCCATTAAATCAGCGACGAAACCAGCGGTAATTCGTTTACTAAAAACCGGTAACGAGCCCATACTTTTAAAAAAGTATTTCATAGGAAGTAGGTATTCAAAATTCATTGAAGCCATGGAGTAGGCTAAAAATTGAGATCGTGGATAACCTCGGTTTTCATGGTATTGGTTAAATTGATGTCCACCGATATTGCCTCCAGCCGTTACGTAAGCGGCGTAAATATCGGTATCATTGTTGGTCCTCTGATCCCATTGGAAGCCTAAATTCCAGGAGTGAAATTTAGAAATTGTATTTGAAGAAAAGTGCTTTCCTTTTAGGTGAAAGACTTGAAAGCTCTCTGTGGTTTTTGTTCTAAAATGTTGGCTTAATCCAAATGAATACTGCTTGCCTGAGTTTATTCCCACTTGTCTAGCTCGTGGAATTCTTGCATCGCTGTATCCTAAGTTAAAATCTATAGATGGTCTAACTTGGTCGTCGGCGTACTCAACCTCATTGCGATTGAATCCCAATTGATAGCTCCAGTTTTCCTTCCATGAATTTAAACTTTGGCTATAGTCGATGGAATAAATTTTGATGTCACTTACGGCTTGGGCTGATTCGAAATACAAATAACTATTGGCAATAGTAAAAAGTAAACTACCGGTTAGGGAGTTGTTTTGATAAACCACTGTCGAATTGGCTTGGTCTGTTAATGTGTTGTATCCAGCGCTTAAACTATAGCTATGAATATTTAAAGGATCACTACCGCCAGTATTAATTTGAAAATTGGTTCCACCGCCAGAACTATATACCCAAGGATACCAGTAATGGGGCCATAGTTTTGTAAAACTAGAATATTCTTCTTTCGTGCTAATTTCTAGTTTTTCTGGGAGATCTACTTTACTTTGACTGTCGGCAGGATAAAAAAGCTCTTCCTCTAGTTTGATTCTATTTCCGAGAGACTCTTGTTTGTACTCAACCAGTTTAAAGCCATTGGGACTAAGTTGACTTATAATAACCTTCTTGTCTGGTAAAATGGCAAAGTCTAAAATGTGAGTGTTTGTATCGGCAATTCTATTGTAAGTTTTTTCATTTGGATCAAGGAGGTAGGCTGAGGTTTTTGACCCATGCCTAGCGATAAATGCCAACTTGCCATCAAATTTTGTCAAAAAACGAACGTCGCTTAAAAAACCAAGAAGCAATGTTTTCTCTTTTTTCTTGGCTTCTAATACGTAAATCTGTTGCGAACCAGCCTTGTCTTTTAATAGGAAGGCAATTTTTTCTGAGCTTAAAAATATAGGGAATGAAATTCGAAAGCCAAAAGGAGCCTTGTATAAACGCTTCCACTCTTGGATTTCTTCGCCGGTGTAACTGGCAATTTGCAGGCTTTCCTGACCATTCATGCTTTTTACTGCGATGATTTTTGTCTGACCAGGACTCAATTGAGGAAAACTAAGGTTTTGGTTTTTGCTAATTGTTTTGACCTTCTGTTTTTCGAAATCGTATTCGAATAGATCATAGAGACTATAGTTTGCTTTTGCAGAACTAATTTTAGAATAGACCAGAGCCTTTCTTTTTCGCAACCAATCCATCCCTAAAAATGAGGCACTGCTATCAATGCTTTTATTGTTTTCAGCCTCAAGCAAATGCCAAGAACTCTCCGGTGATTTGCGAAGATAGACCCAGCTACCAAACGCATTGGAATAAACCGGGCTAATTTCTTGCGAATCATCCTTAAAGATAACTTCCGGTAGTTTCCAATTGGTGGAAGGGGGAAATTTCTCTTTTAAATTTTGGTAGGCTTCTTCAAACACCTTTTGCTCGTACTTTTCATTGGAATCAGCCAAGCTTCCTCGGTGGCCATAGGGAATTCGTCTGGCATTGGTTTCTGTGAAGTTTTCAGCGGCTTTATCTCCACGTTCTTTAAATAGTCTCTGCCAGAACAAGCTGCCAAAAAAGTAAGGTCTCATACCAAAGGGATAACCCGGTGTATCTGTCTCATTAAGTTCCACAGGCTTTTGGTATCTATGCCAGAGATCTTCACGGGATAAAATTTCTGAATATGAAATAAAAAGGGGAGATCTTAATCGCCCTCCTGTGGATTCTTTGGTTTCTAAGGCAACAGCAACTCCTTCAGTATGCCATCTTGGAAGCAGCATATTGGGGCTCGATAAACTACCAAAGAGCTTTTGTCCCCAAGAAAAAATTCCGTTGGCTGGATAAAGATTTAGGATGTGAACGTATTCGTGCAAGATGAGCTCATAATACCAATTATGATAGTCCGTAATGGAAGTGTCATAGGAGGGGAGCGTGGTATTAAGGCGAATGATTGGATAGGGGAAAATGCTAGCTGATCCGTTAGCCAAACCGATTTGGTCGTTTAAAACGATGATGGTCTTTTCTGGGTAGGTAGAGAAATATTTTTTCAGTACTAGGTGGGATCTTTCAGCTTCTTTTAAGATCACATGGCTAAGCCTCTCTTGCCTTGCGTTATAAATCACTTTGAAGTGTTCTGAGTTTTTCGTGAACCATTCTATGGAGTTGTCAGTTTTAGAATAGGAATTGGAGGAGGAAAAAAAATAAAAACTAAAAAACAGAAATAAAAAAATAAATTTTGCAATCTTACTAAGCATAATTTCCTCTTGAATTCAATATGAGAACTAACTTTAAGATGTCTTAGATGGTTTTTTAACCAGATTCTTTTGCTTGCGTAAAATAAAGTCGTTTTTCTAAAGTATTGTTTTGATTTTAAATTCGACTTTCGATTAGACTCTAACTGAGAATACACAAGTTTTGATTAGTGTCATTGACATATGGCTGGTAGTTTATAAAATATTGAATCTAGAAACCTTTTCTTTCTTTTGGGAGACATAAAAATGTTGCAAAACTTATTTAAAACAGTGATCGCTCTTTTACTAGTTGCTGGTTGTGCTACTGACGAAGTGAAAGACGCTGACGTAAACGCCAATGACTCTAACGTAGCAACTCAAGATCTTAACTTCGATTCTATGGGTAGTGACAGTGGAAATATCGCTGGATTGACTACTGTTAACTTTGCTTACGACCAGGCTACGATCACAGCATCTGCTCGTGCTGAATTAAACCAAAATGCTGAGTGGATCAATAACAATCCAAATGTAACGGTTCAAATCGAAGGTCATTGTGACGCTCGTGGTTCTATTGAGTATAACTTAGCTTTGGGTGAGAGACGTGCTCGTGCTGTTAAAGATTACTTGGTAACTCAAGGTGTTGATGGATCTCGTTTAAGCATCATTTCTTATGGTAAAGAAAAGTTGTTAGACAGCAGTGATTCAGAGTCCGCTCATATGAAAAACCGTCGCGCTAACTTCGTTCCTTTAGCGAAGTAGTATTGAGGTAAGGCTTTTTGAAAAGTCTTTTATTCGTATTATTCATTTTTATCGCAACTGCTTGCGAAACCATTCCGCCGCCCTTAGAGAGTTACACTCTCGCAAGGACGGCGATTGTTTATGCGACAAAAGTAAAAGCAGCCCGCTATTCTCCAGGAAACTGGCATAAAGCTGAAAACTATTTTCGCCAAGCAGAACGCATGTTCAGAAACAAAGAATACGAAAAAGCAGATAAATTGTTTAAGCTTGCTCGCGATCATGCGGAAAAAGCCGAGAACATTGCCCGATTAAAAATCCAAGCGGAAACAGGAGGATACTAATGTCGATTCGTCCTATCAAAGTGATTCCTTTTTTCTTACCATTATTAGTCATTTCTTGCGGTGGAATTAAAACCCGTAAAGATTTAAAAATTGCTGGTATCGAAATCAAAAGAAACAATGCAAGTTCAGGAACTACTAGTACACCAAGAGAAGCTGAACAAAAAGTGGTGGTTGTAGAAAGAGTTGAAACCCAAGCTCCTCGGGAAGAGGTAGTTCGAGTGGCTCAGGCAGAACCAGTGGTTCAGCAGTCTAGCGCCCACACTTCTTCAGACCCAGTAAGTATGAAATTACAAATGGCTTCAGAAATTCGCCGAATTAGTGGTGAGCTTCAGGATTTGAAAGATATTAAGTCGGAAGAGCTGCGTAAATCACAAGAAAATGAAATGAAACTTGAAGAGCGATTAAAGCAAATGGATGCCAGGCTTGCCGTTTATGAGCAAAGCATAGCTGCTCTCGAAGAAGAAATTCGCCACCTAAAAACCTTGAAGACAGCAAAGCCAACGCCTAAGAAAGGAATTTTTGAAAGGGCCCAAGATCATATGGCTTCAAAGGACTGGAAAAAGGCAATTTTAGAATTTGAAAACTATCGCAAGAAGTATCCAAAAGGGCGAAGAGTGAGTTTGGCTACCTATAATATTGGTGTTTGTTTTCAAGAGTTAAAACTTAATGAAGAGGCAAAGGCCTTTTACCAAGAAACTCTAGATAAATACCCTAAAACAGATGCCTTCAGAAAAGCAAAATATCGTTTAAACCAATTGAAATAATTTATGAAACACTTAGTTCGATCACGAACTGAGTGTTCTTTGATTCCGAATTATAATAAAGCTTACCGTGGTGAGTGTCTTCTATAATTTCTTTGCAAACATCCAGTCCCACACCAGTACCGTCAGAATCTGTTTTTGTACTGAAAAATGGTTCAAATATTTTTTCTCTCAAGTCCACAGGTATACCATCTCCTGAGTCCGTCACAGAGATCACTACCTGTCCATTGATTTCGTTTGCTTCAAGGACAATCCACTTTTCTTCTTGTTTATTTATTGCATGTTTAGAGTTATTGACTAGGTTCAAAATTACTTGGGTGATTTGAGAGATATTACCGGTAATTTTCTGTTCAGTCTTAATCACGGTTTTAAAGTGAATGGAATATTCTTTCAGGAAATACTCACAAAATAATCTCACTTGTTCAAAGAGTCTAGGAATTTCAATTTTTTCCATGCCTACTTTTTTCTTTTTAGAGATTCTTCGAGTTGAGTCAATCAAGTCGATTAGCCTTTGACTAGTTTCAGAAATTACTTCTAGATGTTTTTCCGTTTTCTCTTTGCTGGGATTGGAGCGAAGTAAACGAGTACTTCCCATGATGATCGCCATCATATTTTTAATCTCATGAATCAAGTAGGCATTTTGCCTACCAACCTCGACAAGTCCAGAGTTTTCTAATAAGGTTTGTTTTTGAGAGTTGGCTACATTTAGATACTTTTTGAAAAGATCAACCAGTGGTGAAAATATCAATTTTGCTTCTAGCCATAAAATAAACAAAGTAAAAAGTAAAAGCGAGAACTCAACAATACTGATTCTTTGTATACTCTTTCTGTTTAGGGCTTCATACTCAAAAACAATGCTATTCATAACCTGCAAAAACTCTACTGAAGTTTCATTGACATAATCTAAGTCGGTATTGTCAGGACAAGCCTTTTTAATGCAGTTAATGACATTGGTAAACTTTTCGAGATATTGATCTAGAGAACTGTATTTTTCATTTATTGTTGCTGTGTTTAAAGCACTCAAATCTCCTGTAAAAAGTCTTTGGTGAGTTTCGTTAAGAAGTTGAAAATCCCTAACTAGTTGTTGAACGTTGGCATTTTCTTTTTCGACTCTATTTTGATAGAGGAATATTTCTTTGGTTACTTTCTGTGAAAGCATCCTTTGGCGTCCAGAGAGGTTGATAATTTGACCGTTTATCTCAGTATTATGGAAATGAAGTTGTAGGTATGCCTGAATCACAATAGCGATAAATGCCACGGCTAAAAGAGCGAGGCGATATCGTTTTCTATAACTTTTAATCAGTGATTCTTTTTCCATAATTAAACTAATTTCCTTGATGTCTTATCGGACTTTGAAAATAAAAAGTAAACAGTGATTTATGAAAAAACCTGCATTTTTAAGTATTTAGATAAAGTGATTTGACTGAGGTCTTCGCATTATCTGAATACAAAATGTTAGAAGATAATAAGATTTCTTTGAAACAGCTTTTAAATGTATCTTTTAGAAACGAAACGCCAGACTTTTGTCTTGGTAAAAATTATTCGATGTCTTAAAAAAATACTTCTCTAGCAGGTATAATAGCCCCCATTTTTTGTATCTTTGGAGAAACATGTTATAAAGACACACACTTGTAATCCTAAGGATAATCTATTGAAATTTAAACGAGTTTTAGCCATTGAAACATCTTGTGATGATACCTCTGCAGCAGTGGTAGAAGCGGATGGTTTCGTTTTAAGCTCCATAGCAGCTAGTCAGGATAGCGAACATCAGGCCTTTGGTGGTATCGTTCCAGAGATCGCTAGTCGTAACCATTCTTACCACCTTCTTCCTGTGATTGATAAAGCTTTAGAGAAAGCACAAAAAACTTGGGATGACATTGATGCCATTGCAGTAACTAGTCAGCCTGGATTGATAGGTTCTTTGATGGTCGGTGTGGTGACGGCGAAAACTTTGGCTATGGCTAAAAAGAAGACTCTAATCGGAGTGAATCATTTAGAGGGGCATTTGATGGCGCCTTTCTTAAAAGACAAAGACTTTCAACCTCCAGAAGACTTTGACTATCCATTTGTAGGTTTAGCTGTAAGTGGTGGTCATACGAGTTTGTACTATTGTCGTGCTTTGGGAGATTACAAGATCTTAGGTTCCACTGTAGACGATGCAGCGGGGGAGGCTTTTGATAAATTCGCAAAAATGGCAGGACTTGGTTATCCCGGAGGAGTAAAGGTGGATCAATACTCTAAGGAGGGTGACCCTACTGCCTATGAATTTCCTAGAGCTTTAATGCAGAAGAAATTGCGAAATTTTAATTTTAGTTTCTCGGGCTTAAAAACTCAGGGTCAGTTGCGCTTGCAAAAGATGTCACAGGATGAAAAGAAAAAAGAGATTCACAATTTATGTGCTTCGTACCAAGAGGCCATCGTCGATGCCTTACTGGCAAAGTTGGATTGGGCAGTAATAGATCATTTTCTGAAAGAAAACAAAAATCCCAGAGCGATTTTAACTGGTGGCGTAAGTGCTAACTCTAGATTACGAGAGAAAGCGGAAGAATGGGCTCGAAGAAAAAAAGTCCAACTGGTTGTACCACCTTTAAGATACTGCACAGATAATGCGGCAATGATTGGTATTGTCGGTTTAATGAGACTAAATCAAGGGGAAAGCAGTGATATCCGATTAGGTGTTTCTCCGAAGTCTACTATTTTGGAGCAAGCTTGTTCGTCTTAGATCGATTAAAAAATAGAATGGAAGAAATGGGCATTCGCCCAAATAAAACCCTCGGTCAAAACTTTTTGGTTAGCCAAAACGTCATTGATAGAATCATAACGGCTGCCGTGCAATGTGAGGCAAAAGAATATATCGAAGTAGGCCCTGGCCCAGGAGCCTTGACAGACCTGTTACTTGAGAACTCTTTGAAGCCTACACTTATAGAAATGGATAAAAAGATTGCCAAGTATTGGCAAGACCAAGGCTTAGATGTGATCCAAGGGGACGCACTCAAGCAGGATTGGAATGATCTATTAAAGACCCAAGACTGTTGTTTTGTTTCTAACCTTCCTTATCAAATTAGTTCTAGCATTGTAATTGATCGCAGTATCGGACCAAAGCAAGTTCGTAATATGATTTTAATGTTTCAAAAAGAAGTGGCTCAGAGAATCGTTGCTCCTGAAGGGGGTAAAGAGTATGGGCTTCTTAGTGTGATTGCACAAAGCTTCTGGGATATCGAAAAAGTAACGGAAGCTGGACCTAAGGACTTTTTCCCACCACCTAAAGTGGCCAGTAGAGTATTGAAATTTTCAAGAAAAGATACGGATGTAGATGGCGTGAAGCTCTTAAGGCTTACGAAAGCAGCCTTTGCACAAAGGCGAAAAAAGCTTGTAAAAAACCTCAGCTCTTTGGCAATAGACCAAGAAAGTCTAAAAAATGAGCTAAAAAAATGGGGATATGCCGAGTCAGTACGTGCAGAACAATTGAAAGTCGAAGAATTCCAATCTATCGTAAAAAACTTCCTTTAGTTTTATTTCGAATAGAGAGGCGAATTTGATCCGTGGTTTTGTAGTTGCATTGAGTCTGTTTGTTAGTATGAATGCTTTGGCTGATGTGCAAAGTATGTTTGGTATGGGGATTTCCTCCATTGGCTCTTCGGGGGCAATTCGCAGTAGTAAAACAGACCTTCTAAGTAACTACT
>JAYZXX010000214.1:0-7751 GCA_036140815.1 Bdellovibrionota bacterium | reverse complement strand
ATATTTCTAGTGGCTTACAAACAATTTTAAAAAAACTTGATTTACAATAAAATGACTTTATTTACCTTAAATTTACATTGCCCTTAAAGTATTTGCTTATCAAATGCGCATATAGCCAAATCGAATTGTCTTTTGACATTTGGGTGACATATAAAACAGGGATTCACTGTAAATTGAAAATCAATTGATAAGATGAGTTATTTACTGATTTCGTACCATATTCAAGAAATGGGCTCCGAGGGCCTGTCTAAGCTTTCTTATAGTGAAGAAAGCCGCGATAGACAATTGCTTAATCTAAAAGAAAGCTTGGGAGCAAAAGAGTTATTTCACTTAGCAACTTGTAATCGTGTGGAATACCTATTTCACACAGATAATCTTGAGCACCTACTGGAGAAGATTAACAGTAGTGACCAGCTCCCTCTAGATACAGCGCGCTTTTTTAGCAGTAAAGAATCTGTAATTCAGCACCTACTAGAAGTTGCACTATCTATGGACTCTATGATTTTTGGGGAAAATCAAATTTTAGGTCAATTGAAAACGGCTTATCAAGAGTCCTTAAAGTTCAAATCCTTGGGACCTCAAACCAGTGGACTTATTCAAGAGATTTTAAAACACGCCAAGAAGATTCGCTCAGAAACGAAATTAAGAAACATCCACACATCGGTCGCAACTGTTGCTGCCCGTGAATTCACAGAACGAGCTCAAAAGTCAGGTAAAATACTATTCGTTGGCGCTGGTGAAACCAATCAGCTTGCAGCCCGTTATTTACATAAATATGGTTTTCGAAATTTTTTATGGTGCAATCGAAGCAAAGATAAAGCTGAAAAAATGGCTACAGATTTAGGTGGAAGTGTTTTGGCCTTTGAGGATTTACTCAATGCAAAAATACCTAAAGTTGAAGTGGTCTTTTTGGCAACAAATGCCGGTAAAGTCATTTTCTCTGAAAAACATTTTCTATCCTCCAAGCCCAATGAAGTTTATGACCTATCCATTCCCAATAATGCATCCAAAGAAGATGCCGACAAAAGCTCTTGTCGATACGTAGGTGTAGAGCATTTGGGAGAAATTCTAGCAAAAGAAGAAGCAAAGTATTTGCAGCTTAAAGACTCACTTGCGAAGAAGATTAAAAAATCATTAAAAGACATCTCATTGTTTTTAGACGAAAAAAGATTAAGCCCAGTAATCACTGAGAGCTTAGAAAATATTGATCAAATCCTAAAATCCGCTATGGATCAGCTTCCCAAAGAATTACAAAACTTAGATGAACAACAAACAGAAGCCCTAAGGTTGTGGACAAGACGTCTCGTAAAAAAAGCTAAGCATGAGCACATTCAACAACTTAAGAAACTAAAGAAATCAGGAGCATCTGGGTGAACAAGATTCTAAAAATAGGTACTCGTGGCAGTGAGCTAGCTCTCTGGCAGGCCGAGCATTTGAAAGCCTCCCTCGAAAAAATTAATATCGAATCAGAACTAGTAATAATCACCACAAAAGGTGACAAAGACTATCGTCCACTGAAAGACATTGCGGGAGATGGGTTCTTTACCAAAGCCCTTGAAAATGAGCTATTCGCTGAAAATGTAGACTTAGCGATTCATAGCTGTAAAGACTTGGCCTCTATGAAGTTGGCTCAGCTCCCTTGGCGTGGTTTTGGCCCTAGAGCTGTAACCAATGATGTCCTTATTTTACATAAAGTAAATGAGTCCAACACAAGTTTAGATGGTTTAAAGATTGGTACCTCTTCTCCTCGTAGAGTGGCCCAGCTTAAAAAATATTACCCAAAATCACAAGCTGTAGAATTAAGAGGAAATGTTCCTACCCGAATGAATAAGGTTTTAACTGAAGATTATGATGGAGTCATTTTAGCAAAAGCTGGTTTAATGCGTTTGGGACTACTTGAAAAGCTTCCAAAAGAATTGATTGCCATTGACCTTGAATGGACAACAGCCCCCTGCCAAGGAATCTTAGCGATTCAGGCAAAACAAGAAATCCTAAACCGAATCGATGAGTTATTTGAGCCTGAACTGGATCGACTAGCACAAATAGAAAAATCGGTATTAGCTTATCTTGGTGGTGGTTGCCATATGGCCGTAGGTGCTCAAATCCACAAAGAAGAACAAGGGTATTCATTTTCATTTTTCTTTGAAAAGGCAGATGGAAAAATCCAGGACTTCCGCAAAAATTACCCTGATCTAGAGAGCCTTGAAGCAGAGATTTTTAGCGATATCGCCGAAGCTTCTGGAGAAAAAGAACTGATTCTTACCCATAACCTTGTAAACCATAAAAAAGTTTTTTCCCTAGCCGCTGATAGAGACATTTTATGTCGAAGCTTGCCAATGATTGAAGTTAAGAGTGCTGTACACCCACGTGAGTTTCATGAAAAGCTCGAAGAAATTAAAAAATTAAAAGCTCTAATATTTACTAGTCAAAATGCGGTAAAAATATTTTTCTTAGAGTTAGTAAACCAAAACTTTGATTTTGATTTTCTCAAAGACAAAAAATTAATTAGTATCGGATCAGCAACAGCTAAAAAAATTAAAGATTTTGGCTTCGATAGCGTGCAACCGGATTTAGAAAGTAGTTCCAAAGGATTGATTGAATTACTTAACAAGGATTACAAGGCAGGAGACGCTTTGGCCCTAATTGGTGGTGAACAGTCTCATTTATTAAAATACCGAAACCAAATCAATGCAAAATTGCAGCATTTTGTGGTTTACCGTACCGAAAAAACCGCAAAGAAACATGCTTTCTCTGAAAAGGCAGCCATTAGCTTTGCAAACCCAAAAGCGGTGGAAAATTTCGTTTCCGTCTACGGAAAAGAAATGCTAAATAACAAGAGTATTTTTGTCATTGGTCCCAGTACAGCTGCCAGCTTAGAAGCCTTAGGCTTTGATGTTCAACAAGCGAAAAACTCTGGCTCTTGGGAAGACTTATTACAACTAGTTGAAGAAAACTAGGAAGGGTTGATCATGAATAGACAGGCATCCATTAATAGTTATGAAAAAGCAAAAAACCTAGCTCCTGCAGGTGTACATAGTCCAGTTAGGGCCTTCGGCGCAGTGGGTGGAGCTCCTATATTTTTTGAAAAAGGCAAAGCAGCTGAGATTACCGATATCGACGGTAACACTTACCTAGATTTCTGTATGAGTTGGGGTGCATTAGCCGCAGGTCATGCCCATCCTAAAGTGGTAGAAAAAGTAAATGAACAAGTTGCCAAAGGAACTCACTACGGAACTCCAACTCTTTTAGACATAGAATTGGCCGAACTAATTTGTGATGCCATCAAGCCGATGAATCGTGTGCGCTTTGTAAACTCTGGAACTGAAGCAGTAATGACTGCAATACGTTTAGCCCGTGGAATTACAAAGAAAAATAAAATTGTTAAGATTCATGGTGCCTACCATGGTCATTTAGATTCTTTGTTGGTTGCAGCTGGTTCTGGTTTAGTAACCCAAGGTCAAAGCTCTTCAGCTGGAGTAACTGAAGCTTGTGTTCAAGACACTCTTTTAATCCCTTACGACAGCGAAGAAGCTTTAGAAGAAGTTTTTAAAACTCACAAAGAAGATATCGCTGGTGTTATTATCGAACCAATTTTGGCTAATAACGGTTTGTTTGAGCATAAGATGTCCTACCTAAAAAAATTAAGGCAGCTTTGCACTGACAATTGTGCCATGTTGATTTTTGACGAAGTGATTACTGGCTTCCGCGTTGCCCTTGGTGGTGCCCAAGAAAAATACGGTATTGAAGCTGATATCGCAACCTATGGAAAAGTAATTGGCGGTGGAATGCCAATCGGAGCTGTAGCTGCTAAAAAGGAATTTCTAGAACAGTTAGCTCCAACTGGGCCCGTTTACCAAGCCGGTACTTTGAGTGGAAATCCAGTTGGTATGGCAGCAGGTATTGCAACCATGAAAGCTTTAAAAGAAGGAAACTTCTACGGAAAACATATCGAAGAATTAGGTGCCTATTTTGATGAGAAAATCTCTTCCGCTTGTGAAAAAGCGAAAATACCTATGAACTTTCGACGTGTGGATGCAATTTTTTGGCTAACACCAGGAACCGCTACTCCTCCAAATGCACCAAGTGAAATTACTGATGAAAATGCAAAAATCTACGCAGGCTTGTTTAACCATTTTCTAGAGCAAGGCATTTACATTGCTCCTTCAGCTTATGAAGTTGGTTTCTTGACCCTTAGTCACACAAAAGAACATATCGACAAATTAGCCGCCGCTATTGAAAGCTATGACCACTAGGGTGCGAAAACGCCTTAGGGCACTTTTTATAATTCTTGCTTTACTAGCCATCGCTCAACTGGGGTGGTGGTCCTATCTATTGATTGATCAACAAGCTCAAATTAGCCAAATTCTTCAAACCCAAGATGCCTATGATAGAGAAAGTCGTTTTCTATTCATGATATTCACTGAAGGTGGGTTTTGGTTTATTATGTGGACCATTGGCTTATACTCAATTTATAAAACCTTTATGCAAGAGCGTAGACTTTATCAAGCCCATCGGGACTTTCTATCTGCGGTAACCCACGAACTGAAAACTCCCATCGCTGGTGTGCAATTGGGTTTCGAAGCATTAAGAAGGGACTTATCCCCTGAAAAAAAAGAAGTTTTCATTAAACGCGGTCTGGATGCCACAGAAAAATTAAAATTTCAAATTGAGCATATTTTAAGTTTGAGCCAGCAAGACTCACAAATCCCCAAACACAGAGCCACATTTAATTTGAAACAATTGGTAGAAGAGTGCATCGAGGAGTGTACCCATGATTTTCATACAAATGTACAATGGCAAATGGCGATCGATGAGAATTTCAGTGTCACCAGCCAAAGGGAGTCTCTTAAGGTAATTATCAAATCCGTAATCGACAATGCCTTAAAATATGGGAGCATTGCTGACAACTCCCCTTCTCAATTGTTTATCAATATCAACTACTCAGAGGGCCAATTATCTATTAGCGACAATGGAATTGGTTTTGAGGAAAATGCGGATAATTTATTTATTGATTTTTTCCGTGGAAATATTGCGAAAGAACTTGCGATTCCAGGCACAGGAGTGGGATTATCGGTAGCTAGGCAAATGGCCGATAAATTGGGCTATGAAATTGAAATTTCTAGTCCTGGCCAAAACAAAGGCTGCACTTGCAAAATAAGGATGAAGGATTGAGCGCAAAAATTTTACTGATAGAAGATGACGATATTTTAGGTGCTAGTATTTCTGATTTACTACACCTGGAAAGCTATCACGTAGATTGGATCACCAATGGCCAAAAAGGCCTCGAGGCTGCGCAAAAAGGGATTCATGATTTAGTGATCTTGGACGTTATGTTACCAGCTAAGAATGGTTTTCAGGTCCTAAGCGAACTTAGAGAAAGTTCATCTGTTCCCGTTTTAATTCTTTCAGCAAAATCCACAGCGGAAGACAAAATCAAAGGTTTAAAGCTAAGAGCGGATGATTACTTGGCTAAGCCATTTCACTTAGAAGAATTGCTTCTCAGAATCGCCACAATATTAAGAAGAAGTAAATCACTGAGCCACGAAATTCAAAGTATTCAAATTGGTAGCTCAGTGGTTAACTTTAACCAACGGTCCATTGAGTCTGAAGATAGTGAAAACATTCAGCTCACAGAAAAGGAAGCTGATCTATTAAGACTTTTAATTTCCAATGCAGGAAAAATTTTAAGTCGAGATGAAATTTTAGATCGTGTTTGGGGAGCGAACAACCACCCTACTCCTCGAACGGTTGATAACTTTATTTTAAAATTAAGAAAACATATAGAAGAAGATCCACAAAACCCGAAGCACTTAATTTCCCAACACGGTGTTGGCTACGGGATTAACTTATAGGAAGTAAAAATGTCCAATTACATTAACGCTCTTAAAGCACAAAACAAAGATCGAATCCCTGTATGGTTTATGCGCCAAGCGGGTCGTTACTTACCTGAATACATGGAATTAAAAGATAAGTACGATTTCAAGACTCGTACCCATACACCAGATTTGGTAAAAACGATCAGTCTACAACCTTTAGAGCGTTATGACCTAGATGCAATTATTTTATTTTCAGACATTTTAACTTGCTTAGAGTTTATGGGTGCTGAGTTTAAATTTAATGAAGGTGGCCCTAAACTTGAGAAATCAGGAGCTGATGTTTTACAAGGTTTGTCTGAGTTAAACCCGCAGGATCTTAGCTTTGTGATTGACGGAATCAAGCTAATCGTTGATGCCAAACCCGACAAGCCATTGATTGGATTTTGTGGTGCACCTTTTACCATGGCAAGCTATGTGGTTGAAGGCGGTACATCCCGTGAGTTTTTAAACACTCGTCGTTTTATGCACTCAAATCCCAAGGCTTTCTTAAAGGCCATGGATTTATTGGCAGACAGTATCTCAAACTATTTGGTTTATCAGGTAGAAAATGGCGCTCAATCTGTTCAGGTTTTTGATTCTTGGGTTGGTATTTTAAGCGAAGACCAATACGAGAAATTTATATTGCCATCCATGCAGAGATTGATATCAAACTTTAAGTCTAAGGCAAACGTACCATTAGTTCTATATTCTCAACCGACACTTCATATACTTCCTCAACTCATGGAAACTGGTGCAGATGCGTTTAGTGTGGATTGGAGAAGTCCTATTGAGAAGTTGGGCAAGGTACTTGACTATAAAATGGACCGTGAAATCGCTATCCAAGGAAACTTAGACCCTGTTTTGACCACGCAAGATTTTAGCATTGCTAAGCCAGCGGTGGACGCCATTCTTCAATCCGTAGAAAGAGCGGGTTTTAGGGAAAAATTTGTTTTCAATGTTGGCCATGGAGTGACTCCTTTTACGAAAACAGAAACTCTTGCTGGAATCATCGAGACGGTTCACGCTTTTTAAAATTTCGTTTATTTGCTTCTGTTGGAACTTCCTACATCTTTGTAAGTAATTCTCACAGAAGTAAAATTCAAGGCATTCTTCCAAAGAATGCCTTAAAATAGCCCCTATGCGCTATTTAATCGCTTTACTTCTCATTTTAGCTACCAACCCACTACAGGCTCAAAACTCAGATGTTTTCGATTCTTTGTTAGTTGATTTGGAGTTAAGGACTTTCTTAAAAGATAGCATCAAAGACACTGGCTTGAGTTTAGGAGTAAGAAGTTCTCGAAGACCAACAAGAAATTCTATAATTTTTGAAATTGCTCCACTAAGGCCTGCTGAAGCTATAGCAGTATCCGTTGTTAAATTTGAGATTTTACAAAATCATCTTTTTGTTGAGTTCGATTCCACTTTAGAGGGAAAAAAAGAACATTTCAAAAGAGCTTTTATTCCTACAGGCAAACTTGATTTAAACACTATGAACTATGTTGAATACAGAGAATACTCAAAATCAATCGCTCACATTGTTCTTACAACGGTTCTTAATGAAATTTTCAATTTTGATCTTCCAACTTCCAAAAAATACTTCAATTCCACCTGTAAAAGCTCAGCATCATGAAAAATCCACCCCAAATTCCGGACCTTTTGCAAAAGGGTGGCAGCCACCCAAATGACAGACTTTGTACAAAAAAGCACTTCAGATCCGCCTGTAAAAAATCTGCATCATAAAAGTTCCACCCCAAAATCCGGATTTTTTGCAAAAGGGTGGCAGTGTGGTGTCTAGTTTTTATTGCAACAGTTCCTGCATTGCTTCAGCTGGAGTTTTCCAATTCAGAGTTTTTCTTGGGCGTTGATTTAGTTGCATTTGTGCCTTTTTAATATAGT
>JAYZXX010000213.1:0-16933 GCA_036140815.1 Bdellovibrionota bacterium | reverse complement strand
CACCATGGCTTCGACGCTATTATTAATGATATTCGATAGACCTCTCATTAAAACGTATACATCTCCTTCTATATAAATAGGTACATCAAGATCAAATGATTCAAAATCAAACCTCACGTCTAAATCTTTAAATTCAATTTTCTTCTCACTAATTAAATTCTTAATATAAGGGAGTAGATCAAAACTCTCTCTTTTATTTGTTCGCTTTTTATTGAGACTTTCAATTATTGCTTCAATTCGCTTTACAACCGAATCTAACAATTCTCTTTCTTCAGATTTCTTGAACTCTTGAGTTGATGATAAAAACTTTAAAGCCTCCAACGGGGAACGGATGTCGTGGCAAATCAATTCAGCAAAATCAGAAATTTCCTTTCTCTTCTGGTTTTCCTTCTCCGCATCAAAAAGTTGTTTTTTAAGTGTTTCACTTTTGATTAACAGAGATACCAAATATTGAAAAAAATTAAACTTTACAGCTCCTAAAACCTTCTTTGATCCAGTCTCTAAATATTTCTCAACAGCCTTAACATCTCCATCGATCTGCTTTAAAACCCAATAAGAAACTATGAGTAAAACAAGTAACATTGATGGGATCCCCCACATAAAAATTTGCCATACCAAAGGGGTATTATCATTAGTGTCCCAAACTTCAATAATTAACAACTCTTTCGAAGCTGTTTGCGACTGAATAATATGATCTGGTTTCTCTTTCCAAATTGGTGAAAAAAGGTCTTTAGGATAAATAACAGTAAAGTTATCAGGCAAGGAAACTCGAAAATAATAACCTTTCTTATAAATGGCAGATAATATTTCGTTAATTCCTTGGGCGTCTCTATATAACGCTGCCTCTTTAGTTAAGGAACGGATGTTTTCAGCTATTGTTCTTTCCGAGACACCATAGGTTGTCTCTTTAAGATAACTCAATCCACTAAATAATCCTAAGCCCGCAATAAAACTAATTGCGAGAAAACTAATAAATAAAAACTTTAGACTTGAATTTAATTTCATTACCTATCTTTTCTAAAAGAGGAGATTTTCAACCCAGCTAGTCCTGTATCAGGAAAATTAATAACTCTATAATCATTTCGAAAAGTTAATGGCCGCTCAAAATCATACAATGGCACAAAAACCTTTGTTTCATAAAGCACCTCGCTTAATCGATCAATATTTTCGTGAGATTGATGTCCTACAAAATTACTCCACGACTTCTTTAAGTCTTTTTTATCCCCATCAGTTTTTAGTCCAGCTTTGTATATCCAACCTAAAAAGTGCTCTAAATTTCCCGTTGATAGTTCAGCATATACAAGAATATCAGTATCGCCATTAAAAATATTTTTCACCAACTCAGTAAATGGTGTTGGTAAAATCTTGAATTGCAAATTAGAACGTTTGGCCCAGTTATTTAATGCCTTCTCCAGTGACACACTATTAGGCGTACCTTTTATATAACGTACTAAAACCTCCTCTTTTGAATTTTTATCCCCACTAACAGTCAACTTTTTAGAACTACTTTTCTCATAAGAATTAAATTTACCAAAATATTTTGGTACAACACTGTCATGAATCTTAGAGTTTAAGTTCCAGTCTTTACGAAATGACTTAACATCTAATTGATGAATTAATCTTTCTCGCAATCTACTTTTCTTAAGTATTTTATCAGAAAACAGATTTATTCCCCAGTAACCTTTCGTACTTGTCTTAACTTGCTTATAGTCCTTCTCTTCACAGCCAGCTTGGCTCAATTCATCTTTACCTGGTAGAAGAAAAAGAGCATCATAAATCTTACCTTCACAAAAATTGTGATATAATTTTTTAGGTTTAAAAAAACTAATAGTAAATTCACTAGGTGCAGAAACATCCACCTTAGATTTTACGTTCTTTACCAGTTTGATCTGTTTATCATCGCTCTTAGAAATAAAGTAATCACCACAGGTTATAGGTAATCCAGTAGAACTCTCTTTATATATAGGAAATAGGTTTGTGACAAAACCATCTAAGGCTCTCTGGCTACCAGATAAAAACTCCAAATACAAAGTATTGCCCTTAAAATATATACCTGGGAAATCACAGTTTTTCTTGTCTCTACATTCTTTGAATCCTTTCAATTTCTCATATACAAAAAAATCAAAATCGGACTCAATCGATAAACTCTTACTCAACAAAGACTTCATAGCCTCTACAACATAGCTAGCATTTACGGGACTACCCGTTGAATCAAAGTAACCATCTTTAATTTTTATTTCATAGATCAGGCCACTATTTCTGCTTTCCCATGATTCAGCTAACTCACCTTGGAATTTACCATTCTCGCTGTAACTAAATAAACCACAGTGAATATTATTTAGTAGAAATCTTTCATCTTCGCTGGCAGCATTGGTAGCGAGGCTCAAGTTCAAACGTAGCTTATCTGACATTGCTGTTTTATATTCCCAAGCCAATGTTGGCCGGGGAAAAACACCAATTGTCCCAACTAATAAAATAAAAAAGAAATATAAACTAAACTTTGTTCGTAATTTAGTTATTAAACTAAACTTTAAGAAAAAAGGAACAACAAAAAAGACTATGCCAAAAAGAGAAAATGACAAAAGCCCGCCAATGTTTTCATAAGCAAAAAGAAAAATAGGCAAGGAAAGGCTGGATACAATGGTTGCTATCAAATAAGCTCTAAAAGCAACTTTCTCAGAAGCCCCCCCACACGGAAGATATTTTTGATAAAGTCTCATCTGCCTCAAACACAAACCAACCAATTCAGTAAACGAAAAAGACATTAAAATAGAAACAATTTTATAATCAATTTTGAAGTACAGAATCACGCCAAGGAAGACTAACCAAAAAAATGATAGTATAAGGAGATAATTTGAAAGAGTCTCTCGTATTTTCTCCATAAGGTGGTTTGTTGACAAATTTAACGTAGCCCCAAGTAGAACCCACAATGCTATTTCCGGTTTTCCAGCAAGACCACCATAAAGCGCTATTAGTAATGTAAATAAAATGTGACTTCTAAGTGTAGAAAAGAAAAAGGTAGCGGCATTGGCTATATAATATGATAACTCAATTCCTAACCGGGAATCCAAGGGTTTCATTTCTACTACATTTTCACTATTTCTTTCTTCTTCGGAAACTTTATAATCAAGGTCTTTGTTCAAACTCAGAAAAACTAACAAAGGGACATAAGTCAAAATATCAACAACTAAGACCCCTACGAACCCCATATATTCGTAAATTACTCCGGAGGTAATTACTGCGATAGCAAAAGTTAAACTATAAATTGTTCCCTGCAAAGATGAAAATCGTGGGATATCTTGCTCAACCACAAAATATTTGTGCAAGAGGTTATTTTTGATATAAAGAGGGAAATTAATAACTAGTCCTATCAAACCACAAAGAATTAAAAAATCCATTAAATTAAATTCGTAAAAACTAACATAATAAATCAATGAACCTAATAAAAAACATACTGCTAAATCTGCCCAATAAGTGATTTTAAGTGCACTATAATACTTAAGCGCCTTCGCAGCCGGCTTACTCACTAACATACTGGCAATAGTAACAATAATACTAAAAAATGCAGACTGAGTAAGGTCATTAGACTTTTCAAAAAGAAACAATGGGATTGATATTATGGCTATCATATCACCAAGTTTACTTATAGACATAATTAACAAAAATTTAATCACAGTATCCTCGTTGCGAAAAAAAAGGGGCTAAGCCCCTACAAAAATTTATACACCTGGTTCAGCAGGCTTTGATTTTTTAGTTTCTTTAACTTTTTCAAGAATTAACTTCTTCATAAGAACTCCTTATTTTAATTAAAGTACTAACCTAATTATATATCCCAAATGAGATTTTGCTCACCTCACCTAAGTTTTTTGTAAAATAAACACATTTATCAGAAACCTCCCCTAGCTCTTCCTCTGTCTTCATGTCTAAAAATAGGTTTTCATCATTCGATGTATACTCGAGATAGTACCTATTGTTTTTACCAATCCAAGAATCTAAGCCACTACAAAGCTGGTATAGTCTGGTAAACAATTTCGAAATAGACTCTATATCCCCACCTTTCATCTCTATTAGCACAGAATTAGATAACGCAAAGAAAGGAGTAAAATAATCATATAATTCAAATTCAATTAAAAATTTATCGTCAAACCTTCTGGTGAATTTATCCATACCTAGTTCTTTGCTTCGTTCATTTGCCAAATACTCGTTGTATTCTTCCTCACCCATTATGTGTAAATTAGAACTAAATATATTTTCAAGGGCAGTTTTGTAGGAGCCAGGTTTTTTATTTAAATTCGCCTTAATAGCATTCTTTTGCCAAACTTCACTTTGCTCCAAAGTTGTGTAACCATCACTTAAATTTTTCTGAACTACGTCGAGCATCCAACCATTAAAAACACTGTGGGCATCCAATAGTAAGTCATTACATATTTTCAAGCCCCCGACATGCCTATGTAGAGGGTTCCAATCTCGTAAAACTTTCTCAAATTCAATACGTGATAAACCACTTGCCGCACTTGTCATTATTAAGTGTGGTATATCACATGCAATTTCAACGTCATTCTTTTTTGAAAACTCTAGAATCTTATGAATTTCAGATATGTTTTGATATGGAGGATTCTCTAGAATAACTTGATGACCTAATATATCTTCCCATTTTTTGATATTGCTAAGTAATTTATCGTCTTGCCAGTCACAACTACTAATTCCATTTTTTTGTCCATTTTCAAAGCCCAAAGCCCCATGCTCGATCACCGCTATGGGGTTTAGCTTTTGAATGGATTCACGAAAAAGTTTTATATAATGCCAATTATTGTCTCCAAAGGCATTTAACAAATTGGAATGAACAACCAACGGGAGCGCTAAGTTTTCGAAATCCCTAAATGAATTTAACGTTGGAATAGTAATTTGGAAGTGACTGATGTTTTCTACTTCCTTTTCAATCCCATTTAAGTGGGGGAAATATTCTATGCCTAATTTCATGGAGTCTCCTTAAGCCAATCTACCTACAAAAAGTATGCCACCTTTCTTTCGCAGTAATATTGTATAAAATGTTAGCCGATGTGCTGGCTTTTATAAATCCCCCTCCAGCCCCCAAGCTATGCCCACCCGTTCACAGACAAAAACTACACAAATCCAGCTGACTATTTAAAGCGCCATCAAACAATGTTAATTTAAACAAAGCGAGGTCTTTATGAATAAGAAATTCTTAATTTCAGGTGGTGTAATTATCCTTGGAGGAGCAGCAGGTTTAGCTGCAGCACCGGTTTTAGCTGCTACAGCTGGCTCATTAGGTTTACTTGGTGCCGCCGGAACGGGTACCGCTATTAGCTCACTAAGTGGAGCTGCCTTGACAAGCGCATCATTGGCGGCTATAGGGACTGGAACCGTGGCTAGCGGCAAAGCAGTCATTGCCTACAACTCAGCAAAGTATGCTTGCAAAATCTATAGGAGTTTTTCCCAAGAATAGTTCTATACTTCAAGCCTAGCTAGAAATAAAAAAGACCTTAGCTAAAGCTTTATGCCTCAAAGAGGCTGCCCTATTTAGGTGAACTCACCCAATAAAACATTTAGCCCCAAATCTATCGTCCTCGAAGATAGGATTTTATACAGTCTTGTTCATCACTGGAAATGAGTCTAGCGCAATTGCGTGCAACAGCTGGAGGAACTCGATTCTCCATACATTGAGCAAGAGCAGCTTGACTACCCAGTAAGACACAGGCTTTTGATATTTCTCCATCTGTTGGTTTTGTTGATAGAATTCCTTCTTTTTCAAGAACAAATTTCCCCGCCAATTGAATCTCTGAACCTGCAACCACTTGCTGTAATTCACTGGTTGAGGAATAAGTCTTTTCTCTCATCAAATCTAAATTTAGAATTCCATCGTTGTAAGGATTAGTAACTATGGATACCTCAGAAGCTAAATTATCAGACTCCATAGGAATAAATACATCGTGGTATAGCTTTTGGCTAAAATTACCTTCAGCGCCAATTGACAAAGGCTTTTTAGCGCAAATTTGGCCACCAATTTGCTTCAACTCATATTGGAAACTACTAAAATTGGCAAAACGCGAAAGCTTAAAACAAATACGACCTTCTCTCTCGTATTCTGTAGCTCCCAACAGTTTCCCACTAAAATCAATCTTGTCCACTTTTCTCAGAAGTGTATGTCCGTTTTCTAAGAAGTTTACTTCTGTATCTAATGTCGTGAGCTTTCCAGACTGTTTAAGTTCAAACTTATGTACCTTAGACTCATAGTAACGATTCTTCCTAAAAACTCCAGGAGTATCGGTTTCATAAACCTTAGTACTCATGTTCTTAAGGTAAAAATTCACAACTCGATATTCTTTTCCCTCTTCTATTTTGAAGCTTTCACTGATCGACAAATCAAAACTTCCATCTCTATTAATCTCAGTAAGCTCACAAACCTCAATATTTTTCTTTATTGGCATCTCCAATGGATCTTCCTTCGAACTCACAAGAATTATAGCCTCTAAACAAGCATTAAATTGAGTTTCCATTGGCGATTGTACGGATACTACGCCTGAAACATTCATAATTACATATTCCGTTAACATCGGTTTTTCACATGCCAATAACATAAGAAGAGACAAAGCCATTACTATCTTGTTGGTTTTTTTCATAAATATTCCTTTGGTTTACAGAGTAAGATCTATACCAAATTTTCTGAAACTTGAGCGAATCCTGATTGACATTTTGTTGTTATTACAGGCCTTTTTGATTGAATTATATTATTTCAACAGCAAGCGCCCCTAAGCTTTCCTACGGAGTCGAGGGTACACAGAAGAACTAGTAACTTAGTAAAGAAAGTGAACCCAGTTTCAAGAATGAAATCTTCTAGAGCAAATTCTAAAAACCATTCTCATTATGATATATTAACAAAGAAATACTTAGCTTACACAAATCTCAATCTGTATCAGATCTAACAACAAATTTGTAAATTTCTTCAAACAGGCTTAAAATTATCATGTGTGTCGGTTTAGCTGTAGATTTTCTATTTGTTTGATTTTAACGGCTTTTAGTCTAACCGCATGCTTTGGTATTTCAGACCCGGCAAGCCTTAACGCAGATGACTCTAGTGATTCAGAAACCAGTCCTGAAACAAGCCCTGCAACTCATGCTACTATATATATCGGAACTCAAAAAACTTCCAGCATTAGCGCCCTATTTAAATTTCGTCTTAATATCAGTGATAACACAATTTCATTTGTGGACTCTGTTGATTTGACCGCTTTTGGTGACGATAACATAAGATCAACTTTTCTTTACAACCAAGTAATTTATGCTGGAGGCAGAAACTCTGGTAGCGCAGCCTTCATCCCCGTTAACCATTCTAATTTCAGCCTAGGAAGCCTTGAAGATGTCTCTGCTGCAGCAAGTGTTAGAGGCATAGCACATGGCATGTGCTTTCTCAGCAATGGAAACTTCATCATCGGTGGCTATAATCAAGAATTTACCGAGTATAGTTCTTCAAATAATTCAATAGCCACATCTGATACCAGCGGCGCCATCGATATAAATTCGATGACCAGATGCTTTGAGGGAGATAACACCTCTGAATTGTACTTTATCGACTACGATGGAAATTCTGATAGCGACGGGGATATTGTCTACGCCACCAAATCAGGAAGTGATTGGTCGGAAGTATCTCGTTATGATCTTAGCTCTAATGGCGGAGGATCACTGTATGCAATGGTTAAACATACAGACGGAAACCTGTACGCCTTCCCTCAAAACTTAGGACTTGCCGCAAAAAATATCATTCAGTGTGATTCCGTTTCTACAAATAAACTAGGAAGTTGTAATGCTACCAGTGGAGATACCATAGGCTCTGGGATTGTACAAACGGCTGTACAAATTCCTGATTCAAATGACATGATCTATATCGATGCGACAAGCTCTTCCAATGTTCGACTCTACCGGGTTAACACAACTAGCTTCACTAGAACATTCATCGCCGAACTAAGTGGCATTGGCCTAATTGTTCGGAATCAATTTGGGGTTCGGGGAATGGAAATAATAGCAGAATAAATAACTTCGGGTGACTAGCCGAGTTCAAGGTGCCAATGCAACTTTTTCATAATAAGTAAATGCATTAGAGGCGACTGCTCCGAGGAAGGTAGCAGTCACTTTTTTCAGCTACTCAAAATGATCTTAGTCTAAAGGAACTCTTACGAACTCTGATTGTTCTAGGCCGTTTTTGATATTGTGAATCGCCCGTATTCGCTCTTTAGTTAACGGAATAAAAACATCTTTACTAAAAGAGTTGTTAGGAATATAAGAAAACGTACCCATAACATAGAGTTTGTTTTCATTGGTAGTTCCTTTATTACTCTCTAAATGTGTTACGTAGGATGCACCATTGATACCCCCGATTGACATACAGTTATGGCTTTGTATGTCTTTGGAAAGAGTGCAGCCGATCTCATAGAAGGATTGTTCCGAACCATAATTCATTATACTTTTATTACTATGAACAACACTTTTGTGAATCTGTTTTTCACTGTCAAATGCGACCTTTTCTGCGAAGGGAGATGCCATGTTAATAGGAATTATTGTTGTTGCTTTTTCCCATGGTTTTCTAATTTTTAAAATGGCCATATCATGGTAATCAATATCTTTCGAATTAACATAGTTTTTCAGCAAGTAAGCTTCGAGTCCCCTCCTTGCAGAATTTGCTATTCTACCAACTAAGCCGAACCTTTCACCAACGAGTGAGCGAAAATAAACACCGATTGCCTTATTTCCTGATGGCGACTGAATACAGCTTGCTGCAGTTAAAACATAGTCCTTAAAAAGGACAGTACCCCCACATCTTCGCTCCTTCTTTTTCCCTTCACTGTTAATAAACACGCTCGAGACAACTCCAAAAATATTCCTATTTTCAATTTGTGAGTTTAGAACTTTATCACTGTTGTACTGGGGTTCAGCAATTTGATTTTCATTCGTAAGAAGTTTGTCATCGTGACAAACATTACGAAGGTCACTAAATGCCGTAAAAATGGCTTCTCTTTTTTGAATTTGAGTCGCTGCATTCGCAGCATTTTCATCAATAAATGCATAGTCAATATCGATTGTGTCACTATACCTAAGATCAGAATGCGATGTTGAGTTACCGTAATAGAAATAGTGATACGGAATCATATAACCCGAATCGTTATCATTGGATTTCTGTCGACCAAATCCGAGTCTAAGGAAGTATTTTTTTATACCGTGTACTTTCATGTAAGAAGAGCTGTAATAGCCTTTGAATGTCTTGAGCCTACGAAAGTCTACTATATAACGGTTTCTCTTTTTAAGTGAGCCCTTGTGCTCTCTTTTTTCGTATAAGGAGAGGGAACAATTAGTTATCCAATTGTCGATTGGCTCTAGGTGTACCATAAAGGTTTCACCGTTTTTAGATTTAACGGAAAATGGACCAACTTCATTAAGTAAGTTAGTTAATTTGTTCATATGTAGCCGTTGAATATCTGCGCGAGAAAGACGATTGGCTTTAGACAATATACTTTGTAGCTGAGGCCGAAACTCTTCAACTATTGGGTCGTTGCTAGGCTTCTTTTTCATCTCAGCTAAAGCTTGTTGCGCTTTTTCGATGGCCAGGTGGATACTCCCCTGCTTAAAGAGTGCCATAGCTTTCAGGCTAAGTAGTACATCAGAGTATTCATGAGCCATGCCAAAACTATCGAGACTTTCCTCAAGTTCTACAATTTGATCAAGTGCAAGTTTTGGTTTACCTTGTTGTATGTTTATTTGGATAGATTTGACGCTATCAAAAACTGAGAACTGAGCGAAGACTGAATTGAAAAATAATACAAAAAAAAGTGAAGCTATTTTGGCTTTCATAATTATTGCCCTTTTAAATTAAAGAAGTTAGGGATCCGAATCCATTCGCTATCGTCATACTTGCTAAATCGATGTTCATAAACAAATGAGTCTTGCTCAATTTTTTGTATAATCTCGTCTTGAAAAACAACAACTCTCGCTGTCGCAGCGACTTTGTTCGTATGGTTTTTCAAACAGACATAAACATAGGCGTTGGCATAGCTTGTGTTGTAAGCAGATATATTCTCAGGACCAAAGCCTTGCGTATTATCAACATCCAATTCTAATTGATACGACTTATATGAGTTACGATCGTTTTGGTAGCTTACAATTCTATTAGTACATTGACTATTTTCTGATAGAGCTATGTCTATGTCACTCTTTCTAGAGCCACTATCTGAGTTATCGAAGTCCCAAAATAGAGTGGCTCGGAAAGGGAGCCTAGGCCCAGACCTTTTTATGAAGAAGCGCTCTGTTAGCGACAGACCATTCATCTTTAAATCAGTTTTAATCTCATTACTCCCATAATTAAAAAGCAAATCAGTCGTATAAGTCTTATACGCCGTCTTTCTGGTCCGTTGCCTTAGAACGTCGTTCATAACGACAGTTACATTCTGAGGTTCAGCACTAAGCTTTGTTTTAAAGGATACAGACTTAAGGAGATGGGTCTCATAACCAGGAGATAGATTAAGACTGGTAATGCTTGGTAGATCCTTTTCCCCTCGAGCGGCTGAATGTAGACGCCCATGGAAATTGTTAATATTGGATTGAAGTATGTGCTCAATTGAGTCATACCGGTTTCGGTCACGTGCCTGTTGATCTTTTATTCTTTCAATTGTTCTTGTAAGATCAGAGCTATTAGGACTTGGAATATAAGTTTGCGTATTTTCAATATCAATGTTGACACCATTCCAGAATAACTTTTGTTCGGCATCCTGTTTCAATTTACGAGCAAATTCCGCTCGAGACTGTACTTTTGATTTAAGTTGCTTCTTTTGCTCAGAATTAAAATCGTCAAACATGCGTCTAGCTGCTTGGCGATAGATGCTCTTTATTTTATCGGCCGGCCATTGAATATTTTTTATTTCTATGCCCGCTTTAGAGACTTTAAATATCTCGGAATAGCTAAGAAGATGTTCGGCTGAAAAGGCTCGTCTCTTGTCTGAGTCGTGAAGACTATCACTGATTTTTTTTCCAATATAGCGCAATTGAGAAGCGTCAAAATCGGCAATAGCCGTTTTGAAAATATTTTGCCAGCTGGGTACAAATACGGCCCACGCGGTTCTGACATTTGATAGATCAGAGGCTGGATCTTTAATTTGCTGATCCACGACCTGAAGCCGAAGTTTAGCTTTTCCTAACTTAAACTGGTTCGACATAGTATCGTTATAAAACTCAACTGGAATATCAAATTCAACTAATAGTGGTTTAATTGCCATCAATTCAGAGTAAAGGTCGGGATACTTTTTGAAATCTTCCTCACTTATTGCGTGCCCTTGTGTGGAGATTATAAAGTTGGACTTCCATTGCCAGTTGAATCGATAAAGTAAAACGGGGTGGCCATAAGCTTCGCCTATAACTAGATCGATCCGATATTTACCCAGAAGTGTTGAGTTTTGAGTAAACGATCCATGAGCATGTTTACCATTATTCTCTTTTGTAAATGTAAACCTGTGTAAATTACTATTGCGCTTCCCGTAGAATAGAGCATGGGAACTTTGGGATAGAGTCAGTATCATCAAAATTAAAATAATTGGCTTCATCTAGAGTCCTCTTTTTTTAATAATATAGGGCCTTAGAGGGGTTTTTAGGGAAAAAGTAAGTTTCATTGAAAAAAAACTATATTATTCCCGCACCAATTATATACCAATCAAGTAGATGAGTTTAATTTTACCGTGAATGGGATAAATTTAAATTATATTACTTTAATCAGCTGGAGAAATGGCAACTGTAATAGATATTTGAATTAAGCGGTCTCCTTTTCATTTTCTTGGTCCGAATTCCACCATTCAAAAAAACTTTTTAGGTGGCCGGCATTCTTTTGGCGTTTAGTTTCACTAACTAACGCATTTGAAGCCAAACAATAAAACCTGCTTTTAGCCCTCGTTACTGATACGTTAAGTCTACGTCCATCACCAATGAAGCCTTTGTCACCTTTTAAGGAGCGTCTAATGGACACCCCGGAAGTTTCTTACTACTCAACAAAAGCCTCTAATGTAGTTTGGGATATGTGAAAAGACAAACATTGCTGCTCCAGAAGGAATCACCTTTGTAAAGCCAGGATGGAATATCCGTTCAAAGCCAGAAGCAAACTATAATACAAGAATCGACGAGACCAATGAAAGTGTCTTTGCAAAAATCGCAGATCGCTCCAACGAAGATTTCTATGGAGTTCAATTTATGACTGGTTCTCTTAAATCCAACCGAGTTGTGTTCATTTCAAAAGAGGCACTGTATTTTGACTTAAATGAGTACCTCAGCTCACAAAAATAATTTGTGATTTTGAAAGCTCCTTGAAAGATAAACAGGAGCTTTCTTTTATTCTTACTTTCTAATCTTATTAAACTGGCCCCTTTAATTACGGATCAACAAGTCCTAAATCTTTGAAATACCTCTCTGTATTCATTGCAAGGAAAGTCAAAACTCGGATATCTTAATTTAAGCAAATTTTTTCTAATAGTTATAAGAGCCTATCCGCAATTAAAGGGACCATTTTCTAATCTTCTAATCTTTCCAAATTAAGCCTAACAAAACAATAAAACTGATTTTAAAAATGCCCAGTTGCATTTCTACGAGCCTTTTATACAATATCCTTCTACACATTTTTACCTATGGAGATTTTATGAAATATTTCGTGCTATTAACTCTTCTAGCCTTGCCTTCTTGGGCTAATCAATGCCTTGAATTAGATAAAGACACTTTTAGTCTAAAGTTTACCGGCTATAAATTTACTGAAAAAGCTGGTGTTACCGGGGAATTTAAAAACACCCAATTTAGTGCACCTAGCAAAGGACAACTTTCCGACATTTTATCCAACGCAATGATTTTTATCGATACCACTAGCATTGACGCAGGAAATGAAGCAAGAAATACAAACATTTCCTCTAGCTTGTTTAAAACACTTGTGGATGGTCATAGCATCCGAGCTATTGCTAAAAAAATTGATACAAATGAGAATAAGTTATTTGTAGACCTTTACATGGGAAGGAAGATTCAAGAAGTAGTCCTTAATTATTCTTATAATAAAAATTTGATCAAGATCGATGGCTCGATCGACCTTTTGAAGCTTGGATTTAACAAAGCTTTCGAAGCCTTGGCTAATAAATGTGGACCACTTCACACCGGCAAAGATGGTAAAGCAAAAACTTGGTCTGATGTAGCGATCAATTTAAGTATCAAAACAAAGCAATGTAAGTAATTAAATATTTAGATTTGCAATACGCTCGTAACATTCATTTTACGAGCGTATTTTTAGGTGCCACAGAAGGTTTTTTCAACTCTCTCGTTCCCTTCTGCCGGACGACTGAATACCGAATCAATTCCCCGATCTGTGTAAGGCTCCATTAGTACTTTATTAAATTCATTAAAGAAGCTGTAATCTCCTAGATAAGCTTTATCGATTGCCTTTTGAACCAAGTGATTTCTTGGAATATAGAAAGGATTGATTCCGCGTAAGCCTTTAGTGCTTCCTACCCGTCTCTTCCAATTTACTAAAAACTGATTTAAAGACTCATCTTGAGGATATCTTTGATGTTCTCCTGCAAAAAGTTCGTCCAAATAATAAAAGGCAGTAGTAAAATCTAAAGAATGTTTTTCGAGATACTCTAAAAACTGCATAACTAGTTGATTATCACTTTCTTTATAGTCCTCAACTCCAAGTTTCCGCGCAAAGGCTTTGAATCTTTTTTCTTCAAAGACTGAAAACATAGATATTACTTCTTCTTCAACCTTTGCAATTGCTTTTTCTTGATCAGAGTTTATAAAAGGAAGTAAACAATCGGCCAACCTTAAGATATTCCATTTTGCAATAGGAGCTTGATTAAAAAAAGAGTATCTTCCTCGATGATCAATGGAACTAAAAACTTTATTAAACTGAAAGTCTTCCATAAAAGCACAAGGACCGTAATCAATCGTGATCCCAGCCAAAGAAAAATTATCCGTATTCATTACGCCATGAATAAAGCCCAAAGAACTCCATTTAGCTATGAGATCAGATTGTTTCGCCGTAAGTTCTTTCAATAGCTGTATGGACTTTTCTTGTAATGATAATGACGACAACTCAGGATAGTGTCGCTCTATTGTATAGTTTAAAAGTAGTTCTAAAGACTCTAGATCCTCTCTAAAGGCAAAGTATTGAAAACTGCCTACTCGAAGATGACTTTCCGCCACTCTCGTAAAAATACCACCAGGTTCGGGACCATCTTGTCTATAAACCTCTTCTCCAGTACGAACTGCACACAAAGCCCTTGTTGTCGGAACCCCAAGCTTACTCATTGCTTCACTTATTATGTATTCGCGAATTACTGGTCCCAAGGCACTTTTGCCATCGCCATTTCGTGAAAAAGAAGTTCGACCAGAACCTTTTAACTGAACGTCAAAACCACTGACTTGCCCTAACAAATGCGCCCTACCATCTCCCAACTGAGGAACAGGGTGACCAAACTGATAGCCTGCATAAGCTAGAGCCATTGGCTTTGAACTTTGAAGTAATTTATTTCCAGAAAAAACCTCACTTAAATCAGTATCTGAATAAGAATCTACATTCAGTCCAATCTCTCGAGCTAAAGAGTGGTTAAAAGCGATTAAACTAGGCGAAGATACTTTCTCTGGCTCGGCAAATTCATAGAAATCTGTGGGTAATTCTAGGTAGCTATTTTCAAATTGAATCATATAACGAATATATCAGACCTATCTATAAGTTTCTATACGAGAAAGGGAGCCCCATATTTTTTTCTAAGCCGAAAAAAGACGGCAAAAAAAAAATATGGGACTCAAACAAAAACTTAATTAAATTCACTATTTTGCAGCTTTATAATTTGAAGCTTGAAAATAGAATATTCGGAAAACTACTTTATTGCCTTCGATTTCTTAAGATAGTCAAAAACCTTATCCAATGCTTCCGCACTACTAACATCTCGATTTATCTTGCGCCAAACCTCATTTTCAGGGTCTAGCCCTAAAAATTCAATGTAGTTAGAGTCTACGACAAAATATTGACCTTTATAAGTTAACAAAAAACCATCTATATCTACTTGGAAACTCTTAGCTTCTCTATGATTGGTAAACCATTGGGTTAAAAAGGGACTGGCCTTATCATACCAATAGGTATCTATAGAATTTTTAAACTCTTTCCAGCTGGCATGATCATTTTCTTTGGCTACCATCTCTAAGGCTTCTTTTAGCTTTAATTTTTTCAGCTTAGCCAGGTTTTTCGCTTGTTTTTTAGCTTCGATAATCGACTTCATATTAACTCCTAAATAGTCTCTATGTTCGCTTGGACCATTTTGTTATTATGAATGTAAAATGATTATTTTTAGAATTGACGGAGTCTTTTGCGAACGTAGGCCTCTTCTCAGGCCTACGTACAGTTTAGACCTTAGTCTTTAAATATGCAAGATTTATTTTCTTAACCTAAGAGCCAATTTTCCCTTTAATGCGATTACCGGTAATATAAAACTCCTCAATCGCCTCTTGTGAATTTGTCATACGAAAAATTTCTTCCATCTTTCGAACAATTTCAGCAATTCGATCAAGGGCTACTAATGCCTTTTCACGGTCTTTAAAGTCATCATTTTTTTGAACAATCATGTTTACAACCGTGAGAGGATTATTGATTTCATGTCCTAATTGATTAATCCACTCCTTGACGTATCTAAGTTTTTCTTGCTCAACGATTAGTTTTTCTTTGTATTCAATATCTTCATGCAAATGAAGAATTCCTGCTAGAATCTGCTTCATGGACTCATCTGCTTCAGAGTTTACTTGAGACTCTGTAATTTTACACTCCCCTTGTCCCAATAAGATTAAATGATCTATGATTAGATCTAGCTCCTTCAAACTCTTCTCCAGACACCAAGAGCCACACAAGCCTCACTATTATCTTTATGCAGACTAAAGCCCTTCAAGCCTATTCCCCTAATGATAAACTTCGCAGTAGTATTTAACAAAACACACTCGCCGGTAACAACAGCTACCTGATCCAAATGTTGCTGCAATCCCTGCCATTTGGTTTTTAAAAGATTTCTTATTTCAACATTTGGCTTATTGGAATCACTGATATCCAATAATATTTTAGTAATACCATATTCATGAATCAGATCTTCCAAGTACTTAAAAGAACTTTCAATTTCTTCCTTACTAGGATCTTTTTTCTCTGTATAACGTATGTATCCATCACAAAGCTGTATCCACTCTTTTTCAAACGCATTCATCAGCATATTTACCTCCGATGACTCAATTTCTTTTCGTAAAATCTAAATGAAATATAAATTATTTTTTAAAATAATTTAAAATATCTTAATATTTGCTGAGAACGAAGACCTTGCCCTCTCAGTGTAGCATTTTGAGATTTGACTACTTAAATCAAAAGCTGAGCAATGGGACATTCAAAAAAATCTCATAGCCACTCTAATCCTATTCCAATATACCTGACCCAAATTAAAACAAAGTAAATTTAATAAATTTATTAAGTTGGCCATTTAAAACTTTCCTTTGAGGCCCAAAAGGAAAAGTCTTCCATTTAATTTGCTTAATTAAAACACTCTAAAACTTTAAGCAAACTGGTACTCCCTAAAGAATTCATAAAATTAAGAACATTTAAAATAGTAAAATAAAATAAACCTACAAAACTTCGGGAAACTTTTAGTCTATTTCTTTGACTCATTTATGATTAAAATTTGAGACTATGTAGTTTGAGCCTTATCTTTCAAAAAAGATTTATGCTAGTATAGAAAAGTGAAATCTTTTTTTAATTTTAGCTTGATCTTTTTTATTGCTCTACAAAGCCTTGGTTTACAACTAGGAAGATCTTCAGATTTCTCAACTTCCGATTTCATAAAATATCAGAGCTTTTTTATTGAGGAGCTTGAAGAAA
>JAYZXX010000212.1:0-6541 GCA_036140815.1 Bdellovibrionota bacterium | reverse complement strand
CACCGCTTAAGAAAGTTCCTGGAGGTCGTAAATGAGTTTTCTAGGACAAGATTGGATCTTAATCATAGGAATTGCTGCTGCCACTTTTGTGTTTGTTATGGCGAATGCTGAAAGAGTGATGGCCTGGTTCTACGACAAGAGCTTAGGGAACCGCCAATACGTATTAGACAAATTTGACTTAATGTTTATAGAAAATACGAAAAAGCAAGTAACCATAACAATGTTGCTTTTAAGCTTTGGATTAGGTTTTGTGGTATTTATGCTTTTTTGGCCAAGTTTATTTCCAGCATTTTTCTTTGGTGGAATCATGACCTTTATAGGAGCTCAAATTCCAAAAATTATGGTGGATATGGTCTACGAAAAACGTTGCAAAAAATTTGTAGCACAAATGGTAGAAGGAATGTCTATCATGGGTAACGGTATTAAAGCTGGTAAAAGTGTTCAGCAAGCCATGGAAAATGTTGTAGCTAATCTTGGCAATCCAATTCGCCAAGAGTTTGAATTTACTCTTTCTCAAATGCGTTTAGGTTTAAGCCTTGAAGAGGCATTAACCAATCTTCAAGAAAGAGTACCAGAACAAGATGTTCAGATGTTTGTTATGTCTGTAAATATTTTGAATAACTCTGGTGGTGACCTAGCAAAAACGTTTAACACCATCACAGATACAATTCGAGAAAGACAAAAAATACACAACAAGATTGATGCGCTAACAGCTCAAGGAAAAGCACAGGGGATGATCATGACGGCCATGCCATTTGCACTTTTCTTTATCTTTATGGCCATTGATCCTGGATACGTTAGACCACTTTATTCAACAACCGGTGGCTTCATCATAATTTTTATCATGCTGCTACTAATTGGAATGGGTGGGTATTTTATGAGAAAAGTTACGACAATTAAAGTTTAAGCATTTTAAGGGAGAGAAAGATGCTTTGGAAAACAGCGATATTGACAATTTTATTCGGCAGCTTAAATGCAGTGGCAACGGTGGATATGAAAAACGCCAACTTCACTGATGATTGGGTGGATTTGAAGTTTCCAAGTACTGGTTTTAACTTGTCAGTAGAAAGGACTTATAACAGTCGTGTTCTCTACAATGGTATGTTTGGCTTTGGATGGTGTACTGACTTAGAGCAAAAGCTAGAAAGAATGGATTCTGGGGCAATTCAAATTTCAAGCTGTGGACCATATTCTGCGGCTGTCTTTTACCCAGCAAGTGTTGATAAAAAAGAAATGTTACAATTTGTTAGCAAGTTGGCTGAAGCACACGTTAAAGCCGGTAACAAACTCTCCAAAAAGGCTTTATCTACTTTAAAAAATGCACTATATGACGATCGCATCAAGCGCGATGAGTTCGCAGCAAAATACAAAGTAAGTATTCCGGCTTCAAAAAGTAAAAATTATGTTAACTCGGCCTCCGACAAAGATACGATTTCCATTACAAAAAATGGTAATTATGTTCGCGTTCGATCTGATGACGTAAAAGAAATTTATGATAACAAAGGAAATTTAACTGAAAAACGAGATACAAACGGAAATTTTCTTAAATACTCTTATAGAGCAAATGCTTTAATTCAAATTACAAATCAGTTAAGTCAGAGACTTTCTTTTCTTTACCACGCAAATGGTAAAGTGAGTAAAATTACAGGACCAAGTGATCTAGTGGTTGAATATAAATATAAAAAATCAGATCTTGTTTGGGTAAAGAATGCTTGGAAAAACCAATACACTTACGAACTAGATAGTCTACACAACTTAACAAAAATTATCTACCCAGATAAAACTACAAGAGAAATAAAGTACAATACCAAAAAAGATTGGGTTGTAGCTTTTAAAGATCGTGAAGGTTGTGTTGAAAACTATGATATTGACCTAAAAAGTGATGACCATTACTCGACGACTTTAGTTAAAAAATGTGGAAAAAAAGTTACCAATAGAAGTAAATTCGAGTTCTGGTATAGGACAACAGCGAAAAGAGGATCTAGGCTAGCTAGAGTTCGCACGGAAATCAATGGAAGAGTAAGGGACGTAAAGTATCATCCAGAAATTTCTCGTCCGATTGTTGAAGTGGATGGAAACAGAAAAACAACTTTTTCTTACTACGAATCAGGCCTTGTTAAAACAAAAACAGAAAATGGGGTTCGCTCATTATTTAAATATGACTCCAAATCAGGAAAAGTTAGCACAGTGGTTCGAGGGAAACTAAAAAGTGATTTCAAATATGACGGAAAAGGTAATTTAATATTTGCCAGTAATTCTAAGGGCCAAAAAGTAAAGCTTCAGTATGACCGTTCTGGAAGAATTGTGAAACTTATAGATCATGCAAAACGAATTGTAGAGATAAAATATAACAGTAAAATAGGAAAGCCTTCCATAGTAACCCGCCCCGGCCTAGGTAGTATTGTAGTTAAGTACGACCGCAGTGGGAATATTCAAAAAGTGGACAGTAAGGCAGGCCCGAGTGTCGCCGTTCAAGTGGCAAGTGCATTTAACAATCTGTTAGAAATAGTAAAACCAGCTGGGGTTGAGTTAGGTATTTAATGAAGTTGATTTGGATGATCTTTCTAGGACTATTACTCTCAAACAGTCTTTGCTTCGCAGAGACTGAAGAGTACAGCTTTGACCCTAGTCAAGACCCAAACATGGTTAAGACCGCTCCAGCAAGACAAGGTCGAACTCCTGCTCAAGCTGGAGAAGAAAACTCGTTCTCAAACTCGACCGAAGCAAAAACTTGTTATGGATTTGGCTGTAATGAAAGTAGCGTAGACATTAGACCGAAAACGTTTCAAATTGATACACCATTACTTCAAAATACCAACCCACAAGAAGAGCTTTAATTTTGGTATAGCTTATGCACTTTAATAAGCTAAGCATTGCACGTAAGTTCTTTAATTTAACATTCTACTACTTAAACTGTCAGACATTTAACGGTCGCATTGCAAAAATCGTCACTTATAATTGCCCCCCGTTTTTAACTAAACGAGCGTCAATAAGTTAGACAGAGTATCAAGCACTAGCAAGGTCTAAGTGATTGAAATTACCTAAGTTTATTAATTGTGACCCGATGAAATGATGGCACGAGATTAGCAATATATAGTACTGAATAACGAAACGAAATTACTACTGGAGGTAATAAATGAAAAAGTTAATTTTAGCACTAATGGTATCTATGTTTTCATTAGCAGCATCAGCTGGTTCAATGCCATGTGATTTAAAAATGGGAAGTAATTCTATTTTAAGTACATCAAGCATTGATAGCGATAGTCAAACAAGATAATTAACTTACTGACGAGATCTTCCTTGCTGGGAGATCTCATCATCTAAGTTTTTTAACTGTTGATTATAGGATTCCATTTTCTGTTTCACTTCTTCGAGATCTACATCTTGCGCTTTCTTTTTTAGCTCAGACAAATAGGAATCGGATCGCTTTAAACTAGGAATGATACTTCTCTCACCTGGAGAAAATTCATCTTTAAATGTCTTCTTCACTTTTGAAGTCATTCTAGTCGAAATGCCCTGATAAGCTTCTCGTAGAGCGACTACCGCACCCCTTGAAACTTGATTTAATTCCACCACCAAATAACTGGATTTAATCCAATGGTAAGCATTTTCCTCAATGGTAAACTGCCCCACTTTTATCTGCATGAAGAAAACCATAAACAATGTAATGATCGTTGCCTTTACTGCGAAGAACATCTCACCCATTCACCACATTCCTTTCTTTCACAAAACCTGCCACTAAACTATCCACTGTTTCACGAAACTCTTCTACTTTAAAAGATTTATCTAGAAAGTCTACACACCCAGAAGCAATTGCATCTGCTACCATATCATCACTGGCCATGCTTGAAATTGCGACAAGCTTTGCATGAGGATGCCTTTGTAGTATTGCCCTCGTCGCCTGCAAACCATTTTTCTTTGGCATTGCCAGATCAACAAACACAATATGTGGATCAATAGAATCATATTTTTCTAAAAGCTCTAGGCCATCATAAACACTATGCACACTCGCATCTGGATAAACCCTTAGATGAGCTTTTAGTACTTCATGGATAAACGGCGCATCATCTGCGATCAGTATTCTTAATTTCATAAGTTCATTATAAACTTGCCCTGGCCCACTCCCAAAGACATAATAGGCTCCATGGAAAAGACAGGACTTGCGTACCAATTATTAGCCTTTTTTACTGCTCTTGCTGGCTGGAAAGCTTATGCACTAATCCTTGGGGTCCTGCTTGCCTGCGGCTTTGGTCTACCTATTCCAGAAGATATTACTTTAATCGCCGCCGGGATCTTAGCTGGTACAGGTAAAATTTCAATCGCAGGAGCCTATATCGCTGGTTTTGTTGGGGTACTTGCTGGAGACTCCTTACTATTTTTAATTGGCCGAAAGTATGGAAGACGTGTTTTTGAATTTCCAATTTTCAAAAAATTCTTCACGCCAAAAATGATTGCAAAAGCCGAAGCAAAAATTCAAGAAAATGCCCGTATGGTCTGTTTCATTGCACGTTTTTTACCCGGCTTGAGAGCTCCAGTATATTTAACCTCTGGAGTATTAGGCGTTCGCCCTATCGTATTTTTTATGCAAGATGGTTTAGCGGCTCTAATAAGCGTACCCATCTGGATCTACCTAGGGCAATGGGCTGGAACCAATATGGATAAGGCCTTAGAAAAAGCAAAAGAGTTTCATGTTTATCTACTTATTGGCATTGGTGCTTTGATCTTATTTTGGATTGCCAAGTCTTATTTAAAGAAGAAAAAAGAAAAGCTATCCGAAGCCTGATGCTATAGTGAGCGAAAGATACTATTTTCATCCTAGGCCCACAAAACGATTTTAATTCTTAATACTCCCAAGCCAATCCAAAACCAAAGCTATTCCACTCTGTTTTTACTTTTGTATTGGTGATACTTGTTGAGCTTGCTGGATCTGCAGCACCCGTACTTTCTGAAAACTGTACCTGCTCAAAAAAGTATTTATATGATATTTCGAAATTAAAATTTGGATCTAAGGACTTTATGTATGAAAAACCCAGCTGAGCAGAAATCACTGCTGGATCAGAGCCTGATTGATATTGCCAATTTCCATCAGATTCCTCTAATTGATTCGGCTTTGGATACAGCCTGCCCTGAATTTTAAAACTAGATCCTTCTGGTGATGTTTGAACATAGTCTAAGCCTAGGACTAAAGAAGATGTTTTTGCTCCCATGCTATAGTTAGAAGATTTAGAAACACTAATTGCGCTCTCTCTTCCAGCAATGGTCCAATCCAAATAAAAGTCTTCCATTTGGAGAGAACGATATACCAAGCCAAGCTCAATATTAGTGTAGTCGATTGAGCTATTGGAGCTATTATCTGGATTATCTACGATAAACATTTTTGAAGAGGTCCCGTAGGAAAAATAAGAACTTAAACTTTTCTTAAAGCCGATTCCTATTTTTGATTCATACAAAACAGCATTTGATTGGTAATTTCGCGGTGAATATTCGCTTTGAGAATTGAAATTCAACATTGAAATATTAAAGCCTAAATGAATATCCCTTTGTGATTTTTTAATAAAGCGAACAGCTTCCTTTGGTTCTTCTTGTTTTAAAATCTTTCCAGTTTTAAATTCATTTTTCAACTTTTCCCATTCTTTATTTTGATCGGGAACAGTTTCTGTCTTTTTTGACATCTTAGAATCAGGCTCAGCATTTACTACTTCTTTCGCTATGTCTTTATCTAGCTTTCCAGAGTCTTGTTCTTCTTCTCCAACTTCCTTTACTTTTATATCCAACGAAGCGGGACTACGCCTAGATTTGCTTTTGGATTTAGATTGGATGCTTTTAGGAGCAACATAAACAAAGGGATCTTCCCCCCATTGACCAAAGAGCTTAACAACGAAAAAATTAAAAATAAGAAATACAGTAAGTTTTGCCATCTTCTACTTATCGGTAAAATCCAAATAAGCTTTGCAAAATCATTGATTTTCAAGACTCGCCATTGGTTGTATTTTCTAGACAAAAGCCAAAGCTAGAGCTTCCATTCAAACAAGACTTGAGGCCTAAAAATCTTTCTTGAATGCTCCTACTTTTTTTTCCATCTATAATATAGATATGAAACAGTCTTTTTTACTATTTTTGAGTTTTCTACTTTTCAGTATTAATAGCTACTCTCAAGTCAGTGGAGAGTTTAAGAGCAAAATCGATAGTTATTTGAGCATTGATAAAATCATGGTCTTACCGAGCATTGACAATATTGATGGAATCTATGCGAGACCAATTGACCGCTACATTTCAGAAAGAGTTGAAAAGAATCATCATTTTGAATTACACGAAAAAAACTTTGTGGGAAGCGTTCTCTCCCCGATCGAACTAGAGAGCAATACTGCAGAAGCAGCCAGAATCGGTCAACGCGCAAAAGTAGATGCAATGATTGCTATGAGTATATCTAAAAATAAATCGGGAATTAACATTCGAGTGAATTTATTCTCTGGAAAAGATGGTAAACTTTTGGCTACAGAACAAGTACTTGGTATTGCCAAATATGAAATTAATGAAATTA
>JAYZXX010000211.1:0-5142 GCA_036140815.1 Bdellovibrionota bacterium | reverse complement strand
TGTTAGCTATCATTCGCTATAGACAAAGGTTTCATAAAAAAAGCTCGGTAAAATACCAAGCTTTACCCTAATTTTATACTGTAGTAGGAGGAATTAAAAATAGTAACTCACGCCAACAGAACCGGTTGGAGCCATAACCAGATCTTGAATATCCAAAAACAGCATCACTTCTGCGAAAAAACCATATCCCGCATATTCCCCATTGGGAGCCAAGTATTGTAGGCCTAATTTGGGTGTTAACAAAAACTCTCGAATCTTGCCATCGCGACGATCTCCATCATTCATTAGCTCATCGGCCAATATACTAGGACTGGTCGTGCTAATCTCTCCATTCGCATTGCCATACCAGCGAGTTAGGCCCATGGCTACATAGGGAAGGAAATTTGTCCCACTCAAATAACGAGTAACTTGAAAGCTAAAGGCACTAAAGTCAGTACTTCCGCCAAATCCGGTTGAAAATGACCAAGTAGGAGTTAGGTTTAACTCTAATTTTGCTCCTCCCGTTCCCAGATCACCAGCTGCAACTAATGAAACTCCAGCTCGTCGAATGCTTCTTAAGCCTAAACCAGAATTTGCTTGTTTTGAATAAGAGCTTTGCTCTGTATATCTGCCATTCTTTACACTAACTCTTTGCGCGAATGCCTGGCTACAAATCAAACTGAAAACACTTACAAAAATCAATTTCTTCAAAATCAATCCTCCCATGGATTAAAAACTCTAGAAAATTTTAGCCTTAATGCCTTCTTCTTGCAAAAACTCTTTTATAGCCTTCTTATCCAAATCATCTAAACGCCACATTAAACGATAAAGAAGGTCCAAGGTTTTTTCTGTATCTTTGCTTTTAAGCTTCCCACTCACAGATTTCACGTCTCCAAGAACTACATTCAAATTTGCGATCAAATCCTGTAGCCCTCTTTCTCTATCTAACTTATTTACGATCACTAAGGTGGTATTTAAGTTTTTAACCATATCATTGAAGCGATTGATTAGACTTTCAAAGTCTCCTTCGTTGTTTTCAACGATTTTGATTAGCTTTCCAGCCAAACTATAGGATTGGGAAATGAGCTGGTCGATTCGTGGTGGATCTTCACCGCGATAAGTTCCACCAGGGCTTACTCTAGGATTTGCCGAAGAGCCTGGCGATACCTCAAGGTATTTTTCACCAATCACTCCTGCAAGATTAATAAAAAACTGTGAATCTGTTCTAACCGTTTCGAAAGCCTTTCTATCGATCGCTATTCGAAGCTTTAAGTTTACCTCTTCACCCTCATCACTTTTCATTCCAGGCTCGAAAATAATTTCTTTTACCTTCCCTGCCTTAATTCCCATAACTCTAACTGGTGAGCCTACTTCAATGCCTCCAGCGAAGTTATAGGTAATGTAAATTTCTTCTGTATCCGCAAAAGGATTAATTACCCCTAAAAAGTAACTAAAACCCATAATTGCTGCGATACTAACAACGACTAAAATTCCTACTTTTGATTCTGTCTTCATATATTGTTCCTAGTAAAAATTTGAAAAAATCCAGCTCAACAAAAAGTCTAGCATAATTATTAAAATAGAGATAACCACCACCGAATTCGTGGTTGCTCGCCCAACACCTTCAGCTCCAGCCTTACAACGAAAACCATAAAAACAGCTGACCACAGGAATCACTGCCCCAAAACAAAAACCCTTAATCATAGAGAAATATAGATCTTGCATACTAACAAAAGATCTCATCGCCGAAAAGAAGCTGCCCATGGTAAAGCCAAGTTTCAAAGTACTGACATACATCGCAACTAAAATACATAAAATACCAGAAAGGGCGACCAGAAACATGGCGCCAAAGCTAGCTGCAATCAATCTTGGGCTTAACAAATATTTTACAGGTTCAATTCCTAGCATTTTTAAGGCATCGATCTGCTCTGTAACTTTCATACTACCAATTTCAGCAGCCCAACCAGCCCCAACTCTGGAGCCTAATAACAGACAACAAACTACAGCGGCTAATTCTCTTAAAATCAACATTGCAGCAAAGCCAGGAACCATAGAGGAGTTTTGAATAACTAATTTCATATGAAATGTTGCTTCAACGATCACTACTCCCGCGGAAAAACTCACACAAATGAATACGATGGGTGCTGACTCATTAGCCACAAAGTGAAACTGCTTTGCAATCTCCTTAAGTCGAAACGGACGAATAAAGATACTAAGAAATCCCTGTATCAAAAGTAGAAAAAACTCTACAAGATTCTTTATTGATAGATAGATCCATTGGTTCGCAACTTCTATCATTAGGACCCCACCACAGTGAAAAAGGCATCACTAATTACACTTGTAAACCAGTCCATGAAAACCAGACAAATCATGGTTTGCACAGAAGTTGAAACCACTGCGATTCCCACTCCCTTTGAACCACCACTAGCAGTATAACCTTTGTAAGTACAAATGGCGGCCAATACGAAGGCAAAAACGAAGCACTTAAATACACTATTTATAAGAGAAACCTTTGAAACCAAAGTAGGAATATGTCTGATGTACTCCTCTGGATTAATACCGCTAAACAAAACCCCCATTAACATCCCACCAAAGATAGACATAAAAAGCCCACCAACTAACAAGAAGAAACTGGCAAAAATGATTCCTAAAAACCTTGGAAGAATAATTTCCTGTAATGGGTCAGCCCCGAGGCATCGAATTGCATCAATTTGTTCAGTAACCCGCATGGTTCCGAGCTCTGCTGAAGTGAAGGCGCCAATTTTTCCACTTAGCATAAATGCAATCAGTAAAGGACCAACTTCTCTAACTGTAGAGCTGGTTGCTAGACCACCTAAAAATCCGAGAGCACCAAATGTCTTAACCTGCAGAGTAAATTGTAGAGTTAAAATTCCACCCACAAAAAAACCTGCCATTGCTGTGGTTGGAAAGCTTTGAATAAACACTTTCCAGACCTGCTCGAGAACATCCCTTTGCTTTATCCCCTTTCGGTAAGCAACAGAAAACATTTCCTGAACAAATACACTAAGGCCTCCGATTTCAGCTAGGGTATTAGTTAATACTTTCATTTTCTAATACCTCTGCTAAAAAATCTTTTGTTAATGGAACTTGGCTTTTACGCAATTGATCTGGGGTTCCCTGGTCCACAACATTTCCCTGATCCAATACGATGATTCGATCGGCAATATTTAATGCGCATCCCATATCATGGCTGACAACCAAGGAAGTGGTTTTTAATTCCCTTGAAAGATCAAATATTAATTCGTTAACCGTATTTGTAGTAATCGGGTCTAATCCTGTGGTTGGCTCATCGAACAACAGAATTTCTGGTTCCACCGCCAAGGTTCTAGCCAGACTTACTCTTTTTTGCATACCATAAGAGATGCTTTGTGGTAGTAACTCGAGTAAATCAGCTTTTATGTTCACTAATCCACTACAACGAAGAACCTTCTCTTTTACTTCTTTCTCTGGAAGATCGTAATGGCGTCGTAAACCAAAAGCGATATTTTCATAAATACTGAGTGAGTCAAAAAGAGCTGGGTGCTGAAAAACCATCCCGCATTTTTTACGAATCGGTAGATATTCTTCTTCTGTAAGTTGATCCACCCTTTGATCATCAATATAGATCTCACCTTCTTCAGGCCGAAGCAAGCCAACCAGACTTTTTAGACTTACTGACTTTCCAGTTCCAGATGTGCCGAGGATAAAAAGAATTTCTCCTTTTTTTACTTCAAAACTGATTCCTTTTAGAATCGTTCTTTCCCCAAATCTTTTCACAACATTTTTAAACTGAATCATAAATCAGTTATATAGTAGTTTGATTTTGTATAGAGGTCTATGCTTTAGCTCTAAGTTTTTAATATCTTTAGAGCTTTTCGGTTAATGGCCCTTGGGTTTTACCGTTTAAAAATTGAAACACTCGTGGGTCATCACTAGTTCGCGCCTTTTGCACAGAATCTAACCAAAGCATCTCCCCTTTTACAAGTAAAGCCATATGATCTGCTAATTGGTAAGCTCGGTTCATATCATTAGTAACCGTAACTAATGTAGAGCCTCTTTCTTTTTTAAGCTTCAAAATAAGATCAATGATTTTTCGGCTGGTGATCGGATCTAAACCGGCGGTGGGATCATCGTATAATATGATTTGGGGATCTAGCGCCAAGGCTCTAGCAATGCCTAATCGCTTTTGCATTCCACCTGATATTTCTGCAGGAAACAAATCATAGGCATGGTCGATTCCTACTTCCTTTAAAAAATAGCGAGTTCTTTTTTCGATTTCTTCTTCACTAAAATCTGTAGTTTCTAGCATTGGAAACTTCATGTTTTGCGAGACTTTCATAGAATCAAAAAGGGCATTTTTTTGAAAAAGCATTCCCATATTTTTTAACAACGATAAAAGCTCTTGTTTAGATAATTGTTTAATATCTTTACCTTTTACGTAAACAAAACCAGAGCTAGGTTTAATCAAACCAGAAATCAGTTTTAAAATTGAAGTCTTACCTTCTCCACTTGGCCCAACCAAAACGAGGGATTTACCCTCCTCTAGTTTAAAACTAATTTTGTCTAAAATTTGCCGGCCATCAAAACTAAGGCTGACCTCTTTGAATTCGATCATGCCTTATTAAAGCATTAGAGCCTAGGTTGGTAAAGGTTTTGGTTTTCAAAATAGTTATTGGAGATTTATCCCCTTGCTTATGAGTAATTCTAGCTAGATTCAAAAAGTTCCTCAGTAGCTAAAACTCGAGATTTGAAAGGCCAGACAATGAAGCCTTGTGTGTACTCTTCTTCAAAAAACTCTTTAAGCCTTTTTAATTTTAGCAAGAGGAGGCACTGAAAGACTTTTATCTGAGAACCCATACTAATTAGTGCAAAGGTTAGACTTTTGGGACAATCTCTCACAGAGCATCATGGAAAAATATAATTTTCCTTCCGAACATCAAAGTTTTGATGCGAACTCCTTTGTTAGAGCTGTCAAATCAAGACATAGTCAGCTCTTAAAAATCGACAGTATTTAATTCCCCCTAATTATATCTGGGTTCTTTCTCAAAAAAGTGTCCAGAAGATTCTTATTGTTAGCAAGAGGATTCAATGGAAAGTTTTTCTCGAAGGACCTCCGGTTAGCGTGAAGCGATCGATCCGCTAAAAATACTCATCAAAAGTCTC